>JBEPVO010000026.1:0-24679 GCA_041690975.1 Alphaproteobacteria bacterium
TTGCGCGACGGCGGCGGGGGCGCACTGGCGTCCACCACCGCACCCGCCACATAAAGACGTCCGGTGGCCGGGTCGATGTCGATGTTCTTTCCCGTGATCCCGGTCTTGATGCTTTCCAGCGCCGTATAGCTATCCGGACCGCTCTGGCGCACCACCGAAAGCGTGCCGTCGACATTGGCGCTGAAGATCAGCTTGCGCTTGGGATCGAAGGCGGCGCCGTCGGTGCCCTGGCCGATGGGCAGGCTGGCCACGACTTTGCCGGTGTCGGTGTTCAGCACTTTCATCACCCCGTTCTCGCAAGTGGGAAACAGCCGGTGGCCTGCGGTGTCGATCGCCAGACCATGCGGGCTTTCGCAATCGGGAATGGCCCAATGGGCGTCGATCGTGTTGGTGGCGGTGTCGACGCGCACAATTTCCTTCTTGTCCGCGCCATTGACATAGACTTTGCCGTTGCCGCCGCTGACGGCATATTCCATGCCGCCGCCGGTGGGGATGGTGGCGATGACCGTATCGGTCTTGGGATCGATCACGGTCAGCGCCGCGGAATCGCCGTCGACCATGAAGATATGGCCGCTCACCGGATCGAAGGCGATGCCGTCGGCATCGTCCTTGGCAGCAATGCGCTTGGTCACTTTCAAGGTCTTGAGATCGAAGGCGGCGGCAATGCCGGCCTTGCCGTCATTGGTGAAGCCCTGGCCGGTGGCGGTCGAAATGCCGATGCCGTGGGTGCCGCCGGGCAGGCCTTCGACATTGCCCAGAACATGGCCGTCATGACCGTCGATCACGGTGACGCGGTCGCCATGCGCGACATAGACCCGGCCAGAAGCGCCATCGAACACCACATAGTCCCAGCGATCCGGCGCGCCCAGCTTGATGCTCTGGGTCGTGCGATAGGTGGGAGCGGGCTGCGCCGAAGCGGTGCCCAGCAGCAGGGGAAGAATGGCAATGGCCGGAATCAAATGGCGTGTCATCGGCGTATCTCCTTGGATGGTGCGGACCGCGTTGGTACCGGCCCTTGTGGGTAATGCCCTTACCCCGGGCGAAACGTCACGTCCTTGCGGCTAATGCCTATCCTTGACCGCGAACAGAGGCGTCATCGGCATCACGCCCTTGTCGCTGTCGGCGGCATGGCCGAGATAGGTCTCGATACCGAACGCCGCCTCGGTCGTACGCAACAGCGAGTAATGATTATAGGGTGTCGCATCTTCGACATGGCGCGAACCATGGTTTGTGATGACGATGGTGGGAATGCGCCCGCCGCCGAAATTGGCCCGGCTGTCTGGTTCGTAACCGCAACAGCCTTGCACGCCATGCATGCGATCGGCCCCATCATTTTCGTCGAACGTGATGACAATAGCATTGTTGCCGGGATCGCGCCAAAGCTTCGACGCCATAATCTTGCCGACCAGCCGGCCGACCTCTGTATCGCCGCGCCGGATCAAACCCGACGGATCCGGACTTCCCACGCAATCGGCCGGAACATTGGGCCCGTTCTTGGCGCCCATCCCGTGCATGTCGTTGCATTGGTTGGGAACGATGTGCGCGTAGCTCGGCATCCGGTCTTGCGCCAGGTCTTCGTCCAGCTGCCGGAAGTTGACGAAATGCTCCGCAAGTTCCGGATAGGGCTCCTGATTGACGCTATGGAAACTCACAAAGCCATTATGCTTGGCGGCGTATAATTCATTCGGCATCCCGGGGACCGGATAGTCTTTGCTCGGCCAACGCGGAACCAGCGA
Organism: Alphaproteobacteria bacterium; assembly: GCA_041690975.1. Taxonomy (GTDB): domain Bacteria; phylum Pseudomonadota; class Alphaproteobacteria; order Micropepsales; family Micropepsaceae; genus Rhizomicrobium. The sequence goes on from JBEPVO010000026.1 coordinate 1,737, forward strand.
ACCGGGTGCCGGTAGATCTTCCAGATAGGCTTTCCAGGTTAGGCCGGCCTCGGTCAGCTGGTCGGCCAGACTGGGAGCGACGATGTCGTGATCGGCATAATGCGCCGTGGTGGAATTTTCGCAGTATTTGTCCTTGGTTCCCTGCTTGCAGAAAAAAGCATCGTCGTCATGGATGCCGAACGTGTCCCCACCCACCATGGCGACATAATTGCCTTCGCTGGAATGCACCTCGGCATAGAATTGCGAGGCCAATCCATACTCCGCCGCCAACCGGTGCAGATTGGGCGTCCATTGCGGATGTTGCATCATTTTATCGAAGCTCTGATTTTCCTCGATAAGGACGAAGATGTGCTGATAGCGCGGCATGTCCGGCCGCGGAGCGGGCGACGCGGCGACCGCACCGCAAACACCCGCCAGGCCGGCCATAACCAGGATCGCTCGCGCCATACGATACGGACTCATGTTCGTCCTCACATCTTCACGCGCACGCCGAACATATAGTCGGGCTCGTAGAATTCGCGCTGCACGGGAAAATTGTGGTCGTTGGTCTGGGTGAATTCCAGCTTGGTGTTGGTGATGTTCTTGATGCTGAGATAGGCCTGGACCTCTTCGGTGACCTGATAGGAGCCGCCGAAATCGACCCGCAGGCGCGGCTGCGAGTAGAGATCGGTCGCGCTGCTGCCGCCCACCGCCCACAAATTGGTCGAGACATAGGAGGCTCCGATCTTCAGATCCAACGGCCCGTTATCGTAATAGAGCGCGGCATTATAGTTGAAAGGCGAGGTCTGGGGCAGGGCGTGCCGCTCGCCCGGGCGGATCTGGCCGCGGGACTGGATGGCTGTCAGATTGCCTTCAAAGCCGAAATCGCTGAGCGGATCGGGAAGAAATTCGAATTTCTGATTATAGTCCAGTTCGATGCCGGCGGCATGCGCCGCGCCGACATTGGAATAGCTGATCAGATCGACCGGTTGCCCCGCAAAGCCGGTGACATTGGTGACGTTATTCAGCTCAGTTGAAACGATGTAATTGCTGAATGACTTGTAGAACAGGCCGATGGAGGCGATGCCGCCTTGCGGCAGAAACCAGCTTGCGGTCAGATCGAAATTTCGGCCCAAGGTCGGCTTCAGGTCGGGATTGCCTTGTGTGACCACGGGAATGGCGTTTTGCAGATTGACCGTCCGGGCGGCGGTGATCTGGTTGAATCCCGGGCGCGCGATGGCGGTCGAGAAGGCGGCGCGGATCTGCAGATCGTCGGTTGCCTGGTATTTCACACTCACGTCGGGAAAGATGTCGTTATAGCTGTGCGCCACAATGTTGGGTGTGATCGTGTCGTTGCCCAAAGTGTCGGTGGTGATGGTATTGGCGCGGTAGGTGCCTTTGGTGGCTTCGAAGCGGACACCGGCCAGGACATCGAAATCGCCGAAGGTCGTGTTGTACTGCGCATAGCCCGCATAGATGTTTTCATTGTCATGCTCGGTGGTCGAGGGATCGGCCGTCGCTGGCGATTGCGGGATCGTCAGCAGCTTGGAAAAGATCGGCTGGGGGCCGATATTGAAACGGTTGTCGTAATAGACGATGTCCGGCCCGGCGACGTAATCGGTGAGCTTCTGGCTGACCGGATTCAAATCGGCCGCAAATCGCTGGGCCCGGCGGGCGCGCTCGCGCACGCTGCCGCCGAACTTGAAGACGCCGCCTTCGCCGATCAGATCGAGCGGCACGGAGAAGTTCACCACGCCGCCATATTCGTTGTCGGTATTCTTGCTTGGGCTGTTGCTGCCCGAGGCCTTGGTATAAAGGGCCGGATCGGCCAGATTGATGCCACCGAGCGCCTGCGTGGTGGGATGGGTGGCGTCGGAATTGTTGGTAACGATATCGAACGGCGTGGGATTGCTGAACCTTGTGTTGACCGAATAGGGAAACCGGTCATGGCCCTGGGTCCAGGAGATGCGGGCGTCCATGGTCACGGTGTCGGCGATCAGCGTGTTCCCGCCGAATTCGACCAGCTCGTTGCCCACATCTTCCTTGGTGGTGATGTCGCTGTAGCGCGACTTGGCACCGGACGAGGTAAAGGCGCCGGTGGTGTTGTTGACGCTCAGGATATTGTCGGCAAGGCCGGTGATGACGAATTCATGCTTTTCAGCCCGTTCCGAATAGCCCGAATTGAAACCACGCAGATAGATGCTGGTGTTCGAATCCGGATTGTAGGTAAAGCCGCCGCCGAAACCCTGGCGCGAGCGGTGATACTGGTACCAGCGATACTGGACATCGTCGAACGCCTTCTTGGTCAGAAAGGCGCTGGTGCCTGGGGGAACGGTGGTGGGATCGTTGATGTAATCGGCTTCGACATCATCGATGCCGCGATGGTCCTGCTCGAAGCCATAGCTGAAAATCACCGACAGCTTGTCGTCAAAAAAGCGCTGGCCGACCGTGATGTCGCCCTTGTAGATCGGCGAGCCGCGCAAGGCCTCGATGCCACCGCCGATCGAAGCGTCGATGATGTGATCCTGGCCGACGGGAATGGTGCGCGGCTGGATATTGACCACGCCGCCCAAGCCTTCGGCGTCCACATCGGGGGTCAGCGACTTGATCACTTCCACGCCGCCCAGAAGACCGGCCGGGAAGGAATCGAACGCCACCGCACGGCCCCCGCTCATGGGCGAGGCGGGATTGCTGGAGGTCATGCGCACGCCATCGAAGGTGGTGCCGTTGAGATCGGCGTCCATGCCGCGAATATTGATGAAGCGGCCTTCGCCGGTATCCGCTTCCAGCGAGATGCCGGGCAAGCGCTGCAAGGCTTCGGCCGCATTGGAATCGGGCATCGAGCGGATTTGATCGAGCGGCGCGATGTCGAGAATGACCTGGGCCTGCCGCTTGACCTCTTGCGCCTGGTCGCGTGCGCCGGTGACGATCACGGTTTCGATGTTGGCCGATCCACGGGCCGCGGTTTGTGCGCTGGCGGGAGGCGCGGTCATCGCCATCGCCAAGGTCGTGACGCCCGCCGTGCAAAGAAGGTGCTTGGTGAATTTGGTCATCGTCTGTCCCCACAAAAATGCAGCCAAAGCAGTTCGTTGGTGCAGCGAGGTTCTAGCGAGCCAAAGAAGACAATCCGGATTCGGATATGTGACGCGAAGACTCCAATGGAATTACAAAGGCGCAATCTTGCGCGCGAAATCGCGTAAGTCCTTTATTCATCGCATTGCGCGCGCTTCGCAGGAGAGATTGATAATTGCCAATATTACGAGGAATGATGCTCGCGTATGCGCAGTTTATCGGTGGATTCCGTCACTGATGGGATAGCAGCCGCCTTTCAGGTGCGCCTAGAATCTGTCGAAGCGCGTGAAGAGGCAGTCGGGGGCCAGCTATGACCAAAACGGCAAAGATGACGATGCGATGGCTTGTGCAATCGATTGTGGTGGCGGCGGCGATGTTTTCGTATCCCGAACAATCGCAGGCGAGCATAGATCCGCCTTGGGGTTTTCCAGATTGCGGGCCTATCAATGTCCCCGGAGTCTCAGGCGCAATACCAAAGCCATATGTCTGGGATCGGAATCAATATCTCGGCATCTTTCTGGCGGTTGAACCGCTATATGGCCCGAGGGCCAAGGAAATGTTTCCGCTTTTGATTTTCGAGGAGCATCGCAACTGGGTGCGGATATCGAGGGACGCCAAGCATCCGGTTCAGGTGCCGGGCGAGGAGAATGGAACCAGGTCCACGGCTTTTGCCTTGCTTTCGATGAGAATTGATAAATGCGATGGCGCAATCTCAGAAATGAAATTCATCAACCTTCATTAGGGGGCATCCGCAGAACGCATTTGCGCTTGTGGACATGCCGCTGCGGTGATCCGCGTCGAACCCATGCGGCGGGTGCAGAGCCGGGGCCGGAGGGCGGGCCAGGAATTCCCAGCCTCCGCCATGTGGTTAGCCCTGTCTTGAATGGGAGGACGCGTCGGTACAATCTGTATATCACGCAGCGCCCGTCCCCACGGGATTGCGGCATCCCGACCTCGTTTCCGCGCCGCATCATCCTGGTGTGCGCAACCCAAAAAGGACAGATCATGAAATTCGCAATGGCGGCTTCGATCCTGGCACTGGCATCGACCTCGGCCTTGGCGCAGGTGAATGCGGGCAGCCAAGCCCCCGAAGCCAGCATGCCGTTCAAGCTGACCCAGGTTCAGACCTTCAATCTGCCCTGGCGTCTGGCGTTTCTTCCCGACGGCCGCATGCTGATCACCGAAAAGGTCGGCCCGATCTGGCTGGTGTCGCAGAGTGGCGAGAAGCTGCCGGTCGCCAACGTCCCCGCTGTCACCTATGGCGGGCAGGGCGGCATGCTGGGCATTTTCCTGTCGCCGCATTATGCGACCGATCACAATGTCTATCTGACCTATTCGGAGCCGGGCGAATATGGTTCGGGCCTGGCGCTGGCGCGGGCGAAGCTGTCGATCACGGCGAACGGGGCAAGCCTGGATGGATTGAAGGTGCTGTGGCACGACCTGCCCACCGGCAAGGGCGGCCAGTTCGGTGCGCAAGTCGCGTTTTCGCCCGACGGGCAATATCTGTTTCTGGCGGTGGGCGAGCGCCAGCGCATGACGCCCGCGCAAGACCCGAACACCGAACTGGGCAAGATTTTGCGCCTCACCCTCGACGGTAAACCCGCGCCGGGCAATCCGATGGCGGGAAAGCTGGGCGCGGCCACGCGCCCCTTGATTGATCCGCCCAAGGATACCGAAGCGGCCAAGACCCAGCCACTGGTCAGCACGTATAAAATGACGGAGCCGAATCTGGCGCCGTCGGAAACCTGGAGCAGCGGGCATCGCACGCCGTATGGATTGGCCTTCGCGCCGGATGGCCGCTTGTGGGAAGCCGAGCATGGCCCGCGCGGTGGCGACGAATTGAATCTGATCGAGCCGGGCAAGAATTACGGCTGGCCGCTGACCTCGTATGCCACCAACTATAATGGCGTGCCGATCGCCAGCCCGGACACGCGCAGCGATCTGGCCAAGCCGGTGATCTATTGGACGCCGATCATCGCGCCGGGCAACCTGATTTTCTACAAGGGCGCGATGTTCCCGCAATGGAATGGCTCGGGCCTGATGGGCGGCATGGACAGCAAATCGCTGTTCCGCATCACCTTCGACGGCAAGGGCGGCGCCAAGCCTGCCGAGCGCTGGGATGTCGGCCATCGTATCCGCGATGTGGAAATCGGCCCGGACGGCGCGCTGTGGATGCTGGAAGACGACAAAGCCGGCGGCTTGTTCAAAGTGACGCCGAGGTGAGTGCAGCGACCCGCAAGGGCGAAACGGTCCAGTGGACCGTTTCGAGCTGCGAGCGCCGCGAGCACAAGCGAGGGGCAGGCGGCGGGTCATCCAGTCGGCGTGATGCTGTTCTGGAACAGGAAACGGCCCGAAGGATGAAAAAGTCCTTCGGACCGTCTGACATACCAGCATCCGAATTTCAAAGACCGCCGCCGGGTTAGCTGTTAGCTTTGCGGTGAACAATCGCGGGGGCAAGCATGAAATCGCTGATCGGTTTGACGGGTGCGTTGTTGTTGATGGCTGCGCCGATGGCGCATGCGGGTGACGCGGCGGTGGAAGGCACGATCAAGCAGTTCGCCGATGCTTTCAACAAGGGCGACATGAAGACGGCCAAGGCCATGCACATCGCCGCGCCCACCATCACCGATGAAGTCGCGCCCTATTTCTGGCGCGGGGCGAAGGCGTTCGACAGCTGGGGCGCGGATCTGGGCAAAGCGGAAGCGGCCGAAGGCAAGAGCGGTGGGCAAGTGACGATTGGCGCGCCGACACGCGAAAATGTCTCCGGCGATCATGCCTATGTCATCGCACCCACCACCTACACCTTCCAGCAGAAGGGCAAGACCATGCGCGAGATGGCGCAGATCACCATCGTGCTGGACAAGCAGCCATCGGGCTGGAAGATCGCGGCATGGACCTGGACCGGCCCCGAGGCAAAGCCTGTTCCCTGAATGCTGCAATGCAAACAGCGGATGGCGCACAACGCCCTCACGCCGTTTTGGCTCCATTGAAAATTCTCAACTGCCGCACGCCGGTTTTACGCACGCCAAATCGGCACGAAAGATTGGCTGGGTGCGTTTTGGAACCGACGGGGCACTCCGCGGAGCCAAATAATGAGGCATACACAGAAACTTCTGGTCGCGACCGCTTTGGCCGCAAGCGTTGCAATGCCGTTTGCCTCGCCCGCCTCGGCGTATGTCACCTGCAACTGGGCGGGCGATTGCTGGCATACCGCTGACCGCATCCATTTTCCCGGCGTGGCCTTCACCTTCCATAACGACAAATGGCGGGACGAGCATCGCAGCGACAAGCACTATTCGTGGCACGATTCCGACAATGACCATGACTGGCACCAGGGCTATTGGGACCATGGTAGCTGGCACAGGAAGTAATCCATGTCCCTGGAAACTGATGACGTATCGGCGTTAGCGGACACAATGTCTGACGCCGCAGGGCCTCCCAAGCCGTCGCCCCTGACCATCGATAGCGGCTGGGAGCCTTGGTATGCGTGGCACCCCGTACGTCTTTATATGTCGTGGCGGTTGGTGTGGCTTTGCAAAATTCATCGGCGCGCCATCCACCGTTCGGGCATGGCGATGTGGGACTATACCGACCGACCCGAGCGGTGCGCGGATCCTGATATCAAATAATCCCCTGATATCAAATAATCCAATGTGCGACGCCGTCTCGTCTTTTTTGATATCGGGCCCACGCCTCGATCATTCGGTCCAGCCAATTTGGCCAGGGGCCTATCAGTTTTTGGAACGTCAGCTCAAACGCGACTATCCCAGCTGCCGCGGGTGGACGCAGGCAGATGCGCTACGCGAGCGTTGTGTGATCTAGATCCGCCCCAGGAGAAACAAGACAAGGAGGACAACTAGAACCGTGCCGATAAGGCCGCCACCAATATACATTTGTCTCACCCGATTGGACGCCACGATCTAACGCGCCGGGGGCATGATCGATCCGTATATGGAGTGTGCGGCCAGGCCACCCGCCGTTCAGGCTCGATATGGCAGACAGCATTTGTTCCCGGATTTCTGTTCAACATGCTTTGGAACGATACGACCGGTGGTCCGTTGCTGCTACGCAGGTCAAAGGAGTATTGCCATGGCAGTCATTATCAACAAAGACGGAGGCGGCGGTGGGGGCGGTGGTACGACCGTGCTGGCCTTTATCCTGGGCGCCGTGATGCTTGTGGTGGGCGTGGTCGGGTTTCTGATGTGGGACAATTACAAGAGTGGCGGCGCCCCCAAGGCGATCGTCGTGACCGGACAGAACAAGTAACGCCGCCAATTATTTTCATCCATAAATGGAGAAGCCCATGGGCGATCAAATCATCATCACTGAAGACAAGCCGGAGAATCCGGATGTGGTTGTCGTCGTGCCGGAAGCCGAGAAGAAGCCCGTAAAAAAGATCGTCACGGAAAAAACGACGATCATCGAACGCGAAGCCGACTAGAATTCGGCGGCGTCCTGCCGGGATTTGCGCCTTCGCATTGGCGCCAAGTGGCCATGGCCGGATTAATCTGAAATACTCCCGTCCGCGATGCAGGGATTGGCCCTGTGCCGCGATGCAGGCTGGGAACGTACCATGACGATGAGCGAGAAAATCCAGGAAGGCTTCGACGTCTTCACCCATGACGGCGAACATCAATTCGGCGCGGTGCGCCAGGTGCGCGCGCACGAGATTGTGATCTATGTCGAGAATGCAGGCGATTTCACCGTACCGATGAGCGCGGTCAAGGACGCGTATTCCGAAAAGGTCATTCTGGATTCCGGCAAGCTCGATCCCACGCTGAAAGACGCCATCCGGCGCGCCCATGCCGGCGAAGATCCGCGGATCGGGTAGAACCTACTTCACTTCCACCAACTCAATCGCTTCGTGGCTGGGGCCTTCGATCATCACGGCGCGGGTGTTGCCGGTCTTGAAGACCTGTTTCAGGAAAGTGACGTTCTCGGCTTTCAGCTTGGCGATCCAGGCGTCCAGATTGCTGACACCAAGGCCGACGCTGTCCATCAGATGGCCTTGCGTTGCGACCAGCGGTTTGTCGGTCTGGTCCATGTACCAGTTCATCGAAACATCGCTGAACAGAACCCCGGCGGTGGGATAGCGATACATGCCGTTCTTGGTCAGCGACGGCCAGGTCGGCTCGCCGCGATCCACATGGCAACTGGTTTCTGTGTAAGTCGGTGCGCCGGACCGTGCGCGCACGGTGGCGTTGAGATGCTTCTGGTACCAGAGCTGGGCGCAAAAGGGTTCGTCCTGCCACATGTGAACGTGATTGAAGCGCTCCGGATTGCTGAGACCTTCTTCTTCGATCAATGCGCCGTCGGGGCCCATCAGATAGGCGAAACCCGGGCCGCCCGCCGGCTTGACGCCCTTGGCGATATTGTCGGCCATCTGCACCTTGGTTTCGCCCAAGCCATAGACGCCGCCCATGCCGGGATAGGTGTCGCTGCTGATCACCACCGAACCGTCACCGATGCCGGTCCAGAGCGGCGCGAATTTGAAGCCTTGCGCCAGAAGCGATTCCACTTTCTCGCGCTGGTTCACCGGGTTCCAGCCGAAATGCCAGAAGGCGGTGACCAGCGGATTGGACTCAGGCGGCGCGGAAACCTTGTTGAACAGCACCAGCGCATTGGTGGGCGACAGGATCGCGGGATAGCCGGCCCAGTCGGCGCGCTTGGTCGAAGGAAACGCCTTCAGATAAAACGCGACAGCGGCTTCGGGATCGACGCTGTTCAGCATCAGATGATGGAAACTCGGCGGCGGCAGCGGCCCAGTTGAAGAGGAAGTTGGCTGCGCCAATGCGGCGGGTCCGCATGCCAGCATGGTGACAGTGGCGGTAGCAGCGATCTTGTTTATTTTCATGACGTTTCCCCTTAGCTTGCAGGTCCTTGCAGTCCCCGCAGAAATAAGACGCACGGCGCCTTCCATTCCCGTAAGGGAGCCGCACGGCGCTGCAGAATACTTTCCGTCACGAGCGCCGGGGCAACAAGGATGCCGCGAAACCGACGATAGCCAGCGCCAGCAGGCCCAGAATAAGTGTTGAACCCGCCTGGCCCGGGGCCGTGGCTTTGGCGATGGGGTAGAATTGATCCAGTATTCTGCTGCCCAGCAATTCGGCCAGTAACAACAGATACAGCAAGGGAATCATGTTGCGATAACGGACCAGTGCAAGGACCGCCAGCAGCGCCAGCAGCAACCGGTAAAGCCCGATCTGGGCAAACAGGGAAATGACTGTCTGGGCTCCGCCGCCGCCATAAAGGGACAGCGGCATGTTATCTGCCGTCGCGGCAATATCGGCGGGATGCCACATCATGTTTGCGCCCATCAACAGCCGCAACAGGACCAAAGGCACGAACAGCCAGATCGCCGCGCGCCAGCCGCGATAGTCATTGTCAAATTTCGTTGGAAAGATGCGATCGAACATGATGATCAATCTTTGCGGCCCCGGCGGCCCCCGGCCCTTTGTCCTGGCATTGAGGCATAGGCATCCGGGGCTTGCAATCCAGAACGGTTGGCCTATCTCGCTGTCAGACCCATGACCCTGTGGCCGTGCCTAAAAATGAGAGCACCCATGCGCAAACCCTCGAAGATTCTTCTCCAGACCACCATTCCCACCACAACCGACGACTGGTCCGTTGCCCGGTTCGAACTCTTGCGCGCGCATCTGGCTGGGTTGAAGGACGAGGCGGGCGATCCGGTGTTTGCGGTCACGGCCCGCGACCGGGCGCCGCTGGGAAATCCGGATCCGGTTCTCGGCAATCTTGGTACATCGGATTATGAGGCGCTGTGGCTTTTCGCGGTCGATAGCGGGGACAATCTGACCGCCGAGGATTGCGCGGGCATCACCGCCTTTCGCCGACGCGGCGGCGGCATCATGGTGACGCGCGATCATATGGATCTGGGCAGTTCGATCTGCACCCTGGGCGGGATCGGCGCGGCGCATCATTTCCACAATCACAACGTCAATCCCGACGGCGCGCAGCACCAGATCGACGATCCCTATACGACTTATATTTCCTGGCCGAATTTTCATTCCGGCGCCAATGGCGATTATCAGGAGATCATCGTCGCCGGGCCCCGGCATCCGGTGCTGCAGGGTGTCCGCTATCTGCCCGCCCATCCCCATGAAGGCGATGTCAGCGCGCCGCCGGGCGATGCGTCGGCGCGGGTGATCGCGACCAGCAAGAGCATCGTCACCGGTCGCGCCTTCAATCTCGCCGTGGCGTTCGAGGCCTCGGATGCAGGCGGCCCCGCCATCGCGCAGTCCACCTTTCATCATTTCGCGGATTATAATTGGGACCCGGCGTCAGGCTGCCCCAGCTTTGTTTCCGAGCCGCCCGGCCATGCCATCGCGGACACGCCCGCAGCGCAGGACTCGATCCGCGCCTATGCCCGCAATGTCGCGCTGTGGCTGGTGGGGCGTCCGGTCACGTGAGCCGGGCCAATTCATTGCTGACAAGTCATGCGCCGGCTGTTGCTGCGGCCGGCGCAAAGAACCATCAGGCCACGCGTGATTTCTGCGGGTTGGGAGCAGCATTCTCCTCCGCCTGCGCCAACCTCAGACGCAGAGTGGCGGTGGTGCCCGCATCTTCGGCGCTCTCGAATGCCAAGCTGCCTCCGAACCCGGCCGCAAGCGCATAGCATATCGACAACCCCAGGCCTGTACCCTGATTGTTTCTGATATAGGCGTGGGTGGCCTGGGTGAATGGCTGACCCAGTTTTTGCAGAAGCTCTTCGGACATTCCACAGCCGCGATCGCGAACGCGCAATTCGATCACGTCCGCGTCGGAAGATTGCTTGATCGCGATGTCGACATGGCCGCCGGCGAACGAGAATTTGAGGGCGTTGCTGAGCAAGTTGATGACAACCTGCTTGAGGGCCTGGCGATCGGCGAAGGCCGTGATTCTTTCGTTGGCATTGTCGAAATCGATGACGACGGCCCTTTTTTCGGCGTCGCCGGACACAAGCATCATGGCTTCGCGTATTACAGGTCCGATTGTCACGGCCCCGATTTCATAGTCTTGCTTTTTGGCGTCGAGCTTTGACATGAGCAATATGTCGTTGACCACATTCAGCAGATGCCGCCCGCTGGCTAGAATATCTTCCGCATATTCGGCATATTTGCGGTGCCCAAGCGGGCCAAAAAATTGATGGGTGAGCATTTCGGAAAAGCCGATGATCGCATTCAAAGGCGTGCGAAGTTCGTGGCTCATGCTGGCAATGAAAAGGGATTTGGCTTGGGCCGTCTGTTCGGCAGCCAATGTTCTTTCGGTCAGGGCGGCGGTTTCCACTCTGCGAATCCGGACCAGGACCCAGGCCCAGCCTCCCGCAACCGCCGCGATCAGCAGCAGGGAAATGGCCGCCAATGCCTTCAGCAGTGGCAACCTCTCGCCGATGATATCCTCGGAGACGATTCTGCGCTTCCATTGCAGTCCCAGATTGACGGGCACGCCGGGGAAATTCGGAAGCGCGGTGCCGTCTGGCCCGGCAGGAACGATGCGCGCATCGACCAGGTTGAAGCTGCTTTTGAAGCTGGAAAGAACTTCGGAATCGAAACTTAGCAAATATATCAGCGACGCAAAAGGCTTTGCCTCTTTGGGGCCGCCTTCATGTCCCGTGGCTCTGATCGGCGTGATGGCGAGGAAAACCGGTTGCTTGCGCAGCATGATGAATCCGCTGCGCGACCACTGACCGTCTTTAGGTTTCTCGGCGACGGCGCTTTGCGTGAGCGTGGTAAAAAAATGCAGTTCCTGCGGCGTCAGGCTCCCCAGGCCCGAGCGAGGCGAGAGATACATATAGTGAACGGCGCCGGTCTTTGTCAGGATCATGGAACCGGTAATGCCGGCCAGAGCTTCCTGATCGGTGCCCACATTCACATCGGCCCATTTGGGGTCCAAAGGTTTTTTGGCGCGCGCAAACAGTTCGTCCCAATAAGCAAAGTCGCCATTGAGTTTAACCATTGGCGCGGTGGTGAAAAGAATTGCGGCCTTGGCGATACGCTGTTCGGCCTCGAACTGAGCTGCATCGGCCTGGTCCGCCGATGACTGCAGAATCAGATAGCAGACGTAAAAGCAGGCGCCCAGAATCGCGGCGACCGGTATGGTGAGCGCCAGTATGGCCGAGCTGCCTGTAAAGGCGCTCTTGTTCCCGCTTAGCACATTGCCGATCCAGCCTGTCCGCGCGCTCATGAAGGCAATTTACAACCAAGATTTTAACGCACCGTATCTGCCCGGAAATGCCTTTTCCCGGGTTTTGGCTGTCTTTTCATGCCATCGAGGGGCGTTCCCGTGATGGAACTCCAGCCGCATCACCCGGCGCGCCAGCCGCGAGGCCGGTTCCGCTTTGCTATGGGCGGGTAATGGATCGTCTGCAGCAGCCAGTGCCGCCAGGGTCAGGAGCGTGACAAGACCGGACGCAGCGGCCCGGTTACTACGCGGTGCTTTTTTGCGATCTTGCCAGAACGCCGAAGACTAGCGCGACCAGAAGCAGCGCGGGAACGTCTCCGAACATGTGGCCCATATGACCGCCGCCATTGAAAGACTGTACCGCCATGATGCCGGCATGAACGATGCTGGACCAGACCGTGAACCAGATCAGACTCGCATTGGCTTTCGGATTACGCGCCGCCAGGATCAGGAAAACGCCCAAGGTCGCGTAGACACCTACGATCATCATGAAATATTCGGATTCGTAGGGCGCGCCCTGATGCCAGGCCCAGCCCGACGGCCAGACGATTGCCAGAGGATAGACCAGCAGGAAAATAGCGCCGAACACGACAAGCGCAATGCGCAGAAGCTTTTCTGAATCAGGCATGTGTCCTCCTTGTGTGTCGGCGCCGCCTGGCGCGTGTTCGTCAGGCCAGTCTGATCTTGTACAGATCGGAAAGATTGGTCCAGGCGCGTTCGGCTTCGGCTTGGTTGTAGACGGCGCTGCCCGGCACGCACCAGCCGTGATCGGCCTTATAAACATCCACCGTCGCGGTGTGTTTGGCGGCAGTGAAGGCGGCTTTCAGATCTTCTTTCATCTGCGGCATGGTCGCGTCGTCATTCTGCGCCTGGCAGACCAGGAAGGCGGCGTTGGTCTTGGCGATCAACAGATGCGGACTGTTGGCGTCCTTGGTCACCAGACCATTGCCGCCATGGAAGCTGCCCACCGCCGCGATGCGGTCGGGCATTGCCGCCGCCGTGCGGAAGGAAAGTGCGCCGCCCATGCAGTAACCTTGCACGCCGATCTTCTTGCCTTTGGCGGTCTGGGGCTGGGCATCGAGGAACGCGATATAGGCCTTGGCATCGCTGTCGACACCGCTATCGGTCATCGCCTGGCGATAGCCGGTGAGCTTGGCGCGCGTGTCGGGGTCGGAGAAATTGGCGCCATCGCCGATCACCGGCGCCTTGGCCGAACGATAGAAGGGATTGGGCACCAGCACAGTGAAGCCTTGCGCGGCCAAGCGCTTGCCCATGTCGCGGAAAGCGGGGCGCAGGCCCATAATGTCGGGCCAGATCAGCACGGCGGCATGCGTGCCTTCGGCGGGGTGGAACAGCACCGCATCGCACATGCCGTCCGGCGTCGTTACCGTCACGTCTTTTTCCACGACATTGGATTGGGCGAACGCCGGAGCGGTGGCGAGCGCGGTTGCTCCTAGCGCAGCCGCACCGAAGGCGCGGCGGGAAAGGCGCGTGTCCGTCACCAGGCCGGGATGGATGAATTCATCGCACATGGGATCCTCCACTGATTGTGTTTTTTGCTGCAACGCCGCGAAAACCGCGCGGGGAAATGAGAGCGGGTAGCAGAGAAGGGTTGCCCCACCCTGTCAAGGCGCCGTCACCCCACCGTTTCGGTACTCGCGACCGCCGCACCGGCGGCAGGCGCGATCCGTTCGGGGACGGATTTGTGCAGGAAATACATCAGGGTCGCCGACACCAGAAGAACCGCTATGACGAGGTAACCCAGCCAATTGAAATGGAGCAAGGTGCCGTCCGCCTGCTCGACAATCACTGCACCCGCGATGGAAGCGGAGAAGGCGCCCGCGAATTGCTGCAGCGAAGCGTTGATAGCGTTGAAGGATCCACGCTTGCTGGGCTCGGGCACAGCCGAAATCAGCGCTTGTGACGGAATGATGCGGGAGAAGATGCCCACGAACAGAAGCACGTTGACGACGATCACGCCCCAAAGCGGCGTGTGGCCGAGATTGGTCCAGATCACCACCATGGCGATGGAGAGCAGGCTGCCGGTCAGGAATGTGTTGAACTTGCCGAAGCTGTCGCTGATGCGGCCGACCACGGGGCCCACGAAAATCGTGAACAGTCCGGTGACCAGATAGATGGTGGGCAGATGGGTGAACGCTATGCCCACATTGTTGACCATATAAGCGGTGCCGAACGGCATCAGCATATAGCCGCCGGTGGGCAGCAGCATCACCAGCAGGAAGGGCAGGCGATAGCGCTTCTCGGTCACGGTATGGACCAGATGCGCGAAGGGGCTGCGCTCCTGCTGCAGGGCAAGGTGCCCAACTACGGGTTTCATGCCCAGCATGATCAAGAGTCCCGCCGGAACGATCAGCGCCACGATGGCGAGGAACGGCGCGTGCCAGTCGAAATGGTTGGCAAAATAAAGCGCCGCCGGCAGGCCCAGCACCTGGCTGGCCGCGAAGGCGGTCTGGATGAAGCCCATAACCCGGCCTCGCATCTCCAACGGGAACAGGTCGGTGGCGATAGCCAGCACCACCGAGCCGATCACCCCGCCGAACAAGCCGGTGACGACGCGCGCCACAAGCAGCATATGATAGCTGCCCGCCAATCCGCACATCACGGTGCCCAAGGTGAAGCCGGTGTAGAAGAAGAGTAGCAGGCGCTTTCTGTCGAACCGGTCGGCGAAGCCCGCGGCCAGCAGACCCGAAACCCCGGCGCTGAACGCATAGGACGAGACCGCGAAGGCAAATTGCTGCGGACTGATGTGCAGTGCGGGCATCACCATCGCGCCCAGGGGCGAGATGATCATAAAGTCGATGATGATGGTGAACTGGAGAAAGGCCAGAACCGCGATCACGAAAATCTGGTATCGTGAAAAAGCCGCCTTGGCGGGTGTTGCCGTCGCCGTCATGTCGCTTACCAACCTTAAATCCCGGGCCGGCTCCACTACCTGCTTGCGCCGCGGCCAGCAAGAGCGGCAGCGCATGGCGGCCCGGCGCGCCCACCTTTCCCGCTCAATTCCCCGCTTGTGCTGTTGGTCGAAGGAAGGCTGCGGTTGGTCGGCGCGAAAACCCGCTGGTGGAAAGCCGTGCGGCGCCGGTCGAACGCGCGGCGACGGGGGATTTGGCGGCTTCTAGAGTGCGGACCAGAAAAACGGACACATCACACCGCTAAACATTGTCCGCCGCGATGCTCACGAAGGAGACCGACATGTTCGCCCCCAACGCCCGTTTCAGCATTTTTACCGCCGCCGTCCTGATGCTTGCCGCCAGCGCGGGCATCGCGGATGCGCAGACCCGCAGTGTCGATGTCCATGTCAGCGATCTGGACCTGGCCAGTGATGCCGGACGCACGCTGTTGCAGCACCGCATCGGCCATGCCGTCGACAATATCTGCGGCTCGCCTCATGCGCGCTCGACCTGGGAAGAGCAGAATTATGCCACCTGCAGCAAAGCGACCCGCGCCGAGGTGCAGACCAAGGTCGATACCATGATCGCCGCGGCCGAGAATGCCCGAAAGGTTGCGGGCGAGCGCAATACCAGGCCGGCCATGTAAGTGACTGCCGTTACGATGCGCCGCGCCCGGCGGCCATCGCGCGGGCATTGGTGAGATAGGTGCGCCCCACGCGCAGCCAGCGCCCGTCTTGAAGCTGCGCTTCCCAGGCGCCGGCGCCATTGTGCCGGAAGCCCGCGATCTTGTCCCGCCGCACCAGGGTGGAGCGATGCAGGCGCACGAATTCGCCCGGATCGAGCTGGCGTTCCAATCCGGTGATGGTTTCGTGCAGCAGGAACGAACGTGGCCCGACATGTAGCCGCATGTAATCGCGCTCGGCTTCCACCAGATCGATATCGCGGGCCGCGATGCGCACGATGCCGCTGCGATGCGGCACCCAGAATTCGCGGGTCCATTGCGAGGATGATGCCGGTGGCGCTGCTTCGCCGATTCTGGTGCGGATGCGGGCGATGGCACGCTCCAACCGCTCAGCCTCCACCGGCTTGAGCAGATAATCCATGGCCGCGACATCGAAAGCCGCCACGGCGAACTGGTCGAATGCGGTCACGAAGATCACCGCCGGGCGCGGCGAGCGGCCCGTCAGCGCCTGGGCGACCGCCATGCCATCCATACCCGGCATCTGGATATCCAGCAGCACCAGATCCGGCGCCAGACTTTCGATCAGCCTGAGTGCGCCGGCGCCTTCGGTGGCGGTACCGACCAGGGTGAGATCCGCAATCCTGGCGCAGAGGATCTGCAGGCGCTCGACGGCCAGCGGCTCGTCGTCAACGATCAGTGTACGGATCGTATCACGCATCGCGCAGCAAGGGCATGGTGAGATCGACGCGGAAGCCGCCGCCGTCGCGCAATCCGTGGCGCGAATTCGCCGCCCCGTCGAAGCGGGCGGCCAGGCGGCCCCGCACATTGCTGAGCCCGACGCCGTCGCCATGGGCGGAAAGGGTGGCGCCGTCGGCATCATCCTCCACGCTGAGATGGACCGCGCCATTGTCCGATCGCGCCCGTATGGTGATGGTGACGGGCCGCGCGCTGTGCGCCACGCCATGCTTGATCGCATTCTCGACCAAGGGCTGAAGGATCAGGCCGGGCACGCGGACATCCTCCAGCTCCGGCGGCACGTCGATGACCACCGACAAGCGTTCGGGAAAGCGGATGCGCTCGATCTCGAGATAGAGGCGCTGCATATCGATTTCGTCGGACAGCGCCACATCCGCCGTGGGATCGCTGGTCAGGCTGGAGCGGAAGAAGGTGGCGAGGTTGGTGATCATGCGCTCGGCTTCCTCGGTGCGCTGGTGAAGCACCAGGGCGGAAAGCGAATTGAGCGTGTTGAAGAGGAAATGCGGATTGACCTGGTAGCGCAGCGCGCGCAGTTGCGCGACCTGGGCCTGGGCCCGGTAGGTGGCGGCATTGCGCTCGGCCTGGCCCACCTTGGCGGCATAGGATAGCGCCACATACAGCACGCCCCAGGCGGCGATGAAGAAATACCAGCTCACCGCGGAATCGGAGATCACTTCCAGCACCGTCTCGTGCTTGGAATGCATCTGGCCGACCTCTTGCATCATCGAGCTGGTGGGCGCGACCAGATAGAAGGCGGCGAAATTGACGCTGGCATAGGCGATCGAGATGGGGATCGAAATCAGAAACGCGGTGGTCAGCAGGACCCGCATGGATTTGCCTTCCAGGCGGCGCAGGATGAGATACATGGCGAAGGTCATGGCGATGCCGATCAGCACCACCCCGCCGCGCCGGAATATCCCGCCGAACTGGTCTCCCTGCCCGATGATGGCCATGCGCGCGGTGTTCAGGACGAAATAGAACGCCCAGAAGCTGAAGATCGACCAGAGCGCCACGCGCCGGTCGACATGCGGTGTCGCCGCCGGGATCGCGATTGTCTTTAATGCCATGCCGCTCATGGCTGAAAATAGCGCATCCCGCGCTAGGACGGGTCAAGGGCGCCCGTCGCCTGTCGAAAGTCGTTTGCGCTTGGTCGAAACGCGGCGGCGGAACTTTTTCCCGGGCGCCCGGATCGCGCCGGATGCGGCGGCCCGCAAAAGGCGGCGGAAGCTGGGACATTCCAGATGGTTGCGCGCGGGGCAGGCGGCGGCATGGCGCAGGCCGTCGCGCATGGCGGCCAGTTCGCGGATGGTCGTGTCCAGTGCGTCGGCTTTAGCGGCCAGCAGCTTGCGGTCGATACGCGGGCCGGCCGCGAACATCGCCCCGATCTCCTTGAGGGAAAAGCCGGCGGCGCGGCCCAGCGCGATCAGCTTCAGCCGCTCCAAGACATTCGGATCGAACAGGCGGCGCAGCCCGCGCCGGCCGATGGATGCGATCAGGCCCTTTTCCTCATAGAAGCGCAGCGCCGAAGCGGGGTGGCCCGAAACGCGGGACACCTGTGCGATATCCAGATCCGTCATTGCTTGACCTCAAGTGAACTTGAAGTGGCAGATTACACCGTCTTTCCGCAATGGAAAAGGAGGTGGTGATGGACGCGAAACTCTGGAATCAAAGCGCCGGGCACGGCTGGGTGGCGGTGGAAGCGGCAGTTGACGCGATGTTCGCAGCCTTCGACGAACTTTTGCTCGAAGGCGTTGCGGCGCGCCGTGTGCTGGATGTCGGCTGCGGCACCGGCAGCACGTCGGTGGCGGCGATGTTGCGGCTAGGCGCGGATTGCGTCGGCATCGATCCGTCCGCGCCGATGATCGCGGCGGCGCGGGCGCGGATGGAGCGGTGTGGTGTGGCGGCGCGCTTTGTTCCGGGCGATGCGCAAACTTATCCGTTCGATCCCAGCGGTTTCGATCTGGTGCTGTCGCGCTTCGGGGTGATGTTCTTTGCCGATCCCCTGGCGGCGTTCGCGAATTTGCGCCGGGCGGCAGCACCGGGCGGGCGCTTGCGTTTCGCCGCCTGGCGCGATGCGGGGGAGAATTCATTCATGACGGCAGCAGAGCGTGCCGCTGCGCCGCTGTTGCCGGGACTTCCAGCGCGCAAGCCGGACGCACCGGGGCAGTTCGCGTTCGCAGATCGCGCGCGCGTCGACGCTATTCTGAAAAAGAGCGGGTGGACCGATATCGATATCCGGCCCATCGATGTTGCGTGCCGTTTTGCCGAGACCGAACTGATGCAATATCTGACCTGGATGGGTCCGGTGGGGCGAGCGCTGCAGCAAGCAGACGAGGGGACGCGCGCGCGGGTGATGGATGTCGTGCGTCCTGCCTTCGATCCTTTCGTGCAGGGGGACGAGGTTCGCTTCACATCTGCCTGCTGGATGGTGGATGCCCATGTGTGAATTTCTGGTCGGCGCGATGGTCGTCGGCATCGGCGCGACCGCGTTCATGGATCTGGTGGCATGGGCGCGCAAATATTTCCTTGGCATGCCATCGGCGGATTACGGGCTGGTGGGACGCTGGATCGCGTATATGCCGCGCGGGCGCTTGATCCATCGCCCGATTGCCGTGTCGCCATCGGTGCGCGGCGAACGCATCATCGGATGGAGCGCGCATTATCTGATCGGCATCGTATTCGCCGGCGTGCTGCTGGCGATTGGGGGCATCGATTGGCTGCGCCATCCCGCGATCATTCCGGCATTGATGGTGGGCATCGGCAGCGTGGCGGCGCCATTCCTGCTGATGCAGCCGGGCATGGGCTCGGGCATCGCCGCCCGCCGCACGCCTAAACCCAATGCGGCCCGCTTGCGCAGTCTGCTCACCCATGGCGTGTTCGGGCTGGGCCTGTATGGCGCGGGCGTGGCCGTCAGCCTTTTGCGCTAGTTGCGCGCTCCGCGTTTGGGGCGGCGCACAGCGCGCAGTTTGCCGCTGCTTCCGCCGCCGCAATAGAAGCGGTCGCCGCCATCGCCTTCCAGCCCGGAAATGTTGACGCCGGGCGGCATTTCCAGACGCTCCAGCACCTCACCGGTTTTGGGATCGACGCGGCGCAGCTCGCTTTCGTCACTTTCCCAGGTCGCATGCCACAACTCACCATCGGTCCAAGTGACACCGGTGACAAAACGATTGGATTCGATGGTGCGCAAGATCATGCCGGTGTCGGGATCGATCTGATGAATCTTGCGCTCGCGATATTGCCCGACCCACAATGTACCTTCGGCCCAGGTCAGGCCGGCATCGCCGCCGCCGCCCGGCGCTGGAATGGTGGACAAGACTTTGCCGGTCTTAGGATCGATCTTCTGGATGCGGGCTTCGGCGATCTGGAACAGATGCCGGCCGTCGAACGCGGTGCCGGCATGGGCGGCGACACCGATGGCGCGCACCGTTTTGCCGCTGGCGGGATCGAGCGCGTTGATCTTGTCGCCCGATGCGAACCAGACCTGGCTGCCGTCATAGGTGACCCCATGGACGGCATCGACGCTGGGAAAGGGGCCATATTCTTCTGTGATTTCGGCCAAGGTACTTTTAGCAGCTGATTTTTTCATGGAGGCGATCCTAGCCGCCGGAGGGCAACACGGGGAGTAACAAGTTCGTCGGGAATCCGGGCAAGGGCGGTGTCATCCAGCGGCGCGCGCGGCCCTTGCCGAACGTTCGCACCTTGTCCGCCGCAGCAAGCGCATCGAGCGAGCGCTGCACCGTGCGCTGGCTGGCGCCCAATGCCAGCGCCAGCGCGGAGCTGGACCAGGATTCGCCGTCGGCCAGAAAAGCCAGCACCGCGCCATGCGCTTCCTCGGCAGGCGGGGCCAGCACCACGACTTGGCGCGCGCGGCGCGGCGTCAGGGCAAAGCCGTCCGGCGTGGCGCCGATATCGGCCAGCGGGCGCAGCTTGGCGCGCAGCCGCCCGATCTCGACCCGCAGGCGCGCGCGGTGCGATTCATCGGCATGTTTGGCATGGAAGGCGCGTGCCAACAGGGTGCCGCGCGCCACGCTCGCGGGCCAGGCTTCGGCCAACGCGCGGGCCAGCGCGAACAGCACCGGACGCTTTGTCAATGGCACGATCTTGCTCCCGCCGTGCACAATATTGCGGCAGGCATCGACCACCAGCGCCTTGGACGCCAGCAAAGTTTCGACGTCTTCCAGCAGCAGCAGCCGCGTTTTGCCGCCCGCGATCTTGCGTGCGGCGGGGGTCTTGAGGGCGCGGGCCATGGTATCGACTTCAGCCATCAAGGCGGGAATGTGACTTGCGGCACGGCGGGCGCGGGCCAGCGCCGCGTGCGCGGGCTTAACACGAAGGCGCCGCATCGCGATGCCCGCCACCACCATTTCATGGGCGGCGCGCGAGGCGAGCGACAAATGGGTGGGGTCGAGCCCGACCAGCCTGCGTTCGGCATCGTCCAGCCGCCCGATCAAGAGCAGATGACGGATCGCCAGATAGCGCGCATGCGCCGCGTTGGCGTCATCGCCATGCTCTTCCAATGTCGCGCGCGCGGCGTCGAGCGCCTTGGCCGGCCAGGTCAGATCGCGCGAGACCAGCGCGATCTCCGCTTCCGCGACGACACAGCGGGCGCGGGCCATGGGTTCCCTGGCACCGAAGGCGCCCGCCGCCCGCTTGAGCAGGGCTTTGGCGCGCGCGAAATCACCAAGCTGCGCCATCGCGATGCCCCGCAGCGCCAGCGCGGACGGATCGCTGCGCAGTGCAATGCGGTTCAGCGCGCCCAGCGGATCGCCCGCCGCCAGGGCCCGCGCCGCCGCGTTGATCAGCGAGTCCATGCAAATCCCGCCACACTTGTAACTCCCACCAAGCGCGCTCCCGGTCCTAGTCTATCGGTCAAGCAATAGGCAAACAGGAGTCCCAGTATGGGCAATCAAGTGATTTCACGCGAGGATTGGTTGAAGGCAAGGCTGGATCTTCTTGCTGCCGAGAAGGAGGTCACTCACCAGCGCGATGCCATGGCGGCCAAGCGCCGGCGGATGCCGTGGATGGCCGTCGAAAAGGATTACGCCTTCGAAGGGTCCCAGGGAAAGGTCAGCCTGCTCGACCTGTTCGCGGGCCGTCGGCAGTTGATCGTTTATCGCGCCTTCTTCGAGCCGGGCGTATTCGGCTGGCCCGAGCATGCTTGCCGTGGCTGCTCGCTGGGCGCCGATCAGGTTGGCAATTTGGCTCATCTGAACGCGCGCGACACCACTCTTGTCTATGCGTCGCGTGCGCCGCAGGAGGATATCGCACGCCTGAAAGCCCGGATGGACTGGCATATGCCCTGGGTCACCATCACCGACAGCTTCGATACGGATTTCGACGTCAGTGAATGGCATGGCCACAACGTGTTTATCCGCGAGGGCGATCAAGTATTCCGTACCTATCTGGTCAACAGCCGCGGCGACGAGGCGATGGGGACGGTGTGGAGCTATCTCGATATCACGCCGCTGGGCCGTCAGGAGGCCTGGGAAGACTCGCCCAAGGGCACGCCCCAGACCCCGCCCTACAAATGGTGGAACTGGCACGACAATTACGATGCGGAGTCCGCGCCCGACCGCAAATGGATTGAAGTGTCCGACGCGGGAGAAACCGCTTTGCGCAAACAGGGCGCAGAAGACAATGCGTAACCGCATCATGAAAGCCGAATTTGGCGCTCCCGTCGCGGGTGCCTCGGACTTGCTGGGCCTTCGGATATCCTTGGCGGCCATGCCGGTTTTCGCGGCCATGGCGCTGGCGACGGGCCTTGGCGGCGGCGAGATGGCGGATATGCCGGGCATGGCAACGTCGCCGCTGAACGGCATGGCCCTGATGTATCTGCTGATGGCCGTCTTCCATGCGGTGCCTTGGCTGAAACTGATCTCGGACCGGCGCATGCCGCAAATTCACGGCGCGCAACGCAAAGAGACAGAATCATGACCAAGCCGAACGCCGCCCGTCTGCGCAGTCTCAGTACCCACGCGACATTCGGCATCGGCTTGTATCTGGTGGGCTGGGCCGCACTTTTGCTGGATTTATGAATTAGCGTTGACTAATGAATTAGCAAAGGCTAATGTATTGTCATGATGCAGACAGCCAATATCGACGCCGTGATGCGCACCCTGGCCGACCCGACGCGGCGGGCGGTGTTCGAGCGGGTGGTCAATTCCCGCGAGATCAGCGTCGCTGATCTGACGCGGGGCAGTGGCGTCACCCAAGGCGCGATCTCCCAGCATCTGAAATCCTTGAAGCGCGCGGGTCTGGTCGCCGAACGTCCCGAAGGCCGCAATGTGTTTTACCGCGCCGAGCCCAAAGGGCTCGCGCCGCTGGTCGATTGGATGAGTTTCTACGGCGCCTTCTGGAGCGACCGG
>JBEPVO010000027.1:0-23551 GCA_041690975.1 Alphaproteobacteria bacterium
GCATGACCAAGACGTGCGATGATCGGAACAGGCTGCAATAAACTGCTTGTTAAGCCTGTTGGGCCAAGTATCTGTGCATGACCAAGCACGCGGGGCCCGCTTCTATCCACTCGGTGAAGCCGCCTTCCTTTACACTATATCTTGGCCCCTTTACCTTCTATAGCGGGCCGCTGGTGCGGGTGATTCGACATGCGTGCAGAACTTCCCTGGAACGTGGCTGGCATACCGCCGGAAGCGCGGGAAGCTGCACGGGCCGCCGCCAGGCGGGAAGGGTTGTCGGTCGGCGAATGGTTGACCCGGCGAATCCTGCGCAGCTTTTCCGACATGGGACAGGAGCCCCAGCCCATGGCCTTTGAACGCACCGCCACTTTCGAGCGCAATGACCGGCCGGGCCTGGACCCCTGGGGCCTGCCCTTGTCCGCCGCCAGCCGGCGCGAGACCGAGGACATGCTGGCCCGGGTGAGCCGTTCCGAAGCTGAATCCACCGATTCCTATCGCCGCATCGAGGACCAGCTGCGCAATGTCGGCCGCAGGCTGGACACGACCGAGCGCAGCCAGTCCGATAATACCAAAGCGATGAGCAAGGCGGCCAGCGAGATCAATATCGCGACCCGCGAACAGGCCCAGGCCTTCGACCAGTTGGGCGGCCATGTGCTCAGCCTCTCCGAGCGGCTGGAACGGCTGGAGCGCAACGCCCATCAGGACGGTCTGAAGGACGCAGTCAAAGGCCTGCACCAGGGCCTGTCGCGCCTGGCAGACCAGATCGGCCACACCGCCAGCCAGTCCGCCACCCAGGTTTCGGCGCTGACCAGCAATCTGGAGCAGCTCGCTATTCGTTTGGGCCAGGCGCGCGCCGATGCCGAGAACGCCACCCGCGCCCTGGAAGCGCGGATCGCCTCGGTCGAAAGCACTCTGCAATTTACTGCGACGTCGCTGGAACATGTCCAAGAACGCGTCGACGCCCAGACCAACAACCGCGCCCATGACCTGACGGACTTGCAGAAGCGCGAAGCCAATAACCTGGGATCGCTGGAGCGGATCGAAGAACGCATCGCCCGGCTGGAAGTCAAAGGCACCGATCCGGCGATGGAGCGCCGGCTGGACAATATCGAGCGCGCGCTGACCGGCATCGTGGCGCGCTTGGAACAATCCGATCCGTCCGCCGCCCTGGCCGATACATTGCGCCAGGTGAGCCATCGCCTGGATTCGGTGGAGCAGAACCACAATGAGATGCTGGCCGAATTGCGCGCCAGCCTGACCCGCAAGCCGGAAGCGGCGCCCACAGCGATCTTCCCCGATCCGGAGCCCATTTCCGAGGCGCCGCCCTTCCAGGCTTCCGCCTTCGACGAGATCCCGGCCTTCAAGGCATCGGCGTTTGAAACACCAGTGTTCGAAACGCGGGCCTCCGAAACATCGGCCTTCCAGACACCCGCCTTCCGGGTGTCGGATCTCGAAATACAGGACTTCGAGACGTCAGAATTGGAAACATCGGAATTCGAAACCCCGGCGTTCGAAATGCCGGCGTTCAAGACATCCGCGTTTGAAGTATCCGCTTTCGAAACCCATGCGTTCGACGCGCCGGCCTTCGAGACACACGCGTTTGAAAATCCGGCGATTGAAAATCCGGTCTCTGAGACCCCGGCATTTGAAGAACCGGTTTTCGAGCTGTCGGATTTCGAAACGCCCGCCCTAGAAACCACCGAAGACGATGTGCCGGTCTTCGGCCACAGAACCGAGTTGCAATCCGAGCCCACACAGGACCATGCCCTCGGCTTCACGCCGGAGGCGTTCTCGTCGGAAGGCTTCGCATCGGAAACATCGATGCAAGGCAGCTTCGCGCAGGATGTCTTCGCGAACAATTTCGAGATGCCGCAAGACTTGGCCGAGGCGCTGGCCGAACCCGTTCCCGCGGACGACAATTTCCTCAGCGCAGCACGCCGGTCGGCCAAGGCCGCCGCCGATGCCGAGACCGACCGCACCACCGGCGGCTTCAGCTGGAGCCGCCCCGCTGCCGAAACCGCCGACAAGAGCAGCCCGCGCTATGTCGGCGTTCTTTTGGTTGTCTTCATCGCGCTGTTGATTGCTGCCGCCGTCCTGCTGTTCAACCAGCGGGCACGGAACGCGAGCATCGCCACCGCACCCAAAGCCGTCATCTCCCGCACGGTCACGCCCCGTACCGTCGTGACTATGACACCACCCTTGACGCCCGCGCCCAAGACACAAGTGACGAATTCCGCGACCCATCTGACGTCTGCCGCGCCGACTGCCAAACCGGCGACGCCTGAGGCCAAGGCCGCTGCGCCTATCCCGGTCGCTCCTGCCCCCACTACCTTGGCGCTCATTCCGCCGAAAGCCGCCCAGACGCCTCCGACCGCGTCGCAGACCCCCAAAAGCACCCAGCCCTCGACCGACAAGATCGCCGCCGCTGCCAATGCCGGCAATCCGGTCGCCGAAGCCATCATCGGACTCAAATATCTGGACGGTCAGGGTATCGCCGCCGATCCCGTCCAGGCCGTGAAGTGGCTGCAGAAATCCGCTGAAGCGGGACAGGCCGTGGCGCAATATCGCCTCGGCACCATGTATGAGCGCGGCCAGGGCGTCACCGCCAATCCCGCCCTCGCCGCGAAATGGTACCAAGCCTCCGCCAATCTCGGGAACCGCAAGGCGATGCACAATCTCGCCGTCGCGTTCGCCGAAGGCTCGACCGGCAAGAAAGACATGTCGGAATCCGCGCGCTGGTTCTCCAAGGCCGCGGCATTGGGCTTGTCGGATTCCCAATTCAATCTCGCAGTGCTCTATGAACGTGGCGATGGCGTGCCGCAGAGCCTGATCGACGCGTTCAAATGGTATTCCATCGCCGCCGCCACCGGCGACGCGGAATCCAAGACGCGCCTCGCGGTACTGCAGACGCAATTGTCCGAACCCGATCGCGCCGCAGCGGTCCGTTCGGCCCAGACATTCAAGGTTGCGCCGCTCAATCGCGCCGCTAATGTGCCGCCCGAGCCCGCGGATATTTCGTCGAACTGATACGGGCAGTCCGGCCTCTTTTCACGCTTAGAGCGCGATCCGGAAAAGTGTGAAGCGTCGGTACGCTGCCGCTACCAACTCCGGGAGATCGCGCGACAATACAGCAACCCAGAGCAAAAACGCGATTCAACGAATAGTGATTTTGCTCTGGGTGGTTGACCCACCAAGCGCTCACGCGCACATTCCGTCATCGCGGAGGGGTTCGCGACGTGTCTCGTGGTTGACGGACTGGGCTTATGGAAATCTACCTGCCCATCGCGGAAATGTCGGTCCAGTGGATCGTCATTCTGGCCATGGGCCTGGGCGTGGGATTTCTCTCCGGCCTGTTCGGCGTGGGCGGCGGTTTTCTTCTGACCCCGCTGCTGGTGTTCTACGGCATTCCCTCCGGCGTCGCGGTCGCGACCACCTTGAGCCACATCACCGCGTCCTCGATCTCCGGCGCCGTGGCGCAATGGAAGAAGCGCGCCATCGATTTCAAGATGGCCGGTGTAATGATGGCCGGCGGCATGGTGGGCACGGGCGTGGGCGTATGGCTGTTCGCCATCATGCGCCGCGCCGGCCAGATGGATTTGGTGGTGTCGCTCACCTATGTTCCTATGCTGGGCATCATCGGCGGCATCATGCTGCGCGAAAGCCTCAAGACCCTACGCGCCCGGCGCAGCGGCAATGCGCCCACCCGCATCCATCCCGTCAATCATGTCTGGATTCACGGCCTGCCGCTGAAGGCGCGCTTCCGCCAGTCGCGCCTCTATATCAGCATCATCCCGCCCGCTATGATCGGCTTCCTGGTCGGCGTCATGAGCGCGATCATGGGCGTGGGCGGCGGCTTCATCATCATCCCGGCGATGATCTATCTGCTGCGTATGCCCACCAATGTGGTGATCGGCACCTCGCTGGTGCAGATCATCGGCGTCGCCATCGTCACCACACTCTTGCAGTCAACCAGCAATTACGCGGTGGACATCGTGCTGGCAGCGATCCTTGTCGTAGGCGGCGTGGTCGGCGCCCAGCTCGGCGTGCGGGCCGGTGCCAAGCTGCGCGGCGAGCAGATAAGGCTGATGCTGGCGCTGTTGGTGCTGGCGGTGGCTTTGAAATTCTTGTGGGACCTTGTGGTCACGCCCACCGATATCTACAGCATTGGAGGGTCGTGATGCGGCGCGCGCTCCTTCTCGGCTTCCTGTTGACTGCTTCGCCCGCCTCGGCCGAGCAGCTTGTGTCCGGCATCAGCCAAGACCTGATCCAGATCACATCGACCTACAAAGGCAGCGACATCGTCGTGTTCGGCGCCATCGAAGGCGAACCTGCCGGCGAGACCCGCATGCCCCGCGACATCGTGGTGGTGGTACGGGGGCCCGATGCCGACATCACGGTCCGCCGCCGTGACCGGGTGGCGGGCGTATGGATTAACCACGACGCCGCCAAACTGTCCGGCATGCCGTCCTATTATTTCCTCGCCAGCTCGCGCCCGCTCAAAGCCATCGCGCCCCAGGACGCGCTGACCCAATACAATATCGGCTTACAGACCTTGCAGCCTGACGTCGTACACAGCCATCACGATTACGAGCCGTTCCGGCAAGCCGCGCTGCGCCGTCTCACCAAGGACCGGCTTTATACCGAAACCCCGGGCGTGGAATTCCTCAGTGAGACTCTGTTCCGCGCTCATGTCCCAGTGCCCGCCGGGGTGACGCGCGGCCAGTACAATGTGGAAGTCTATCTGTTCCGCAATGGCGAAGTGCTGAGCGCGCAATCGACGCCGCTGTTCATCGACCAGACCGGATTGGAGCGGCGTCTCTTCAATTTCGCCCACAACCAGCCCTTCGGTTATGGACTGGCCGCCGTGATGATGGCGGTGATCATGGGCTGGATTTCCTCGCTGCTCTTCCGCCGTCCCACCTGACGGGGAATAGCATAGACCCGGTCCTGGCCCAGCATAAAGGCGTGGAATCGGGTGCCGAACAGACATGTGATGGCGGGATCGCCCACGTCCAGGCCGCCGGTATAGGCACCAAAAGACGGCAGCAGCAGACGCTTCGCATCGGCGACAAAACAACGGCGGCGCACACCGCGGCCATATTTGGCGACGCTGGTCGCCGGATGCAGATGGCCCGCAACTTCGCCCCGCTCCGCATCAACGCGCGGCTCGTGCCGGAAGATAAGGCCACCTTCGCGCCATTCTGCCATCACCGCGCCGCCCAGCCAGGCCGGCGGATGCGGATCGTGATTGCCGGTGATCCAGATGAAATGCGCCATCGAAGCTAGACTTCCCAGCATGGCGCGTTCTTCCGCGCCAAGACGCTCGGCAGCTTGGGGATCGTGAAAGGAATCGCCCAGGGCAATGATGCGAATCGGCGCGCGGCGCGCCACCACTTGCGCCATGCGCAGCAAGGTCGCGCGGGTATCATAAGGCGGCAGGAACTGGCGTCCCCGCGCATAGGAACTGCCTTTCTCGAAATGCAGATCGGCAAATATCAGGGTGCGGGTGCTCGGCCACCAGGCCGCGCCGGACTTGTCCAGCAACAATGTCTCGCCATTCACGTCCACGCAAAGATCAGTCAACACGCATCGCATCCGCAATCAGCGCGTCTTCATTGTCGCGCATTATGTCTTCTTCCACTTCGCCCCGCGCCACCATCTCGCGGGAAATTTCCAGCAGGGCTGGAACCGCCAAAGGCGAAACCCGGTCCAGTTTCCGGGTCACGATTCGCGACCGGACCCGCGCCAGCATATCGGAGAGCCGCGCGATGTCGAGCAGGCCGCTGCCCGCATCGGCATAGGTGGCGCGCAACAGGACATGGTCGGGCTCATGTTCGCGCAGCACGTCATAAATCAGGTCCGAGGAAAACGTGACCTGACGCCCGCTCTTTTCCTTGCCGGGCATACGCCGCTCGATCAGGCCCGCGATGATGGCGCAGTTGCGGAAGGTGCGTTTGTAGAGATTGCTGTCGGCCAGCCAGGCATCGAGATCGTCGCCCAGCATGTCCTCATCGAACAGCTTGCCCATGTCGAGGCCGCTCATGTCGCGTGCCGCCCAAACCGCCAATGCGTATTCGTTGGCGATGAATCCCAGCGGCTTCATCCCTGCTCGCTCCAGCCGCCGTGTCAGCAGCATGCCCAGGGTCTGGTGCGCCAGCCGGCCCTCGAACGGATAACAAACCAGATAGTGGCGATTGCCCCGGGGAAAGTTTTCGACCAGCAACTGCCCGGGCTTGGGAATAACGCTGCGCCATTCCTGTATCTTCAACCATTCCTGCACCGGCGCGGGCAGTACATGCCAGCGCTCCGGCGCCGACACCATTTCGCGCACCCGTTGGGCGAGAAACGTGGAAAGCGGAAACTTGCCGCCATTGTAGCTGGGGACCTGGGCCTCAGGATCATTGGTACGGGTGACATAGGCCGCGGTCTCGCGCAGCCCTTCAAAGCGCAACACCTCGCCGGCAAAGACGAAGGTATCGCCCGCCGACAATTGCTCGACGAAATATTCCTCCAGCTGACCCAGCCGCCGCCCGCCCGCGCCTATAGGCTTGCCCCGCGACTGAAGGCGGATGTCCACCATCGGATCTTCCACGATCACACCGACATTCAAGCGATAGGCCTGGCCCAGCCGCGGATGTGCCAGCCGCCATTTGCTGTCCGGCATTTGCCGCAGCCGCGCATAGCGGTCATAGCTTTTGAGCGCATAACCGCCGGTGGCGACAAAATTCAACGCGGCATCGAAGTCGGCGCGGCTCAGCGCGGCGAAGGGCATGGCCGAGCGTATTTCGGCATAGAGCGCATCGGCATGGAAGGGCGCCGCCACCGCCATGCCCCAAATGTGCTGGCACAGCACATCAAGACTGCCTTGCTTCAGACGCTCGCCATCCAGTTCGCCCGCCAACACCGCGTCGCGGGCGGCATTGCATTCCAGCACTTCGAAACGGTTGGCGGGCACCAGCAGCGCGGCGCTGGGTTCGTCGAGCCGGTGATTGGCGCGGCCGATGCGCTGGACCAGCCGGGCCGCTCCCTTGGGCGCGCCGATGCAGATCACTTTGTCGACCGCTCCCCAGTCGATGCCCAGATCCAGGGTCGAGGTGCAGACCACCGCGCGCAGACTGCCCTTGGCCATTGCGGCTTCGACCTTACGGCGCTGCTCGGGCGCCAGCGAGCCGTGATGCAAGGCGATCGGCCAATTGGCTTCGTTGAGCTTCCACAATTCCTGGAAGGTGCGTTCGGCCTGGCTGCGGGTGTTGACGAAGATCAGCGCGGTCTTGGCCTCGCCGATCGCCGTCATCACATCCAGCATGGCATGACGCGCCAGATGGCCTGCCCAGGGCACATAGGAATCCGAAGCGCTGATCGCGATCTGGGGCTTGGCACCACCCTTGGCGATCACCAGTTCCGCCAGGGCTTCGCCTTCCATCGGCTGCGGCAACAAAAAACGTTGCAGCGGCTTGGGGTCTGCCACTGTCGCCGACAGGCCCACGCGGCGATGGCCCGGCGCAAGCTGCGAAAGCCGCGCCAGGCCCAGCGCCAGCAGGTCCCCGCGCTTGGAATTGTAGAGCGCGTGCAATTCGTCTAGCACCACGGTCTTGAGATGCTCGAACATCTGCGGCGCGCGCGGATGGGCGATCAACAGCGCCAGTTGCTCTGGCGTGGTCAGCAAAAAATCCGGCGGCGCATGGCGTTGGCGCTGGCGGCGCGCCGTGGGTGTATCGCCGGTACGGGTCTCCACCGTCGCAGTCAATTCCATCTCGGCGATGGGCGCTTCCAGGTTGCGCGCCACGTCCACCGCCAGCGCTTTCAGAGGCGAGATGTAGAGCGTGTGCAGCCGGGAGGCGCGTGCACGTTTGGGCCGATCCGTAAGATCGATCAGGCTGGGCAGAAAGCCTGCCAAAGTCTTGCCGCCGCCGGTGGGCGCCACCAGCAGCACGCTTTCGCCGCGCTGCGCCGTCTCCACCAGCGCCAGCTGATGCGGACGCGGCGTCCAGCCTTTGGCGGCGAACCAGTCCTGAAAGCGAGGCGGCAGCATGGGGTTTTGTCCCATGCGCAGCCTCAAAAAGGCGAGGAGATTCTAGATGAACTCCGCCATCAGGCGTTTCAGCTCGGTCTCCGGAATGCCGTAAAAGCTACCCGCCACCTGCTCGATGCCGGCCCGGTTGATCAAAGTGAGCTGCCCCCGCCGGGTGGCGATCAATCCCCGCCGCTCGAAGGAGTGCAGCGCCACGGTGACACCGGCCCGGCGCACCCCCAACATCACGGCCAGGAATTCATGGGTTAGCGGCACCGCATCGCTGTCCAGCCGGTCGTGCGCCATCAGGAGCCAGCGGGCCAGCCGCTCCTCCAGCTTGGCGCGGCCATTGGCCAGGGCGGTGTGAGCGGTCTGGATCATGAAGGCCTGGGCGGATTTCATCATCAAGGCGCGCAGAGTGACGCTCTGTTTCATCGCTTCCAGAAATGCTGCCGCCGTCATGCGCCGGCCATTGCCGCCGATCTGCATATAGGCGGAATGCTGGGCGCGGTCGTCGCCAAAGATCAGCGGCACGCCGCTCATGCCTTCCTTGCCGATCACGCCGACTTCGATGCGATGGTCCTCTACATTCACCGCCACCACCGAAACGACGCCGGTTTCGACGAAATAGACATGGGTGATGGGCTTATTGGGCACCTCCACCACCTGGCGCTCCTTCAAACTCACCATTTCCAGATGCGGCGCCAGCAGCGCGAAATCCGATGCTGACAGTTTGTTGAGCAACCGGTTGCGGACATCTGCGCGGGACGGCATGGCGTCGTTCATGGATTTCAAGCCGACCTCAATCGACATGGCCGGACATCCTTTTACTGTTTATGGAAACGCGAGCCCCGCGAGTCGACAAACCCCTCGACCCGAACTTAGCGGGCTTGGACCAAAAGCCCATGCTTATTTCCGTACGGAAACGTACGGGCTTTGTGCAATTCCGGTCGCAGCAACACATCCAAATACTCCGTATACAGATTTCGTATTATCTGTGTACGGATAAAATTCCCGTACCAGCCGCAGACGGAAGTCCCGGCTTGAAATAACCCGGTGCCCGCAGCATGGAAACGCGCCTCAACGCATCCGAGTTTCAGCTTTTGAGAAAATCTACCACCGCCTGGCGGGTCGGACGCGCGCCCACGGCCGACATGTGGTCGCGGCCAGGCACGATTGCGGCAGAGCCGTGGGGAAATATGGCGGCAAGGGGGCCGGACGGACCGGCGATCATGTCCTGGTCGCCATCGACCACCAGAATGGGTTTGGAAAAGGACTGCAGAATCGCAAGCGGCAAGGGACCAGTCATGGCGCGCATACAGGCGGCCAGCGCGAGCCGGTCCTTGCCTTGTTGCTCGGAGAAGTCGCGAAACATGCGCGCGCGCGGATCGGTGATGCTGTCCTTGTCCGTCGTCAGCAGAGCATCCGCGATTACCTCGCGCCGTTCGGGATCCGACACGCGCGGCCCGGTCAGATAATGTTCGCCCACACCACCCAGCGCCAGGCGGGTCACGCGATCGGAGAAATGCGCCAGGAAACGCAGGCCAATCAGCCCGCCCATCGAATAGCCTATGTAAGGCGCGGCATCGATGCCCGCGGCGTCCATCACGCTGGCGACGTCTCCGGCCATGCGGTCATGATGATAGAGCAGCGGATCATGTGGCTTGTCGCTTTCGCCATGGCCGCGATTGTCGATCGCCAGCACGGAAAATCCCGCTTCACCGAGCGAGGTATACCAGCCGGTCGATTTCCAGTTCTGCTCCTTGCTGGAGCCGAAGCCATGCACCAGCACGACCGGCGGGCCTTCGCCCAGGCGTTCATACGCAATGTGGATGCCGTCGGTGGTGGTGGCAAACTCGGTCATGACTTTTCTTTGCCCCCATCTGTGCGTCACGCGGGCAAGCCCGCTACCGCACATCTTCCCCCACCAAAGGCTTCGCCTTGCGGGGGAAGAGGGCCGGTGTATGCCACCCCTATCCCAGGCTGCGGTAGCCTGTCTATTATCGCATATGGACAGAGGCTGGCTGGGAATAGCGGCAATCAATGGCGGCCTGGCCGTCATGGCCGGTGCGTTCGCGGCGCATGGCCTGAAGGCGCATCTGAGCGCCGATTCCCTGGCAGTGTTCGAGACCGGCGCGCGCTATCAGATGTATCACGCCCTGGCGATGGCGCTGGCCGCACTGATTCAGGCACGGCAGGCGGCGATTGCATTCCTGGGCGGAATCGTCCTGTTTTCAGGCTCGCTCTATTTGCTGGCGCTGACCGGCGCCACCATATTGGGCGCGATAACGCCCATCGGCGGGCTCTGTTTTATTGCCGGCTGGGCGCTCCTGGCCTGGAAAGCATTCAAGGGCCCGATTTGATCGCAAGCGCCGGAGTGTGGGCCTCCATCCACCCTGACAGATTGGCTTCAGATGATCTGGAGTGTCTGAAATGAAAAATTCCAAAGCCCGCGAGCTGGCAAAAGCCGCAACCGAAGCCGACCCCCGCTGGACCAAAGTGATGGCCCGCGACACGGCCAGCGACGGCCAATTCGTGTATTCCGTGAAGTCCACCGGGGTCTATTGCCGCCCCTCCTGCGCGGCCCGGCTGGCCAATCCTGCCAATGTCCGTTTCCATCTCACCCCGGCGGCGGCGCGGACGGAAGGCTTCCGCGCCTGCAAGCGCTGCAAACCCGATTTGGGCTGCGAAGCGCCACATGCCGCCAAGGTGGCCGATGCAGCCCGCCGCATCGCAGCCAGCGAAGAGACGCCGTCCCTGACCAGCTTGGCCGCCCGCGCGGGCCTTAGCCCGCATCATTTCCACCGCGTCTTCAAGACGATCACCGGCCTGACACCCAAGGAATATGCAGCCGCCCATCGCGGCGAAAAGGTGCGAGACGGTTTGCGGCAAAGCGCCAGTGTCACCCAGGCGATCTATGACGCGGGCTATAATTCCGGCAGCCGCTTCTATGAGAAATCGAAATCGCTGCTGGGCATGACGCCAACCCGCTATCGTGCCGGCGGCGCGGACGAGGAAATTCGCTTCGCCATCGCCGAGACATCCTTGGGCGCGTTGCTGGTGGCATCCAGCGAGAAAGGCGTCTGCGCCATCCTGATGGGCGACAGTCCAGAGAAACTGCTACAGGATTTGCAGGACCGCTTCACCCGGGCGCGGCTGGTGGGCGGCGATGCCAAATTCGAGAAGCTGGTGGCAAAGGTGGTTGGATTGGTCGAACGTCCCCGCAAGGATCTCGATTTACCGTTGGACATTCGCGGCACCGCGTTCCAGCAACGCGTGTGGAAAGCGCTGACCGCCATCCCCGCAGGCAAGACGGCCAGCTATGCCGATATCGCCCGCAAAATCGGCAAGCCCAGCGCGGTACGCGCGGTGGCCCAGGCCTGTGCCGCCAATTCCTTGGCGATCGTCATTCCCTGTCACCGCGTGGTGAAAACCGATGGCGGCCTGTCCGGCTATCGCTGGGGCGTGGCGCGCAAGAAGGAATTGCTGGCCCGCGAAGAAGCGGCGTAACCGTCATGAATCCCATTACACAAGACTGGGCCGGCGCAGCCGCCGGCCTAGACAGCCAGGGTTGGGCCCTGCTGCCGAAGTTGATCGATGCTTCGGCAGCAACCCGGCTGCGCGGCCTCTATGAGACGGAGAGCTTCCGCAGCCATGTCATTATGGCGCGGCACGGCTTTGGTCGAGGAGAATACAAATACTTTTCCTATCCCCTGCCCGATCCGATTGCCGCGCTGCGCCCGGCGCTTTATGCGCATCTGGCGCCCATCGCCAACCGCTGGGCGGAGGTTCGCGAGGAAGAAAACCGTTATCCCGAACGTCATCAGGATTTTCTCGACCGCTGCCATCAGGCAGGCCAGCAGCGGCCCACGCCCCTGCTGCTGAAATACGGCGCCGGTGATTACAATTGCCTGCACCAGGACCTTTACGGCGAGCATGTTTTTCCCCTGCAGGTTGCGATCCTGCTGTCGCAACCGGGCGAAGAATTCTCGGGCGGTGAATTCGTGATGACCGAGCAGCGTCCGCGCATGCAGTCGCGGGCCAGTGTGGTGCCACTGACCCAAGGCGATGGCGTGGTGTTCGCGGTGCATCGCCGCCCCGTCAAGGGAACCCGGGGCATCTACACCGTCAATCACCGGCATGGCGTCAGCACCCTGACGGCGGGCGCCCGCTATACGGCAGGCATTATTTTCCACGACGCCGCCTGAAATTTTTCGGCGGGCGGAATGCGCTGGCGAGTAACCCGCCCCGGGTCTAGAAGGGGCGGGTTATTTCGGATTTCCTATCATGAAGCTTCTGTTATCCGCCGCGGCTTTCTGCCTGATCGCGGCGCCCGCTTTCGCCAATGCGCATCTGACCAAATCCATCCCTGCCAATGGCGCGAAAGTAAAATCACCGCATCGCATCGTGCTGACATTCAGTGAAGCACTGGAGCCCGCCTTCTCCGGCGCACTGCTGCTGGACGAGGACGGCCGTAATCTGAATGGCGAGCCGGTCAAGGTCAGCGGCCGGCTGATCACATTGACGCCAGCGCTGCTGGAGCCTGGCCGCTATGTCGTGAGCTGGCATTCCGCCGGCCATGAAGGCAAGCGCCTGGAAGGCCGTATCCGCTTCACCGTACACCCATGACCGCCTTGCTGGTTTTCGTTCGCGGCTTGCACGAGGCCAGCCTGATGGCGCTGTTCGGCAGCGCCTGTCTGCTGGCGCTGCTGGGCGCCAAGGTGCCGGAGCTGGCGCTGGAAAGCCGCATCCTGGCCTTGGGCCGCCGTCTTGCGGCGCTGACAGCTTTGTTGTCCGCGCCGGCATGGCTGGCCTTGGCAGTCGCCGGGATGACCGGTACCGATGCGACGCCCAGCGACACCCTGTTCGTCCAACTGTTTCTTCCCCGCCTTTTGTTGTTGCTGGCGCTGCTCGTTACGGTGTGGCGAGCAAAAATGCGTCTCACCGTCCTTCTGTCGGGCCTGGCGCTGATCCTGATCGCGGTCTCCAGCCACACCGCCGGCGCCAGCCCGTTCGGCTTCTGGTTCATCGGCGCCACCAGCGATGGCTTGCATCTGCTGACAGGCGGCTACTGGATCGGCAGCCTGTGCGTGCTGGCCGCTCTGCTGGCGCAGAGCCCCGTCGCACCGCGCCTGGGTCTGGCGATTTCCATCTTCGCGGAATGGGGCATGGTAGCGGTGGCACTGCTGGTGATGACCGGCATGATCAACGCCACCATGGTCCTGTTGGGTAATCCCGGCCATGACGCATGGCCCTATCTGCTGGTGCTGGGTGTCAAGCT
Source organism: Alphaproteobacteria bacterium (assembly GCA_041690975.1). GTDB lineage: Bacteria > Pseudomonadota > Alphaproteobacteria > Micropepsales > Micropepsaceae > Rhizomicrobium. The sequence goes on from JBEPVO010000027.1 coordinate 13,293, forward strand.
CGCGCTGGTGGTCGCGATGATCGCACTGGCGATGATCAACCAGGTTCGCCTGCTGCCGCGCCTCGCTCAGACCGGCACGGTCGTGCGATTGCGCAAGCATGTCGGCTGGGAATTGGGCTTGGGCGTGGCGGTGATCGGACTGGCGATGGCCCTGGCCCTGTTGCCGCCGACCGTTCAATGACGGGTGGGCACGCCTTCAAATTTTGCGCGTGATCCGACAGGACTGTCCTTGAGCTTGAATTCCTTGGTGCCCATCAAGGCAGACAGGAATTTGTCCCCCCATTTCGAGATATCGTTGCGCAGCAGCGCCGCGAACAACGCGGCATGGCGCGTCTTGCGTTCTGCCAGCGGCATCGCCATCGCCCGGCTGATCGCGGCCGCCACGGAATCGGGATCGTAAGGGTTGACCAGCAACGCGCCTTCCTTGAATTCCGCCGCCGCGCCGGCAAAGCGCGACAAGATCAAAACGCCAGGATCGGCAGCATCCTGGGACGCGACATATTCCTTGGCTACCAGATTCATGCCGTCGCGCAGCGGCGTCACCAGCGCCACGCGCGAGCCGCGATAAAGGCCCGACAAGGCCGTTCGACTATAAGGCCGGTTGACGTAACGCATCGGCGACCAGGAGGCGTCGGAATAGGTACCGTTGATGCGGCCTGCGGTGGCATTCACCGCCCCTTCCATTTCGGAATATTCCTTGATCTGAGACCGGCTCTTGGGCGTGATCTGCAGATAGGTAATCTTGCCGTGCCAGGCGGGATTGGCGGCGAGAAAACGTTCATACGCTTCCAGCCGCAGCCCGATGCCCTTGGAATAATCCAGCCGGTCCACTCCGATCATCAGCGCACCGGGAATGCTTTTCATCACTTTGCGCACCATTTCGCTTTTGATCGCCCGGCGCGCCAGGCGAGCAAAGCCGCGCGGCTCGATGCCGACGGGAAAAGTACCAATCCGCATGACGCGGTCGCCAGTGCCCAAGCGCCGCGAGATATGTGACGGCCTGCCCAGTTCGGTGGCGAGATAGCGGGCGAAATTCGCCGCATCATTGTCGGTCTGAAATCCCACCAGGTCGTAATGGCAGAGCGCCGGGATCAAAACCTCATGATGGGGCATGGCGGTGATGATTTCCGGCGGCGGCATCGGGATATGCAGGAAGAAGCCCACCCGGTTGTGCAAATTGCGCTCGCGCAGCGCCTTGGCCAGCGGGATCAGGTGATAATCATGCACCCAGACGACGTCGTCAGGCTTGAGCACCTTTGCCAGCTCGTTCGCGAAATGCTCATTGACTCGCAGATAACCCGACAGATCGCGGCGCGAAAATTCCGCCAGGTCCAGACGATAATGCAAAATCGGCCACAGCACGCGATTGGCAAAGCCATTGTAGTATTCGTCGAAATCTTCTTCCGTCAGATCGCTGACGATATAGGTGTTGTTGCCCTTGTGCATGGTGCGCACGCGCGGCTGCGGTCCGGTTTCGCCGGACCAGCCCATCCAGACGCAGGGATGGTTCTTGAGTGTCGCTTTCAGCACCACTTCCAGTCCGCCGGCATGAAGCCCGGCGTCCGGGGTGGCGACGCGGTTTGAAATTATGAAGACGCGTGCCAATAGCGCTCCTCCCAACTCTTGCTGAGACGCATGGCGCTCAGGATCAGGCCGGCCATGGAATAGGTCTGAGGGAAATTGCCCCACAAGGCGCCGGTCTGGGGGTTGATGTCCTCGGCAAACAAACCGTAGTGATTGCGCAAAGCCAGCGCATCCTTGAAGCGGTCGCGCGCCTCCTCGGTGCGCCCCAGCAGGCACAGCGCGTCGATCAGCCAGAAACGGCAGACCAAGAATTCGGATTCCGGCAGGCCGAAATCGTCGGCGGCGGCATAGCGCAGCACATGATGGCCCCGCACCAGATCCTGCTCGATGGCAGCGACTGTCGAAGCGAAACGGGGATCGGCGGAATCGAGCAAACCCAATTCCGGCAACAGCAGCACGCTGGCGTCCATATCTTCGGTATCGATAGCGGCGGTGTAAGCGCCGCGCTTTTCATTCCAGCAACGGTCCAAGATCACGCCGCCCACCTTGTCGGCCAGATCATTCCAGTGCGTGGCGCGGTCGGAAAAGCCCAGTCGCGCCGCAATGGCGCCGGCGCGCGAAAGGCCCGCCCAACACATCGCGGCGGAATGGGTGTGGATGCGCTTGCGGCCGCGATATTCCCAGATGCCGGCATCCGGCTCCAGCGCCAGCGCCGCGCATTGCCGCGCCATCTTCTCCACCAGGCGGAACAGCGGCTCACCTCCCGGGTTCGGCAAGCGCCTGTCGAAGAACATCGGCACGGCGGAGAGAATGACGCTGCCATAAGCGTCATGCTGGATCTGATCCACGGCCGCATTGCCGATCCGGACGGGGCCGTGGCCTTCAAAACCGTTCAAGTCGGGCGCGATCCATTCGGTAAGTTCGCGCGACGGAACGATGCCATAGACCGGCTTCAGCACCTCCTCTTCACCCACGATGGAAAAGACGAAGGCGACAAAATCCTCCATCGTCTTGGTGGCACCGATGCGGTTCAGCGCCCGAACAACGAAATACGCATCCCGCAGCCAGCAATAGCGATAATCCCAGGTGCGGCCTGAATGGGGCGCTTCCGGCAGCGAGGTCGTCAGGGCAGCGACGATGCCGCCGGTTTCCTCAAAATTGGAAAGCTTGAGCGTAATGGCAGCACGGATGGTGGCATCCTGCCATTCAAAGGGAACGGAAAGCCGCCGCACCCATTCGCGCCAATATTCGTTGGTGCGATCCAGGAATTCGCGTGCCGTGGTGGCCGGATCGGCGGCGAAGGGCTCGTCGGGACCCAGTATCAGGTTCAGCGAGCGGGTCAGCGCAAAGGGCGATTCATCTTCGATATAAGACAGCGGCGCATCGGTGGTGAGCCGGATCAGCGCTGGTTCGCCATAGGTGATGTGGTTGGAGCCCGCCACCCGGCGCCGCATCGGCTTGCCGTAATCCTGAGTGGGTCGCAGGCGTATCGTGATCCGCGGCATTCCAGCCACCGGATCGATCCGGCGCATCAGCTGAGGCGGACGCAGAATGCGATCGAAATTGCGGAAGCGCGGCGCAAAATCCGTAACGCGCACCGCCGCGCCGTCCTTCGCGGTGAGCAGGGTCGTGACCGTGGCGGTATTGCGCTCATAATGCGAGATGCTGTGCGAAAAACCTTCCAGCACGATATCGAAAAACCCTTTTTCTTCGTCGCCCGCAATCAGGCGGCAGAACAAGGGATCGCTGTCGAAGCGGGGAAAGCACCACCACACCATGCGCGCATTGCGGTCCACCAGAGCTGCGGTGCGGCCGTTGCCGATGACGGCCAAGTCAAGCGGCTGGGCCTTGCTCATGCCGCCACGCCCTGTTCGGCCAGATCGGCCAGCCATTCGCGCACGGCGCGGGGCGACGGGAATTCATAGTCCACGCCATCGAAGGTCCGGCCCACGGAAAAGCCGAGGCCGCCCAGTTCGGGCAGAATGTGAAACACATCCATGTCGGTGGTGTCGTCGCCGCCAAACACCGGCACGCGATCGCGAAACGAGGCTTGCCGCATCAGCGCGCGCACACCCACGCCTTTGTCGATTCCCCGCATCCGAGCATCGATCACAGATTTTCCATGCTGGATGGCGACATTCTCACCAGCGAAAACCGGGGCGTGTTTTTCCATCGCCGCTTCCAGCGAAGCTTTTGCTTCCGGCGCCAGGCGGTAATGCAGAGAGAGGGCATAGACCTTATCTTCCAGGATCGTGCCGGGATGATCTTCGGCCAGGCTGCGAAAGATCGTGCGCACGGGATTGGGGACGGGATCGCAGAGCGCGCGGATGATGCCGTCGGCACCGCGCACTTCCGCGCCATGACAACCCACTGCCGCCGTTCTTAGCGGCATGAACAGCCGGTCGATGGCAGCGAGCGAGCGGCCGCTGACGAACGCCAGCGCGCCCTCCAGCATGTCGTGCAGCCGCACCAGAGTCACTTGCAGTTCGGTTGGCACCACCACTGCGTCGGGCGTGCGGGCCATGTCGAGCAAAGTGCCGTCGATATCCAGAAAAAGAGCCGAGTTCTTCTTCACAGGCGGCGTCATCCTGACCTGTCCAAAATATGTCCTGTCTCAAAAGGCGTGCATCGAAATCGGCCCAGGCCAAAAGCCCGGTCCTGCCCGCTAACGCGCGAATGGCGCGCCGGGTTCCTTTTTTAATGGGTCGCGCGGCCGGACGTAAAACCGCTACACACTTTTCCTGGCCGCCGCTCCCGAATGCTTGCGAGGCCCGTTGGGGTGCCAGACAAAAGCGCCGCCTTCCATGCCCGCATCATTAGACACGAGGGACACATTCTTGGGCAGCTTAAACGCGATGCGGCGCGAATTGCCGCCGCCCAGATATAGATGGTCGTAATTCATCACTGTGGCGAGAATAGGGATGAGTTTCTTCACCCGCTTGTTCCATTCCTTGTCGCCGATCTTATTGCGCTCGCGCTCGCCGATATAGGCATCGAAATCGTCCTTGTGATGGATCGGCATATGGGCCAGCTCCATATGCGGCATCAATTCGCCCTCGCGAAACCAGGCGGTGCCGAAGCCCGTTCCAAGCGTGCAGACCAGTTCCAATCCCTTGCCGCGCACGACTGCGAGGCCCTGCACATCGGCGTCGTTATTGAGACGCGTGGGCTTGCCCAATGCCTTTTCCACGGCCTGCGCCAGCTTGAATCCCTTCCACGCCTTGGTACCCAGATTGGCGGCGGTGAAGACCGTGCCGTCCCGCACATAGCCGGGAAAGCCGATGGAGACATGATCATAGCCCTTCAGCGGTGCCACCAGTTCGACCAGCGCGGGCAGAATGTTCCTCGGCACCGGATGCCTGGGAGTTTTGACCCGCAGCCGCTCCGTGAGGAAGTGCCCTTTGGTGTCGACGATCGCGGCCTTGAGACCTGTGCCGCCGATATCAATCGCCAGAATTTTAGCGACTCTTGCTTTTCTTGCGCGTGCGGGCATGGGTGCGACTTTCTTCCTGCATCAGGTTAAGGGCCGTGTTGATCAACGCGACATGGGAAAAGGCTTGGGGGAAATTTCCCAACATTCGCTTGCCCTTGGGATCATACTCTTCCGCGAACAGGCCGACATCGTTGGCGTATCCTTTCAGGCGATGGAACAGGCGCCTGGCATCGGTCTTGCGGCCTAGCATCAAGTAATTGTCGGCCAGCCAGAAGCTGCAGGCAAGGAACGCGCCCTCACCCGGCGGCAGACCGTCAATGCCGGTCTCGGTTTCATAGCGCAGCAACAGGCCTTTATAGAGCAGCTTCTGCTCGATCTCTTCAACGGTGCGGCGGATGCGCTTGTCGCTGGCGGGCAGAAATCCCACCAGCGGCAGCAGCAGCAGGCTGGCGTCCATACGGGCTGAACCATAGACCTGCACAAAACAGCCGCGCTTGCGGTTGATGCCCTTGGCGCAGATCTCCTTGTGAATCCGGTTGGCGATCTTACGGTAATGCGCCGAGCCCCGCTTGTCGGTGGGATTGGCGCGGGCGGCGCGGTCGAACGCCACCCAGGTCATGACTTTGGAATGGACAAATTGCTGCGGTGCGCCCCGGATTTCCCAGATGCCTTCGTCCGGCTTCATCCAGATTTTTTCCAGATGTTGAAGGAATGTCGCACGTATCTCGCTGCGGCGTGGCGCAGACGGTAATCCGCCCTTGCGGGCCTGGCTCAGCACGTCGGCGACTTCGCCGTAAATATCGAGCTGCAGCTGGTGCGCCGCCGCATTGCCGATACGGACGGGGCGCGAATTCTCATAACCGGGCAGATGCGCCAACTCCATCTCATCCAACCGCTTGTCGCCCATCACGCTGTACATGGTCTGAAGCTGCTCAGGTGCGCCCGCGATCACCCGCACCAGCCAATGCTGCCAGACATTGGCTTCCTCGGTGTAACCGGCATTGAGGAACGCCAGCAGGGTAAAGGTGGCATCGCGCAGCCAGCAATAGCGATAATCCCAGTTGCGAGTCCCGCCGATCTGTTCCGGCAGCGACGTGGTGACGGCAGCGACGATCCCGCCGGTGGGCTTGTAGCTGAGGCTTTTCAAAGTGAGCAATGAACGCATCACTTCCTTGCGCCATTTGCCCTTGGGTTTGCAGATGCCCGTCCAGTCCGCCCAATATTTCTCGGTCTGCTCCAAGGCGATGTCGGCATCGATCACCTCCGGCACCTCGTAATGGGACTCGCGGTAGCTGAGAACAAAGGGAATGCGCTCGCCCTTGCGCACCGTGAAGCGGGCGGCGGAATGCATGTTCTCGCCGCGCAAATTCACCGGCGTGCGCACACAAAGAAGATTGGGGCCGGCAATGGCCGTGATGGTCTTGGAATCGATCCGGTTTACCCAGGGGATGGTGATGCCATAATCGAAGCGGATCACCAGTTCGGTTTCCATTTTGACATGCCCGGAAACCCCTTCGACGATCCGCACGATGGAGCGGTCGGAACCATTCACCGGCATGAAATCGATCACTCTGGCAACACCGGTGGCGGTACGGAATTCCGTTTCCAGGATCATGCTGTCGCCGCGATAGCGCCGCGTAATGTGGGGCGTGGCGCGGCTCTTATAAGGCTTGACCTTGCGGTCGGGCGCGATCAACCAGCGGCCATGCTTGGGTTCGCCCAGCAGCGCCGCGAAGCAGGCGGCAGAATCGAAACGCGGCATGCACAGCCAGTCGATCGAGCCGTTGCGTCCCACCAGCGCAGCGGTGTGGCAATCGCCGATAACGGCATAGTCTTCAATCCGCATCAGGCGCCCGCTGCGGCGCGATCCACCAGCCAGATCACATCGCCCTGCGGCTTCAGGCGGCCGGCCGGAATGGTGGTGTCACCGGCGCGGGCACGGGCTAGCGGCTCTCTCTTCGCCGCCCCGCAGACCAGAAAGACGGTCAGGCGGCTGGATTCCAGGGCAGGATAGGTCAGCGTGATGCGCGGTTCGGGGCGCCCATCGGGCACCACCGCGACCCAGCGATCGCGCTCCTCCAAAACCGGCTGGTCCGGAAGCAGCGAGGCCGTGTGGCCATCCTCGCCCAGGCCCAGCAATTGCAGATCGAACAGAGGCGGATTGGCAAGCAGGTGGCTGCTGCCATATTGCTGGCGCAGAATTTCCTCATAGGTCTGGGCGGCGCGTTCCGCGTCACCATCGCCAGGCACCGCAAACACGCCGCGCGGACTTACCGCGCCATTTGCCAGCAGCAACTCGCGGATCATGCGGTAATTGCTTTCGGGGTGATCGTGCGGCACGAAGCGTTCATCGCCCAGATAGATTTCCACGCAATCCCACGGCACCTGATGTAGATGCGCGAGATGGCGATAGCAGCCGCGCGGTGTGGAGCCACCGGACAGCGCCAAGCGAAACGGCGCGGTGCAGCCCCGGATACGATCGGCAATCACCTCCGCCGCGCGCGCCGATACGGCTTCCAGATCCTTCAGGACTTCCATTTCGCCGGCGATGCTCATGCGCGTCTCACTTTACGGTGCGCCAGGAGCGCCCGTCGCGGGCCAGAAGATCATTGGCGGCGCTGGGCCCTTCGCTGCCGGCACTGTAATTGGGGAAATGGCGGGGTGCCGTATTGGCCCAACCTTTCAGCACCGGCTCAACCACGCCCCAAGCCGCTTCAACCTGGTCAGCGCGCTGGAACAAGGTGGCGTCGCCGATCAGACAGTCATAGATCAAGGTCTCGTAACCGACAGCCGGCGCCTGCTGAAACCAGTCCTTGTATTTGAACTCCATCGCCACGCTTTCCAGCGCCATTGCCGGCCCCGGCCGCTTGGCATTGAAGCGCAGGCGAATGCTTTCGTCGGGCTGAACCCGCAGGATCAGCCAATCGGCATCCAACTCTTCCACCGGCGTCTCGCGGAACAGCGCATGGGGCGCGCGCTTGAAACGGATGGCGATCTCCGTGGAGCGCGCTGCCAGACGCTTGCCGGTGCGCAGATAGAAGGGCACGCCCGCCCAGCGCCAATTGTCGATCAAAAGCCGCATCGCCACGAAGGTCTCGACATTGGAATCGGACGCAACATTCTCTTCCTTGCGATAAGCGGCGGCCGTTTTTTCCGCAACGACGCCGGAATCATATTGCCCGCGCACCACATCGCCCAGGGTCAGCGGATGCAACGCCTTGAACATCTCCGCCCTTTTGGCGCGGATATCTTCGGCATCGAAGGATACTGGCGGCTCCATCGCAATCATGGCGACCAGCTGGAACAGGTGATTGGGAACCATGTCGCGCAACGCGCCGGTCTTATCGTAGAAATTGCCGCGGCCCTCGATGCCGATATTTTCGGCCACCGTGATCTGGATGTGATCGATGCGGTCGCGATTCCAGATCGGCTCGAACAAGCCGTTGGCGAAGCGCAGCGCCATGATATTCTGCACTGTCTCCTTCCCGAGGAAATGATCGATGCGATAGATCTGCTCTTCCTTGAGATGTTCCAGCAGACAGGCGTTAAGCGCCCTGGCGGATTCCAGGTCGTGGCCGAACGGCTTTTCCACGATCAGGCGGCGGAACTGGCCCTCCTTCTGCTCCACCAGGCCGGCTTCACCCAGCTTGGCTGCGATGGTGGCGAAGAAACGATCCGCCACAGCCATATAAAACAGGACCTTGCCGCCAAGATCCTGTTCTTTGTCGGTCTTGGCGAGCAGATCGCCGAGCTGCTTGTAGGTCTCGTCCGTTTCGAAATCCCCGCGCAGAAAGGTCATGCTGCGGGAGACCGTGCCCCAGAGCTTGTCGTCTATCTTGTCGCCGCTTTTTTCCAGCGACTGCACCAGGAAATCGCGCAAGGCGTCGCGCCATTGCTCCGATGTCTTGTCATTGTGATCCACCCCGATCAACGCCAACTTCTGCGGCAACATCCCGGTGCGCGCCAGATTGTAAAGCGCTGGCACGATCAGCCTTTTGGTCAGATCGCCATTGGCGCCGAAAATCACGATGGCGCAGCTTGGCGGCGGCTCCTTGTGGGACAGGCTCATTTGCCGTCGCCCTTGGGTGCATGGCTTTCGACATGCCCGCCAAATTCGTTGCGCATCGCCGACAACAGCTTCTCGCCGAAGCTATGCTCGACACGGGAGCGAAAGCGGGCATACAGCGCGGCGGTGATCACCGGCGCGGCCACCGCTTCGTCGATGGCCGCCTCGATGGTCCAGCGGCCCTCGCCGCTGTCATCGACCGAACCGGTGAAATTGTTCAGCTCCGGCGACTTGGCCAGCGCGATGGCGGTGAGATCCAACAGCCAAGACGAGACCACGCTGCCGCGTCGCCACACTTCCGCAATATCGGCGGTGTCGAGTGTGAAGCGTTCGTCTTGCGGCAGCGTGTCGCTGCCCCGTCCGCGCAGAATGTCGAAGCCTTCGGCATAGGCCTGCATCAGGCCGTATTCGATGCCGTTATGGACCATCTTGACGAAATGGCCCGCGCCCACCGGGCCGGCATGCAGATAGCCATTTAGGACACGGGGATCGCGGGCTTCGCGTCCGGGGGTCTTCTCGATGGTGCCGGCGCCCGGCGCCAGGGCCGCGAAGACAGGATCCAGGCGATCGACCACCGCCTTGTCGCCGCCGATCATCATGCAGTAACCGCGATCCAGTCCCCAGACGCCGCCGGAGGTGCCGCAATCGACATAGGCGATATTCTTTTTCTTCAGCTCCTTGGCGCGGCGGATGTCGTCTTTGTAAAATGTATTGCCGCCATCGATCACCGCATCGCCAGACCCAAGCAGATCGCTCAGCGCGAAAATCGTGTCGTCGGTGATCTTGCCCGCGGGTAGCATCACCCAGATGGCGCGCGGCGCTTCGAGTTTTTCCACCAAATCTTTCAGCGACGCGACACCGGTTGCACCCACCAACGCCGCCACCGCTTTAGGTTCGCGGTCGAAGGCGACAACCTTGTGGCCTTTGCTCATCAGGCGGCGCCCGATATTCGCGCCCATTCGGCCAAGGCCGACAATGCCGATCTGCATGAAAACTCCCTCGTCGCGGAATGGACCACAATATCGCTGCGCAATATCCGCCCATTATGCACGCCTCGGCCTTTTGGGAGAACGCCTTGAATTGTATTTGAGTTCCCCCATCTGTCTGCCACGGCCGCAAGCGGCCTAGCAGACATCTTCCCCCGCCAATGGCTTCGCCATGCGGGCGGAAGAAAGCCAGCTTCCTTTGTGGATTGCGCGCTACTTTTTAGGAATATACTTCACGATGGCCTTCTGG
>JBEPVO010000028.1:0-23415 GCA_041690975.1 Alphaproteobacteria bacterium
CCGGTTCGCGCGTGACCTATTTCACCATGGGCGAAGAGAAGTGGCATGTCTCGAAGGACTGGCCGCTCGCGGGTACCAAGCCGCAGAACTGGTATCTAGCCAGCGGTGGCTATGCCAATTCCGTTATGGGCGACGGTGTGCTGACCGATGCGCCGCCCGGGGGCAACGCCCAGACCCAGGGCCAGGCCCATGCCGACAATGAATTCGGCAGCGCGGTAGCGGCGGCCAAGGCTGATGCCAACCTCGACACTTTTGTCTATGACCCGTCCAATCCGGTGCCCAGCATGGGCGGCCATTCCTGCTGCTCCTGGACCACCGGCCCGCAAGGCCAGTTCGACCAGTCGGCGGTCGAACAGCGTCCCGATATTCTGGTCTATTCCAGCGCGCCCCTGAAGCAGGCGATGGAAGTTACCGGCCAGATTACGGTGACGCTCTATGCCCGCACCACCGCGCCCGATACCGACTTCACTGCCAAATTGGTGGACGTGTTCCCCGACGGCACCGCGATCAACCTGGCCAACGGTATCCAGAAGGCGAGCTATCGCGAGTCATTGTCCAGCCCGACGCCGGTCGTGCCGGGACAGGTCTATCAGTACAAAATCAATGTCTGGCCGACCTCGAACTTGTTCAAGCCGGGCCATCGCATCCGGCTGGAAATCTCATCCAGCGACTTCCCGCAATTCGCGCCCAATTCCAATACGGGCGAGACATTCGGCACCAGCGCGAAATGGCAGAAGGCGACCCAGACCATCCTGCACGATGCGGCCCATCCCTCCGCCGTCATCCTGCCGATGATTCCTGCAGGCGCAGGCGGACCCGCGCTGGACGCCGTACCGTCAGACTAAACTATAGTAGAGCCAAGCACCGGCCCGTCTCCCCCTCTGCGCGCAGCGCATGGAGGGGGAGATACCCGTAGCACGCTCTAGAGCGTGCGTAGGGAGAGGGGGTCAACAAGCATGACACCCGATCGTCGATGCCAATGACAGCGCGTAGATCGTTTCGGGATAACGCGCGCGTAAAGTCTTGTCCGCCGCTTCTGACCGGCGCACGCATTGGCTGAAAGCGTCGCCGCGAACGGACCAGCCATCCTTGGCATCGGGACCACCGCGCAGAGGATGGACCTGATAAATCTTGGCGGCGGCAAAGCAATTTGTGCCCGCCCGCACGGGAAGGCTTACCGGCAGGACAAGAGATACGACGAGGCACGGAACCATCCATGCCGATCTGCACTTTTTCATGGCACCTCTCTAAACACACTTTTTATATGCGCCATTATTGCGCACGGTACGGGTGGACGCCGATTTCCCTTCAAGATGTTAGGGTTTTAATTCAAGCACATCGTTACAAATTGCGACGTTTATCTGTGCAAAAGCGGCCATCTGCAGCCTTCCGTTTGCCTTTAAAATGTGCAGACATTCGCGCCTGTAAACGAGGACGACGCTTTGAACATGACATTCAGCAAAACCGATAAAGATCTCGCGCTGCTGCAAGGCACATGGGAACAGGTTGCGGTCGAAGCCGATGGTATCGCCAATCCGTCCGACGAATACAGCGCCTCGGGTACGCTCACGGTTTTCGACGGTAATGAATTCTCCGTCGTCAGTGGCGAAGGCAGCGTGCTGCTGAAAGGAAAATTCCGCCTGGATGCCACCACCATTCCCCGCCAGGCGACCTGGGTCGACGAAATGGGTCCGGATGCGGGCAAGCACCTTCCCGGAATCTATAATCTCTCGGGTGACAATTTCGTCTTCGTCGCTGCCGGCGACGATGCCGCCTCCAAGCCCACCGATTTTCGCACCGAGACCGGCCAGACCTTGCGCCGTTTCGTGCGCCGCTCGCGCAACGGCTGAACGCCGCTAGTCTTTCTTCTTCCGCGTCGCCTTGCGCCTGTCGCCTTCCGTGCGCTGGGCAAGCGGGATGACGTGTGCCTTGCCGTCCAGTTCGATGCCCGGCGGCGAATCGGAATGGACCGCCATCTTGGCGTGATGCGCATGGCCCTGTTGGCCTTCCGGATCGACCGGCCGGGTATGGCCACCCTGGCCCTGTTGCGCTTTCGGCATGGATGCTGGGTCCTGCGATTCTTTTTGCGGGTCCTTTGTGCTTTGCGATGTCATGCCGGTTTCCTCCTCTGGAAGGTTAAAAACGCGCACCGATCGCATGCGTTGCGGGGCGACTTGACACCGCGCCAAGCTTGGGGCGTTTGACAGCTAAATGTCATCGCAAACTTTTGGAAATGAGCTGCCGGTGCTGGTCGTGGGAGCAGGCCCGGCGGGCCTGGTGCTGGCGCTGGAATTGGCCCGCCGGAACGTACAGGTGCGGGTCGTCGAAGCCGCGCCGGAGCCCCTGCTGGCCTCCAAGGCCAAGGGGTTGCAGCCCCGTACCCTGGAGATTTTCGAGGATCTGGGCCTGATCGATCCGGTCCAGGAAGATGGCGGAGAGTTCCCCCGCTGGCGATCCTATGACGGCCCCAAATTGCTGTGGGAAAAAGCGATCTGGGAGCTTCTGGGCCGCAGCAAGACAGTGGCGACGCCCGCTCGGCCCTATCCCGCCACCTGGATGATTCCCCAATGGCGGACCGAAGACATCTTGCGCAACGCCCTGTTGGATCATGGCATCGAGGTGGAGTTCGGGACCGAATTCCTCTGGTCGGAGGAGGGGGCGGACGGTGTGATCGCCACCGTGCGGATCGACGGCCAGGAAGAAACCATTGAATGCCGGTATCTGGTGGGCGCCGACGGGGCCAACAGCGCGGTGCGCAAATCGCTGGGCATCGCCTATTCCGGCGAAACCTCCGCGGACGAACTCTATATCGTCGCCGATGTGAAGGCGGGCGCGCTGGAGCAGGGCTATTGGATGAACTGGGCGCCGGGCGGCGACAAGAGCCGGCGCGTGTCGCTCTGCCCGTTGCCTCGCAGCGACTATTTCCAGTTCGTCGCGCCGCTGCCACCGGACGCGCCGGTGCCCGAACTCTCGCTGGAGACTTTGCAGGCGCTGTTCGACGAACGCACTGGGCGCAGCGACGTCGCGCTGTCCGATGCGCGCTGGATCATCGCCCACTGGCCCAACACCCATCTGGTGGACGAGATGCGCGATGGCGCGGTGTTTCTGGTGGGCGACGCCGCCCATTCCCCGCCCACCTCGCCGGGCCAGGGCCTGAATATCAGCGTCCAGGACGCTTATAATCTAGGCTGGAAACTGGCGGCGGTGATCCAGGGCGCCGATCGGTCTTTGCTCGATACCTATGAGGAAGAGCGCCGTCCCATTGCGGCAGGCGTGCTGGGCGTACTGGCCCGTGAACTGATCGAAAAAGGCATGGCCCCGCAGGCAGCCGAAGAACGCCAGCGCCAGATTCAGGGCGACATCTTCCATCTCGATCACAATTACCGGGGTGCATCGCTCAGCCGTGTCTCGCGCGGCGGCGATGTGCCGGTGCAGGCGGGCGACCGCGCCCCCGACGGGCCGGTCACCGGCATGTCGGGCCGTCCAGTCCGGCTGTTCGACCTGCTGCGCGGCACCCATGTGATGGTGCTGAACTTCGTGTCCGGCACCAACGATCTGGCATCGGCGCTGGCGCCTCAACCGGGCCTGCGGGTGGTGGTGATACCGCCCACCGCCGCCAATCATGCGATCCGCCGCGCCTATGGTGTGACGGATGGCGGCCCGACCTTGTTTCTGATCCGGCCTGATGGCTATGTCGGCGTGCGCAGCGACCGGGCTCAGGATCTGCAAGATTGGCTGAACCGCGTTTTCGGCTGAACGGCACAATTTTCGCTGTGGAACTTGATCATCGAAAGCTCCGGCGATGCGGGCCTGCGCGCATGTTTTTCGCGACGCCAGCCGGTGAACGATAAATTTTCGGACAGCAAACCCGTCTTGCGTAACTTTTGGCGCGCAATGGCGAATGGGTTCATCGAGACCTTGCCTGACATAGTTGCGGTATAATCGAGAAGGCCTGCGCTCATAGAGTGCGATGACGGTTCCGCGACATGCGCGGCCAAACTGGAGAACAATATGACGATTTCGCGCAATCTTCTTCTGCCCGCACTGGTCTTGATTGTCGGTTTTTGCGCCGCGCCTGTGATGGCACAGAAGGTTCCGGGCTATGTCTCCGCTGCGATCAATGACGCCAAGCGGCCAGACGCCGACAAGGATGCCGATGCTTATCGCGCACCCGCGGCCAGTGTGGCGTTCTCGAAAGCGAAGCCCGGCGACCAGGTGCTGGAACTGCTGGGCATCGGCGGTTATTATACCCGCATCCTCAGCAAGGTGGTGGGCCCCAAGGGGCACGTTTACACGACCATCCCGCCCGCGCTGAAAGACAATCCGAAATTTGCAGATACGGAAAAAGCGATCGTGGCCGATCCGGCCTATTCCAATGTCTCGATTGAAGTGCAGCCGACCGGCGCGCCATCCGCGCCGGTGCCGGTCGATATGGTCTGGACCTCCGACAATTACCATGACCTGCACAATCCCGGTCCGGTCGGCGCCGAAGACATCAATGCTTTCAACAAGGCTGTGTTCGCGGCCCTCAAACCAGGCGGTATTTTCTTTGTGATCGATCACAAGGGCGCACCGGGCACCGGCGTCACACAGACCGGCAGCTTGCATCGCGTCGACCCGCAAGCCGTGAAGGATGAAGTGCAGAAAGCGGGCTTTGTCTTTGAAGGCGAAAGCGATGCGCTGCGCCGCCCGAACGAGGACTATACCGCCCACTCCACCTTCAAGGATGAGCAATTCATCTTCCGCTTCCGCAAGCCGAAATAGGATAGTTTCCGCGTCGCGGGAAAACCCGCCACAGTCCGGTGGCGGGTTTTCTTTTGTCTGCCGCACCGGCATGATCGGTACGGACAAGGCGGGGGCGGTGATGCTGGCAGGATTGGTATTGGCGGCGAATCTTGCGGTTGCGGCGCCGTCGCCCATGGCCGTGCCCGAAGGCTTCATCTTCGCGGCGGGCGGCGACATGATCGGCCCCTATCACGATCTTCCCAAGCCGCAGGATCCGGGCTTTGCACAGATAGCTGCATTATTTCGCGGCGCGGATCTTGGCTATGCCAACCAGGAAGGCTCGATCTTCGACATCAAGGATTTTCGCGGCTATCCCGCGGCGGAGAATGGCGGCGGCTATCCGCTGCAACGTTCGACCTTCGCCCGCGACATCAAGGGGATGGGAATCTCGCTGGTGTCCAAGGCCAACAATCATGCCACCGACTGGGGCAGCGAAGGTCTGGCTGCGACTCTGGGATGGCTGGCGGCAGCCGGCGTGACGCAAGCCGGCGCGGGCGAGGGGCTGGATGCCGCCCGTGCCCCCGCCTATCTGCAGACCGTCAAGGGCCGGGTCGCGCTGGTCTCGACGGCTTCGACCTTTCCACCCATGGCGGTGGCGGGGCCGCCGGTCACGCGCTTCGACACGCCATCGCGCGCCCGTATCGGCATCAGCGCCCTGCATGTGCGCGAAGTGGGCATGGTGACGCCGCAGCAATTGCAGAGCCTTCGCCAGATCGTCGGACCGCTGGATTTCGGCGGCGCGCCCCAATCAAATGAAGTGCGCCTGGGCGATCAGGTCTTTCGAGCGGGCGCAAAGACCGGGCAAATGTGGGAAGCGAACAAGGACGACCAGGACGCGATTCTGAATTCGGTGAAGGCGGCGCGGGCGAAGGCGAAATTCGTTGTCTTCTCCATCCACGCGCACCAGACCGCCGGTCACAAGGACGACGGCGGCGCATCTTATGAACACATGGTGCTGCACTGGGCGAATGAAGCGGCGTCATCCGAAGATCCGCGTCCGGCGAATTTCGAGCCCGCACTGTTTCATGCCGCCATCGACGCGGGCGCCGATGCGGTGGTGCGCACCGGGCCGCATGTGCTGGGCGGGATCGAGATCTATAAAGGCAAGCCGATCTTCTACAGCCTGGGCAGCCTGTTCTTCGATTTTCGGGGCAAACGCAGCTACACCACGCCCACCGGTCAGGTGATGAAATTCCCGGATGGCTATTTCCAGACCGTGATTCCGGTGACGCGCTATGCCCATGGCAAGGTGGACGAGATCCGGCTCTATCCCTTCGCGATCGAATCCGGCGGCGGTCCGATGGGCGGCATGCCGCATCCCGCCTCACCGGCGGAAGCGCAACGCATTCTGGAGAATCTGAAATCCATGTCCGCTGCTTTCGGCACCAGAATCAGCATCCAGAACGGCATCGGCATTATCCACGGATCTTGAGGGATGGTGCGGTTGCGCACCCCGGTTTCCGTATGGTCTTGCGCGGATTAACCACGCCGCTCGCAATTCGTTGAAGTTGTACATGTCCCGCATAGCTTCTGCTGCGTGCATCAGTGGAAGCGGTTGGGTCATGATTTTGGGTGGTCACAAGGACGAGATTTTGGCGGCGCTGCGAGCCGCCCGCCATGCGCCCTTGCGCGATGAGGATGCCGCATGGTGCGACATCGTCAAGGCAGCGGAGCGTCTTGCCGATCCGGATGGGCCAGAGCGCAAGGCGCGGCTGGACCGGTATATCTACGATCTGGGCCTGATCTATGCGCACCAGACCGGTGCGATGCCCGGCTTCACCAACAGCGAAAGCGAAACCCGCTTCGAGCGTTTTGCCGCCACCGTTCCGTTGGCCGCGGAATTGAAAGTGACGCGCAATTTGATCAAGGCCTGCATCCACCGCATCGATGCCAAGCACAATCCGCAATTCGCGCGCGATCTGGAAAATATGGAGCGCGGAAACGCGGCGGAATAATGCCGCGCATCAAAGCACAGAGTTGATCGCCACAACCGGCGTCACCGCGGCCTTGGTGTTGTGGCTGTCGGGAAAGACGCGAACGCCTGCAATGACGCCTAGATTCGACGTCCAGTTGTATTCGACCGCAGGCGTGAAACCGTATCCGTCGCTGCTGCCGGAATTAAGCTGTACAGAATTTCCGGCCGCGAAGCCCCGCGCGGTAGTGGCGTTGCCGTGATTGTAGATCAGGTCCAGCGCCAACACCCAGTTGCGTGTGATGCTGTATTCGAAAGCGGCAACGCCGGCGAACTGATTGCCTGGCTGGGCGTGGCCCAGAAAACCGGCATCAGTGCCATAGACGCTGGCATCGGCAACCGGCACATGCGGCGACAATGTTTCCGACAGGTTGAGCCGGGTGCGCAGCAGCCTTCCATTGGGCATCCACCACGCCATCTGGGAATAAAGCGCCAGGGTCGTGGCGTAGGAGCCGCTGCCGAAGCCGTCGCTGCCCCGGCCCAGATGATCATATTTCCCGGTCGGCAGATTCTGGAGCACCGCCAGCGCCAAATCGGGAATGGTGCGCTCCATGTCCATGCCGGTGAGCATGTACTGGGCCCGCAAGGTGGTGTCGCCCAGATGCACGCCCGAACTGTCGGGTGCGCCGCGTACGCTGTTAAAGGCGATGTCGGGCGCAAAGCCGACGGTCAGCCGATCGGTGGCGCCGTAAAGAAAATACGTGAAGGAATGGATGCTGTCGGTGCGATTGCCCGACACGTCGAAGAAGTAGGGCTCGATCAGCATATGTCCCTGCGGCAGGCTGCGCGCGGAATAGGCCACGACAGGTCCCGTCCACCAGGCGTCATCCTGCGATTGGCGCGCTTCCTGGGCGAAGATTACCGTGGTCGCGGTCATCAAGAAGCCGAGCAGGAACATTCCAAAAAGCCAAAACCTGATCACGTTTCCGTCTCCCGTTTGCGTGCGCCGCCTGGTTTCATGAAAACGATCTCGCGTGCCAGTTCAGCTTTTGAAGCGGCCAGATACAGAAACTGAATTGGCCGGGCGCTCCGCCGAGGCGCCGATGTGTAGAGGGGCCGCGCGGCTCCACGAATGACCGGATTGCCGGCGGGTATGACCGATCGTCCAAATCCATGGGCACATTGCCGGTCTGCAAGAATGAAGAGGCATTCTTTTTCCGATTTACAGTGCATGCGGACGCAAACAGGAAAGCGACATCAGCCGCTGTCGGAATCTTTAGCGGTTTGCCGCAGGCCCGCCATGCGCGGGGCCGATGCCCCGCGCTAGCTGCGGATTGTGTGGGATCGTCGCCGGCTATTGCGATATGGGCAGGCTGATGAAGCTGCCTTGCGGGCCTGCCACGGTGATGCTCTGCGTCGCCGCTTTATAATCCACCGGCTTGGCGAAGAAGATGTTGGGCACGAAGGTCTGCGGATTGCGGTCGTAGAGCGGGAACCAGCTCGACTGCACCTGCACCATGATGCGGTGGCCGGGCAGGAAAACGTGATCGGCGTTGGGCAGCTCGAATTGATAGGCCAGCGGCGTATTGGGCGCGATCGCTT
This sequence comes from Alphaproteobacteria bacterium, assembly GCA_041690975.1. Lineage (GTDB taxonomy): Bacteria > Pseudomonadota > Alphaproteobacteria > Micropepsales > Micropepsaceae > Rhizomicrobium. The sequence continues at coordinate 8,300 of JBEPVO010000028.1, forward strand.
TGGGGTCGGACAGAGATTCGCGATAGCGGCCCCGGAAAATGTCCATTCCCACCGCCAGCTGATAGCCGCCCATGGCGTGATCGGCGGGCACCTGGTCGGGATAGACATCGATCAGCTTCACCACCCAGTCGGCATCGCTGCCGGTGGTGGCGGCCGTCAGATGCACCATGGGCTGGCCGCGCACGGTGACGGGCTTGGTCAGCACATCGGTGGTGAAGCTCACCACATCGGTGCGGCCCGAGGCTTCGCGTTGGTCGTCGGTGAGCCAGCAGGCCCATTGCGCGCAATTGTCATAGCCGGATGTCTTGATCGGCCGGGCGCGATACGGCACCGGCTTTGCGGGATCGGAAACATAATCGACGGTGGCGGCCGCGCCGCCGGCGGGCTCGAAACCCAGCGCGCCATTGGGCTTGAGATAAAGCGGCGTCGATTTGGCATCCGCCGCCGGCCAGGCCGACATGTTGCGCCATTCATTGGTGCCAGTTTCAAACGCGGTGACGGTCGCGACATCCAGCGGCGGCGCTTCGTCCTTCAGGTAATGGGCCAAGGTGGGGGCCAATACATGCTTGCGCCACCATTTTGAGGTGTCCATGCCGAACTTGACCGCGCCCAGCGAACTGCCTTCGTCGATGCCCTGGCCGTGATACCAGGGTCCGATCGACAGGCGCACCATATTGTTGGTGTCCTTTGGCTTCAATGCTTTCCACATCGCCATGTAGCCGTAAATGTCTTCGGCATCCCACAGGCTTCCCACCAGCAGGATCGGCACGGTGATCGGCTGCTTGGCGAGGATCTGGTCCATCGCCTGGGACTGCCAGAAACTGTCATAGGCCGGATGGGCGGCAACCTTGTTCCAGAAACCCATCTGCTTGAGGCCATGGGCTTCGCCCAGCGCGCCCGCGGAAACGCCGCGCATATAGAAATCGTAATCGTCCTGCTCGGACTGCCACCATTTGGCGGAATTGTCGTTGGTGCCGTCCTGCTCATAGATGTAAGGCAGGTTCTGCTGGCGGAAGGCGCCATTGTGGAACCAGTCGTCGCCGCGCCAGCCATCGACCATGGGATTCATCGGCACCGCGACTTTCAACGCCGGATGCGGATTGACCAGCGCCATCAGCGGCGTGAAGCCGTCATAGGAAATGCCGATGATGCCGACTTTGCCGTTCGACTCCGGCACATGCTTCACCAGCCACTCGATGGTGTCATAGGCGTCGGTGGAATCATCGGTCTTGCTGGGATTAAGCGCCGTGCCCGCCAACGGCGGGTTCATCATATAGATGCCCTTGGAGCCATATTTTCCCCGCACATCCTGCACCACGCGGATGTAACCGCCTTCGAGAATGGTGTCGTTGGCGTTGTCGTAGCCGTCCAGGATCATGCCCAGATGACCGCTCTGGGCATAGCCGGTCTGTTCCTCGGCGCTGTAGGGCGTGCGGGTGAGGACGATGGCAGCATGCGCCGCGCCGCGCGGAATCAGGATGACGGTGTGCAAGGTGACGCCGTCGCGCATTTTTATCTCTTCGACCCGGCGGATATAGTCGAAGCTGGTTTCGGGACGCACCACTTTCTTGGGTGACTCATTGAGATCAGCGGCAAAGGCTGAAACGCCCAGCGCTGGCATCAGGCACAGGCCCGCAACCGTCAGGATTTTCTGCATGATGTTCCCCCACATTGTTCTTGGGGGAACTATGACACAGGTCCGTCCCGGCCGGAATTGCGCCTAGCGGGGCGAATTTCCCCGGGCCAGCCAGGCGGCGCAGTCCGGGCCCAGCTCGGCCAGGGCCTTGGCGTCATAGGCGGCGATATCGTCCGGGGTGAGGGTGTCGCGCCAGCGCCCGTTGGTGCCTTTGTTGATGAAGGTCTTGGCGCCGCCATTCCAGAGCGCGCCGTTCAGCGGCGCCATCTTCTCCGCATTCGTCTTCATATAGTCGAAGCTGCAATGCTCGACGATGGCGGGGAAGGTCTTTTCGTCGATGGGAATGTCCAGAAACGCGGCGATGTCGCGGATCGAACCGGCCAGGTCTTTCTTGAGATCGCCGAAATGCACCAGCTTGACGTTCGGCAGGTTGCGAATAGCCCACCAGGACCGGACATTTTCCCAGAATGGCCAGAAAGGAAATCCATCCTCAGCCAGCCACTGACGGAAATAGTCATGCACGGAATCGGTGGGCGGCTCGATCGGTGGCCCGACCCGGCCCGGCGTATTGTTCAGCGCGTCATAGAATGTGTCGTTGGCGTTGAGGTGATGATTGTACAGGCTCCACAGCATGTCGCGCCCGTCACGGCCGATATAGAGGTATTTGGCGCGCGGCGAGAAAACCAGCGCATCGACCGGCAGATGTGTCTTGACGAAGCGGCGATGGGGCAAATGCTCCAGACCGGCAATGGCCTCGGGCGGCATCACCCGCAAATCGACCCAAGGCGATAGCGCGGCAACGTCCTGGCCTTCGATGCCGTTGAAGATCAGTTGCGCCAGGATCTGTTGCGTCCAGGTGGTGCCGGACTTGGCATAGGTGGAAATGATGATGTCGTCGTCGCGGAACTTGAAATCGTTCCACACGGTCGATTTCATGTGGTGGTTGTGAATTTCGCGCGTCTTTATCGGCCAAACGATGTCAGATGCTTCGGTCATGTGTCCCCCCACGGGCCTGCGCCGCACCGTTTCCGGCGCGCGCGCAAAGCCTAGCGGGGTGGAGGGATGCTCTGCAATGGGAGCGTCCTATTTTCCCGCGTGCATCAGGTCGGTGATGGCGATGGTCACCTGCAATCCGATGGCTTCCTGAAGCCGGCTGGCTTCGATCCCACCCAGATCGACAATCTCGTCCCAGCCGATGTCGCGCAACAAGCCGGCAATGATTGTTTTCGCGCTCGCATTGTTGCCGGACATCGCCGCTATGGCAGGAGCAGCACCTTTTCCGGTGGGGTCGGCCATCAATGCCGCCGTGGCGGTGTTGAGGGTCTTCACCACATGCGCCGTGGGCGCCCAGGCCTGCATCGCCTGACCCATCGAACGGTCGATGAAAGCCAGTTTCGGTTTGGCGCCGAATTCGATATTGTTGCTGAGATCCAGCAGCGGCTTGCCAAAGAGCGCGGCGCCCAATGGCTTCAAGACACCCTCGATCTCGGTCCAGGGATTGATCGCCAGAATCAATGCTGCGCCGAATGTGGCGGCATCGGCGAGAGAGCCCGTGGTGCCGCCAGAGTTTTTCTTCCATTGCGCCAGGCGTTCGGAATCCGGATTGCGGCTTCCGATCTTGACGGTGTGTCCCTTTGCGGCGAACGCGCCGCCCAAGGCCTGGGCTACATTGCCTGCGCCGAGTATGCCAATATTCATGGTCTCTCCAAATGATATGATGTCAGCGGGAAGACGCTAGCGCGCGGAACGATCAGCGAAAATATCGCACTATTTTGTCACCTGCTTACCTTGAGGTAACCGATGCCGAAAACCGGCAAGAAGAAAATCCTCAATCCGAAAGCGCCTTGTCCCAGCGATGGCTTGCTGCCGCATCTCACCGGAAAATGGACCATCCAGACCATCATGCTGCTGACCGAGGCACCGGATCATCGCTTGCGCTTCGGCGAAATCCGGGCGGCACTGGCGGGCGTGTCGCAAAAGGTGCTGACCCAGACCTTGCGGACTTTGGAGCGCGACGGGATGGTATCGCGGCACGTGTTCGCCGATGTTCCGCCCCGGGTTGAGTATGAATTGTCCGAAACGGGCAGCGGCTTCATGGCGTCGCTGTCGGGGCTGACAGACTGGATGGCGCAAAGCTGGCCATCGGTGCGTCAGGCGCGGGCGCGCTACGATGCGAAAGCGCGCTGATCGCGCATTCATCGCATGTTCATCTGGTGTGGTTTAATTACAGTCCAGTGTTTTCCGCGCGATCCGGAAGTCGTAGTAGAACGCTGTTTTAAAAGGGTGATAGCCGAATATAACGCGCTGCCGATTGCCGGATATTGGCAAAAATTATAGGGCCGGGTGCGTGACGCCTAGTACCGTCCGGATCGCTTTGGGGGTTGGATGTACTGCATTGCACAAAATTTAAAGAAGGCCGCGCCGCGATGAACGCGCCCGAACGGATTCATCTCGATCCATTGCCGCCGACCACAGGGCCGGGCCGTCTTCCGAGGCTGCGCACCCTGCTGATCGGGGGCGGGGTGCTGGCGCTGGTGCTGCTGGGCTATTGGTATTTCAACGGCAAGGCCGACACCGCCGGCGATCGCCGCGCCACGGCTGCCCCGGTTCGCGTGGCCTCGGTGGAAAAGCGCGACATGGCGGTGGTCGAACGCAGCCTGGGCACGGTTGTCGCCAACACCCTGGTGCAACTGACCGCGCGGGTGCAGGGCACCTTGGAGCGCGCGAATTTCAAGGAAGGCCAATTCGTCAAGAAGGGCGATCTGCTGTTTCAGATCGATCCCAAGCCGTTCGAGGCCGCGCTGGCTCAGGCCGAAGCCATTTATCGCCGCGACCAGGCCCAGCTTGTCAATGCGATGCGCGACAAGGAACGCTATGCGGCGCTTCACGATGAAGGCGCCATTTCCACGCAGCAGCGCGATACTTCGCAAACCAATGCCGATGTGATCGCGGCCACTGTCGCCGCCGACAGGGCCACCATCGATATGGCGCGCCTCAATCTGGGCTATGCGCAGATCCGCGCGCCCGTCGACGGCAAGACCGGACCGGTGCTAGTCCAGCCCGGCAATATGATCAGCGGATCGAGCGGCAGCGCCGCGTCGTTGGTCACCATCGCGGAAGTCAGGCCGGTGAAAATCTCCTTCACCTTGCCGCAGACCGAGCTGGCGAGTATCCAGGCGCGCCAGCGCAGCGGGCAGATTCTGGTCACGCTCGATGTGAAAGGCCGCAATGGCGAGGCGCTTTCCGCGCCGGTGGATTTCGTGGGCAATGCGGTCAGCAACCAAAGTGGCACCATCGAATTGCGCGCCACGTTTCCCAATGACGATCTTTCCCTGGTGCCGGGACAGCTGGTCAATGTGACGGTTCAGCTCAACGACATCCCCAATGCGCTGGTGGTGCCGCGCGACGGCGTCAATGACAGTCCCAACGGCTCGTTTGTATTCGTGGTCAAGGATGGCAAGGCCGTTGAAAAGCCAGTGACCGTGCTGACGGATGACGGCACCAATGCCGCAATCTCCGGCAATGTCGCACCGCGCGATCAGGTCGTGGTGGAAGGGCAGTTGCGCGTGGTGCCGGGGGCCGCGGTCCGTGTGCTGGCGCAAAAGCGGCCCGGTTCCGTGCCATGAATATTTCGGCGCAGTTCATCAAGCGGCCGGTGATGACTTGCCTGGTGATGGCGGCATTGGTTCTGTTCGGGCTGTTCGGTTACGCGATGCTGCCGGTCAGCGAACTGCCCAATATCGATTTCCCCACCATCAATGTGAATGCCAGCCTGCCGGGCGCCGACCCGGAAACGATGGCCTCGGCGGTGGCGACCCCGCTGGAGAATGTGTTCGCCTCTATCCCCGGCCTGGACACAATGACTTCCCACAGCTTCCAGGGCTTCACCAGCATCACGCTGCAGTTCCGGCTCAACCGCAATATCGACAACGCCGCCCAGGACGTGCAGTCGGCGATCTCCGGCGTGCTGCGACGCCTGCCGCGCGCGATGCCCAATCCGCCGACCTTGCGCAAGAACGACCCGTCAGCCCAGCCGATCTTTTTCGTCTCGCTTTTCTCCGACACCGTGCCGGCGAGCAAGGTCGATCAATATGCCCGCAGCTTGCTGGCGACTCAGCTTTCGACCATCGACGGCGTCGCCCAGGTCAACATTTTCGGCCAAGCGCGCTATGCCGTGCGCATCCAGGCCGACCCCGCCGCGCTTGCCGCCCGGCAGATGAGCCTGCTGGACCTAGCCACGGCAGCCGCCGCCACCAACACCAACCAGGCCTCGGGCACACTGAACGGCGCCACCAAGAGCGCCATCATCCGCGCCGAAGGCCAGCTCGACAATGCCGAGGCGTTCCGCCGCCAACCGGCGGCCTACCGCAATGGCGCGCCGGTAACCTTCGGCGACGTCGCCAAGGTGGTGGACAGTTTCGAGGATGTGCGCTCGATCGACTGGCTCAACGACAAGCGCGCCGTCACCGTCGCGGTCCAGCGCCAGCCCGATTCCAACACCATGGCGATCGTAGACAATATCAACAAGGTGCTGCCCCGCTTCGCCGCCCAGCTGCCGGCCGGCATCCAGATGAAAGTTTTCTACGACCGCAGCCAGACCATCCGCGCCGCCGTCAACGATGTGCAGATCACGCTCCTGATCGCCGCCGCCCTAGTGGTCGGAGTGATCTTCCTGTTCCTGCGCAAGGTCAGCGCCACCATCATTCCGTCGCTGGCGCTGCCGATCACCGTCCTGGGCACCTTCGCGGGAATGTCCCTTTTGGGCTTCAACCTCGACAATCTGTCGCTGATGGCGCTCACTTTGTCGGTCGGTTTTGTGGTCGATGACGCCATCGTCATGCTGGAAAATATCGTCCGCCATGTCGAAGCGGGCGAAACGCCCTATCAGGCGGCGCTGCGCGGATCGCGCGAAATCGGCTTCACTATCTTGTCGATGACAATTTCATTGGCCGCCGTGTTCATTCCCATCCTGTTCATGAGCGGCATTGTGGGGCGGTTGCTGCACGAATTCGCGGTTACCATCATCGTGGCGATTCTAATTTCGGGCGTCATCTCGGTCACTCTCACCCCAATGTTGGCGGCGCGCGTGCTCAAGGACGAAAAGCACGAAAAGCATGGTGCCTTTTACCGCCGCAGCGAAGCGGCCTTCGCCTGGATTCAGAATAGGTATATTGCCAGCCTGCAATGGGCGCTGAACAATCGCCGCGTCATCCTGGGTCTGTTCTTCGTCAGTATTGTCGCCAGCTATGGCCTGTACCGGATCATGCCGCAGGACTTTCTGCCCAGCGACGACACCAGCCTGTTGCGTGGCTCGATCCAGACCGCCACCGGCACGTCGTTCGACCAGGTGGTCGCCTATACCAAGCGTGTCGCCAAGGTGGTGCGAGAAGATCCCAATGTCGCGGATGTCCAGTCGGACGAAGGCGGTGACATGACCATCGCGCTGAAGCCGTTGGGGCAGCGCAAGCTTTCCGCCGATCAGGTCACCAACGAACTCCGGCGCAAGCTGCGCGACATTCCCGGCACCAGCATCACTTTCGTCAATCCGCCCACCATCCGGATCGGCGGGCGTGGCTCGCGCTCGACCTATCAATATACCTTGCAGGGCCTGGACCTGACCGAACTGCAACAGGCCTCCGTCGCGCTGGTGCATGCGCTGCAGGCCGACCCGACCTTCGTGGGCGTCAACAGCGACCAGGACGATGTGGCGCCGTCGGTGCATGTGACGATCGACCGGGAGCGCGCCGCCGCCCTGGGCGTCACGCCCGACAAAATCCAAAGCACATTGGGACTGGCATTCGGCGGACAACAGGTCTCCCAGATTTACGCCACCACCGATCAGTATCAAGTGATCCTGGAATTGCTGCCGCAATATCAGCGCGACGCATCCGGTCTGTCGCGGATCTATCTGCCGGGCACGGGCGGGGCGATGGTGCCGCTGACGGCCGTGACCAACATCACCCGCTCCACCATGCCGCCTATGGTCAATCATGCCGGGCAGATCCCCGCCATCACTGTCTCGTTCGACTTGGCGCCCGGCAAGGCGCTCAGCGATGCGGTGACGGGCGTGAAGAACGCCACTGACCGCATTGGCCTACCCGCCAGCGTGCAGGGCAATTTCGCGGGAACCGCCGCGGCCTTTCAGAGTTCGACCTCGAACATGGGCTGGCTGCTGCTGATCGCGGTGATCGTGGTCTATATCATCCTGGGCATTCTGTATGAGAGCTTCATCCACCCGCTCACCATCCTGTCGGGTCTGCCATCCGCGGCGCTGGGCGCGTTGCTGACGTTGTATCTGACCGGCATTCCGCTGACGCTTTACGCCTTTGTCGGCATGATCATGTTGATCGGCATTGTGAAGAAGAACGCCATCATGATGATCGATTTCGCGCTGCAGCGGCAACGCAGAGGCGGCGTCACGGCAGAGCAGGCAATCTATGAGGCCGCCATCGTGCGCTTCCGCCCGATCATGATGACGACGATGGCGGCATTGATGGGCACTTTGCCGATCGCGCTCGGCACCGGAATGGGAGCGGATTCCCGGCGGCCATTGGGGCTTTGCGTGGCCGGCGGATTGCTGTTTTCCCAGCTTCTGACGCTCTACATCACGCCTGTGCTTTATACCTATCTGGAAAATCTGCAGAATAGGTTCGGCACCTTCCGCGCCTTGCCGGACGAAGAGCCCGCCTCCCAGACGGCCCGTTCGGGTGCGGGCATGCTCTGACATCGAACGCTCGATTCAGCCGTTATCGAAGCCGGTCGCCCAACGGCGCGATCTGCGTCCCGATGGCGTTAAGAGGATGCGCGTTCTGCCCATAAACGCTGGATCATCGCCCTGGTGTCGGCGGAGAAGTCATAACCGTCGGTCAGTTCGCCGCCTTCCTCCAGCACATCATCGAAGCCGCCCGCCTTGAGGCAGACCGGACAGACCACGATGTCATTATTCGCCGACAGGCCCAGACGCAGCAGCGGCGTGCTGCAATGGCTGCATTTTTTGGCGAGAAAAACGTGAAACGGATCCATGGCGATGTCCCCCGGCTTAATACCCTATGCGTGGCGATGCTCCGTCAGCGATGCGATGCGTTGAAACCGTCCAGCGCCTTGGCGCCCGGGTTGAGATCTTTCTCCCCCAGGCTGTTCAGCGGCGCATCGACGGTATTGAGATTGGCGTGCATGTCGGTGGGGTGGTCGTCCATATAGATAAGCCCGGTCACCAGCTCGCCCTTGGCGGCTTTGGCCTGCAGATAGGCCATCGCCATGATGCGGTCATGCGGATCGTAATTGGCGTCCAGCTTGGCCAGCCGCAAGGACGAGCCGTCATGCAGCGCCACCTCTTCTGTGGTGCCGGGCGCATATTCCACCGTGATGGGATCGCGCGGTTCCATGATGTCGAGATTGTTCACCGCCTCGTTATGGGCGCGGACGAAATCATAGGCCTTGGTTGAGCCCGCATGATTGTTGAAGGCGACGCAGGGGCTGATGATGTCGATGAAGGCGGGGCCGGGATGGCGCATCGCCGCCATGATCAGGGGCACCATCTGGCCCTTGTCGCCGGAAAAGCTGCGGCCCACGAAACTGGCGCCGACCATCATCGCCATGCTGACAAGATCGAGCGGCGTGTCCAGGTTGCTGGCGCCCCCCTTGCTCTTGGAGCCCTTGTCGGCGGTAGCGGAGAACTGCCCTTTGGTCAGGCCATACACGCCGTTATTCTCGGTGATATAGACCATGTTCACGCCGCGCCGCACGCAATGCACGAATTGGCCCAGGCCGATGGAGGCGCTGTCGCCGTCGCCGGACACACCCAGATAGATCAGCTCCTTGTTGGCGAGATTGGCGCCGGTCAGCACCGACGGCATGCGGCCATGCACCGAATTGAAGCCATGGCTTTGGCCCAGGAAATAGGTGGGCGTCTTGGACGAGCAACCGATGCCCGACAGCTTGGCGACCCGGTGCGGCTCGATCGCCAGCTCGAAACAGGCCTGGATGATGGCGGAGGAGATCGAGTCATGGCCGCAACCGGCGCACAGCGTCGAGACCGTGCCTTCGTAATCGCGATGGGTGAAGCCCAGCTTGTTCACCGGGATGGCGGGATGGCGCAGCTTGGGCTTGACGATATAGGTCATTCGGCGGCTTCCCTCGATGTCATGGTCATGCGCCCGGCAATCTCGCCGATGATGAAGCGCGCCGTGATCGGCGTGCCGTCGTAATTCAGGATGGAAATGAAGCGGGCCGGATCAATGCCGCATTCATTGACCAGCAGCATCCGCATCTGGGCGTCGCGATTCTGCTCGATGACAAAGACCTGATCATGGGCGTTGATGAATTCGCTGACGGCTTCGCTGAAAGGGAAGGCGCGCAGCCGCATCAGGTCCAGATGCAGGCCATCTTCCTCCAGCTTTGCGACGGCTTCGTTCATCGCCGCCGTGCTGGAGCCGAAATAGATCGCCCCGAAACGGGTTTTCTGTTCGGCGTTGCGGATGACCGGGGCAGGGACATGCGACTTGGCAGTCTCGAATTTGCGCAGCAGGCGCTGCATATTGTCCTGATAGACATCGCCTTCCTCGCTGTATTTGGCGAAGCGGTCGCGCGAGGTGCCGCGGGTGAAATAGGCGCCCTTGGTGGCATGCTCGCCGGGAAGGGTGCGGTAGGGAATGGCGTCGCCATCGACGTCCAGATAGCGGCCGAAAGTCTTACCTGCATCCAGATCGGCGGCGGTGATGATCTTGCCCCGGTCATAGGTGCGGGTGTCGTCCCAGGTGAAAGGCTCGCACAGCCATTCATTCATTCCGATGTCGAGATCTTCCATCACGAAGATGGGTGTCTGCAGCCGCTCCGCCAGGTCGAGCGAGAGGGCGGAGAATTCAAACAACTCCTTGGGATCTTCCGGGAACAGCAAAATGTGCTTGGTGTCGCCATGGCTGGCATAGGCACAGACGAGAATGTCGGCTTGCTGCGTCCGTGTCGGCATGCCGGTGGAGGGGCCGCCCCGCTGCACATTGATGATGACGGCGGGAATTTCCGCGAAATAAGCCAAGCCCAGAAATTCCTGCATCAGCGAGACGCCGGGGCCCGAGGTGGCGGTGAAAGAGCGCGCGCCGTTCCAGCCCGCGCCGATCACAGCCCCGATGGCGGAGATTTCGTCTTCGGCCTGGATGATGGCGTATTTGTTTTTCCCGGTTGCCGCATCGGTGCGGTATTTCTTGCAATGCTTGGCGAAGGCTTCCGCCACCGAAGTCGAAGGCGTGATTGGATACCAGGCCGCCACCGTGGCGCCGCCATAGACGCAACCCAGCGCCGCCGCTTCATTGCCGTTGACGAAGATGCGGTCGCCGACGTTGTTGGAGCGTTCCACTTTCAGCCCGCAGACGCCGCTCAGATTGTCGCGCGCATAGTCACGACCCATATGTAGCGCCTGGTGATTGGGCGCGATCAGGGCAGGCTTGCTCTTATATTGCTCGCCGATCAGGGTTTCGAGCACATCCGCTTCGATCCCCAACATCTGCGCCAGCGCGCCGATATAGATGATGTTCTTGAACAGCTGGCGCTGACGCGGATCGCTATAGACCGCATTGCAGATCTCGGTCAGCGGCATGCGGATAATGTTGATGTCGTCGCGGAATTTCGACGCCGGTATGGGCCGCGAGGAATCGTAGAACAGATAGCCGCCCGGATCGACCGAGGCGACATCCTTGTCCCAGGTCTGGGGGTTCATCGCCACCATCAGGTCGACGCCGCCGCGCCGTCCCAGCCAACCATGGCCAGAGACCCGCACTTCATACCAGGTGGGCAGGCCCTGGATGTTGGACGGGAATATGTTGCGCGATGCCACCGGCACGCCCATCCGCAACAGGGATCGGGCGAACATCTCGTTGGCGGAGGCCGAACCGGAACCGTTCACATTGGCGAATTTGACGACGAAATCGTTGACGGACTTTACCGGCGTTGGCATGCGTACTCCGTCCTCGGTGCTTCCAGCAGGAATTTCTGCATGTCCCAGGCGCCGGTCGGGCAACGCTCGGCACACAAGCCGCAATGCAGGCAGAGGTCTTCGTCCTTGGCCATGATCCGGCCGGTCTTCAACGCGGACGAGATATAGAGATCCTGGGTGGGATGCAGTGCCGGCGCGGTCAGATGCAGCCGCAGCTCTTCTTCTTCATCATTGCCGGTGAAGGTGATGCAGTCCATCGGGCAGATATCGACACAGGCATCACACTCGATGCATTTGGGGGTGTCGAACACGGTCTGGATGTCGCAATTCAGGCAGCGTTCCGCTTCCAGGAAGGCCTGCTTGACGTCAAAGCCCAACTCGACCTCCAGCTTCACATTCTTCAAGGTCAGTTCGATGGGCGCGTGGGGCACCTTGTAGCGATTGTCGTTGGAGATATCGTTGTCATAACTCCATTCGTGAATGCCCATCTTCTGGCTGGATAAATTGACCATCGGCGGCGGCCGCATGCCGGTCGGCTTGCCCTGGCAATGCAGGTCGATGGAGATGGCGGCGTCATGGCCATGGGCTACCGCCCAGATGATGTTTTTGGGCCCGAAGGCGGCATCGCCGCCGAAAAACACTTTCGGGTTGGTCGATTGCATGGTGGCCGGATCGACCACCGGCATGTCCCATTTGTCGAATTCCAGCCCGATGTCGCGTTCGATCCAGGGGAAAGCGTTTTCCTGTCCCACGGCGACCAGCACATCGTCGCATTGCAGGATGGTGTCGGGTTCACCCGAAGGCACCAGATTGCGGCGGCCTTTGGCGTCGCGCTCGGCTTTCACTTTTTCAAAACGCACGCCGGTCAGCTTGCCGTTCTCATGGATAAATTCCTTGGGCACCAGGAAATTGTGGATCGGGATGCCTTCATGCATCGCGTCTTCTTTTTCCCAGGGCGAGGCTTTCATTTCCTCAAAGCCAGAGCGCACCACCACCGTCACTTCATCGCCGCCCAGGCGGCGTGAGGTGCGGCAGCAATCCATCGCGGTGTTGCCGCCGCCCAGCACGATCACACGCTTGCCGATCTTGTCGGTGTGGCCGAACGAGACCGAAGCCAGCCAGTCGATGCCGATATGGACATTGGCGGTGGCTTCCTTGCGGCCGGGAATTTCCAGCTCGCGGCCGCGCGGGGCACCGCAGCCGACAAAGATCGCGTCATAATCTTCGGCCAGAAGGCCCTTCAGCGAGTTGATCTTCTCACCTAGCCGCAATTCCGGCTCCAGATCGAGAATGTAATTCACTTCTTCGTTCAGCACGGTTTCAGGCAGGCGGAATTTCGGAATCTGGGTCCGCATCATGCCGCCCGCCGCCGCATCGCCGTCATACAGAACCACGGTGTAACCCAGCGGCAGCAGATCGCGCGCCACGGTGAGCGAAGCGGGGCCTGCACCGATCAGGGCCACGCGCTTGCCGTTCTTCTGCGCGGCGGGGCGCGGCATGCGGGCCCGCACATCGCCTTTATTATCGGCGGCGACGCGCTTGAGGCGGCAGATCGCCACCGGCTGCGGTGCGGCGTTGACTTCTTCGACGCGGCCGCGGCGGCAGGCTGGCTCGCACGGCCGGTCGCAGGTGCGGCCCAGCACGCCAGGAAACACATTGGAATGCCAGTTGACCATATAGGCGTCGGAATAACGCCCGGCCGCGATCATGCGGATATATTCGGGCACCGGCGTATGGGCGGGACACGCCCATTGGCAATCGACGACTTTGTGGAAGTAATCCGGATTCTTGATGTCGGTGGGCGCCATGCCCGTCTGTGACAGCAATTCTGCACCGGCGCCGGGCGTTTGCCGCGACGGTTCGTTCACCGTTGGACTGCTCATGTCGCTGACCGTTTCCCCAATGACCTGCCTCTGAAGAGACCAACGTCTGATGGTGCACGCGCTACTGATGTATGTCCGTTGGTCTGGTGCTCTTTATTTTCCTTGTTCGGGCGACATCCTTCGGGGAACAATCCGGGATGCGTCCTGTTCTTGCGATCCTAGCGGGAAGAGGGATGGAGCAAAAGGGCGTAACACCTCTCTTCATGCTGTAATGTGGCCGCTGCAATGCTATTTTGCACTGCGGCGAGCGGGTCTGGAAAGGAACATGGAGCCAATGCGTTATCGGGCGGGAAAAGCGTGTGCGCTGGCGCTGTGTTTTGCTGCGCTGCCGCTTGGCGCGATCGCGCAACAGCCTCCCGCCGGGAATCCAGTCGAGAATTGGGGAACGCCGGAAGTCGTCGAGGTGCAGGCCGCGCCAGGCCCCGCCGTCTGGCACCTGACGCGCGGCGATTCCGAAGTGTGGATCCTGGGAACGGTCGGCGGCATGCCGGATGGGCTCAAATGGAACAAGGACTATCTTGCCGAGTTGCTGGACAGCGCCCGCGCCATCCTGTTGCCGCCGCGCCCATCGGTGGGCGTGTTCGAAGGCGCCTGGTTTCTCCTGAACAACGGATCGAAATTCAGCCTGCCGCGCGGTCAATCGCTGGAAGCTTCCTTGTCGCCCGAATTGCGGGCGCGCTTTATCGCCACCCGCGAGCATCTCGATCAAAAGGAAAGCCGCTACCGCACCGACACGCCGCTGCGCGCGGCGCTACGCCTGTTCCAGGATCTGCAGGACAAACTCGATCTCACCCGCGACGAGCCGCGCGACACCATCGCCAGCCTGGCGCGCAGCAAGCGCGTACCCGACGCGCCCATCGCGCGTTATGAAGTGCTGGATGCAGCGGAAGATGTTCTCAAGCTGACGCCCGAACAGCAGCGGGTCTGCCTGGCCCAGTCGGTGGAGGATGTCGACCGCCAGCTGACGCATGCGGTTGCGGCGGCACAGGCCTGGGCGATCGGCGACATTCGGGCTGTGAAAGCCAATTACGCGGAGTCCCGGCTGGCCGATTGCGTCATCGCGGCGGTGCATTCCGTCGCCGGGCTCAACGAGCGCAACGTTGCCGACTATACCGTCGCCATCAATGCGGCCCTGGACAAACCGGGCAAAAGCATCGCGGTGATCGATATCGGCCCGCTGCTGCGGCGGGGCGGCGTGCTGGAACGGCTGGAAGCCTTGCATGTCGCCATCGAAGGGCCGGCGGAATAGGACCTCTCTTTCGTAACCTTGCCGCCGCGTAACACACCTTTCACTAACCAATGTTTTTCATACAGTCGCTCGTTTGACGAAACGGCGCTGGTCCTGCGCTTCGTTCTTCGGCCAGTTATGCTCAGCGGGAAGCGGACAAATTTACGCAAATTGCCGGATTTCCAATAACGCGGCCGCACCAATGCCAATGTCATTGTGAAACCAAGGGGCGCGTGTGGATTGGCGCTTCGTGGGCGATTGCATGAAACCGGGCGCTACCAGACTGCGCAGAGTTCCAGAAACGGCTGAGGAGCTTGCCGAAATGCCGGCGCGCGCCTCCGTGGATTCGTCAGTGGCATCGCGCGCCATACCCATCGATCTGCGTCCGGTGATCTCGGCCTATCGCAAGCGCGGACGGTTCCAGCTGCGGGTCGAGAAGTT
>JBEPVO010000029.1:0-23316 GCA_041690975.1 Alphaproteobacteria bacterium
TAACCTGAATGCCTGCCGCGGGATAAGAAAGCCATAGCCTATATGAACAATTCCCGGCCTGACTCTGTCGGTATCGTGATCGTGAACTGGAACGGCTGGCAATACACGGTCGCCGCATGCCGGTCGCTTGCCCAGCCTGCGCATCGCGATTTCCAAATCATCATCGTGGACAACGCCTCGACCGACGATTCCCTGGCGCGATTGCGCGCCGCCATTCCGCAGGCCGACATCATCGCCAGCGCCACGAATGCGGGATTTGCCGGTGGCTGCAATATCGGCATTCAGCACGCACTGAAATTGGGATGCGAATATGTGTTTTTGCTGAACAATGACGCGGAGGTGGAAGACCGAACGGTTTCAAAGCTGGTCGAAGCCAGCAAGATCCGCGATGATAATGCGGTGTTGGGCTGCACGCTCGTCTTTGCCGATTCCGGAAAATATCAATTCTTCGGCAACCGCCGCGGTGAGGTTCTGGACCAGTCTGAATATTTCTCCGATCCCGCCGACGCGCATTTGTTGCAGCAGGATGCCATCGAAACCGATTCCATTATCGGCGCGGCCCTGTTCCTGCCGGCCAAAGTGCTGAAACAGACGGGATTGTTCGATGAGCGCTTTTTCCTCAATTACGAGGAAACAGATCTGTGTTATCGCGCCCGCCAGCTGGGCATTCCCTCTTTCGTCATTCCATCGTCGGTGGTGCGCCACGATGCGCATGCCACGATGGGCCCCTATGGCGCACCCATGCAGTTATATTTCCTGACCCGCAACGCGCTGTTGTTTACGGCGAAACACGGATCGGGGCGGCAGTGGCGCGAGACACTGATGTCCCGCCTGACAGAATTTTACTGGAATGTTCGAAAATCCTGGGAAGCCGGTCACATCCTCGATCTGCCGACGCGTGCCATGGCGCAAGGCTTCTGGGACTATTACCGCAAACGGTTCGGCGACTGTCCGCCCGCCATTCGCCGCCTTGACGCCGCCTATCGGGGACCGGTCACCGGCGCATCCGTCACTGCTCCAGCGGTTCACGAGCACACCAAGGAAATATCGAAGGCTACGCCCCAATAGCGTGCCTCTGGTGATGTCCCGCAGAGATTCGATTGCAGCAAAGCGGCGTTTAAATCATCGAAAATGATGGTGGGCGGTACAGGGATCGAACCTGTGGCCCCTTCCATGTCAAGGAAGTGCTCTCCCGCTGAGCTAACCGCCCAAACCATCGCCGGATTTTGGTGCCGGCGGGCGGCTTCTATAGCTGCCCTCACCTTTAAAGAAAAGCCTTCAAAGAAAAGCGCCTAGGCCGCGATCATCCGGTCCACTTCGGCCACGATTTCCCGCAAATGGAAGGGTTTGGACAGAACCTTGGCCTGTTTGGGCGCGTCCGAGGCCGGATGCAGGGCCACGGCAGCGAAACCGGTGATGAACATGATCTTGAGCGCGCCGTTCATTTCCACGGCCCGCTTGGCAAGTTCGATCCCATCCATGCCGGGCATCACGATATCGGTCACCAGCAGATCGAAGGTGAAGCCTTTCAGGCATTCAAAAGCATCGCCGCCATCCCCGAAATCGGTCACGGCATGGCCAGCCTTGACCAAGGCCGCCGCCAGGAATTTGCGTAGGGATTCGTCGTCTTCCGCCAATAGGATATGCGCCATGCCTGCCCAAGCCCTTGTCCGTCCCGAGTAAAAACCATATCCGGGAATCGGTAAACAAGCCTCCTAGGCTTGAAAGGTGGCCTATCTTAGGCTCCCCTGCCTTTAACCTTTGACGAGACCTGCCATGGCGTCCCCGCCTTCCGGCCCCAACGGCGGCCCCCATACCCCGGGCTTTGGCGATTCCACTGGTGATTCAACCCTGGACCTGCTGCTGGCCGAGCCGTTCAAGATCTCAAGGCCACCCGTCCAGACCCTGCCCTTCGTCTTCGCTTCGGGTCATTCCGGCCGACACTATCCCGACCGGCTGATCGCCGAAAGCCGGCTCGATCCCCTGATGCTGCGCCGTTCCGAGGACGCCTTCGTGGATGAATTGTTCGCCGGCGTCGCCGCCCTGGGCGCGCCGCTGATCGCCGCGTCTTTTCCCCGTGCCTATTGCGACGTCAACCGCGCCGCCAGTGAACTGGATACCGCCATGTTCGATGCGGCTCTGGAAATTCCCGTCGATACGCCCACCCCCCGGGTCGCCGCAGGCCTGGGCGTCATTCCCCGGATCGTGCGCGACGGCGCAGAAATCTATGCCCGCAAGCTCGCCCCGCATGAGGCCAAGCTGCGGCTTTCCCGGCTCTATAAGCCTTATCATGCTGCCCTGGCTGCACTTGCGGAAGAAACCCGCGCATGCTTTGGCGTGGCGGTGGTGGTGGATTGTCATTCCATGCCGTCGGCGCTTTCGGTGCCCGATATCGTGCTGGGCGATCGCTATGGCGCGTCCGCGCCGCCGTTGCTCACCGGCTGGGCCGAGAATGCCCTTGTCAGCGGGCGTTTCTCTATTGCCCGCAACGCACCTTATGCGGGCGGCTACACCACGATGCTGTATGGCCGGGGCAGCGCCGGCCTGTTCGGCCTTCAGATCGAAATCAATCGTGGGCTGTATCTCGACGAAGACCGCATCCAGCGCAAATCAGGCTTCGACGCGCTGAAAAAGCGCCTGACCGAATCCCTGGTCCGCCTCACGGCCATCGACCCCGCCCTCCTCGGCGGCCGCAGCCTCCCCCTCGCCGCGGAATAGCGCGCACATCAGCGCGAGGGATTTTGGTTCCTGAGCAGGAGCATCGCGCGGAGCGTGCGCCAGCACGTGAGCACGTGCGACGCCCTCAGGGGCCAAAAGACCCGCGCTGAATAAAAAATGGCCGCTTCGTTGCCGAAGCGGCCAAGTTCAGGGAGGAAACGCCCAGGAAGGGCGGCGGCTTCGCGGGCGGACCCGCAATACCGCGCTGCAACAAAATAGGGGAACTTGGTTTCCGCTGCAAGGGCAAAGAACATCGCTCGCCGTTGATTTTTCCAGCTAAACCAAAGGATTTCACACGGTCTCTGGCGGGTTTTTCGGCACCTGGCTTTAACCAAGACAATTGTGCGGCGCAATAATAAGCAAAATCCGGCGCCCCGGGCCCGGCCTCCGGATTCACAAGTCCGTCTCGCGCCCGCAATAAAAGATTCGTGCGGGTCAGCTACTTCGCCCACGTCCGGACGCCAATCCGACGTACCCGGACGAAAAGGGGGAGACCTGCGATGGCCCGATCCTTTCTGAAGGCGCCCTACGGGGGGGATGCCTGGTTTGAAAGCGCCAGCGGAAGTTTCGCCGCTGCGCGGACACGAACGGCGACGCCCGTACGGCCACTGCGCAGTCACCGGACGATTTTCATTTCCGACACGCATCTGGGCACGCGCGGGTGCAAAGCCGAAGCATTGGCCGATTTTCTTGCACACAATGAATGCGGCACCTTGTTCCTGGTCGGCGATATCATCGATGGCTGGCAGCTCAAGCGCCGCTGGTACTGGAACGACGCGCAGAGCCGTGTGGTGGCGGAGATACTCGCCAAGGTCGACAACGGTACGCGCGTGATCTTCGTGCCGGGCAATCATGACGAATTCGCCCGCGACTATGTGGGCCGCCTTTTCGCGGGCATCGAAGTCGCGGGTGAAACCGTGCACGAGACCGCCGACGGCAAGCGCCTTCTGGTGCTGCATGGCGATCGCTTCGACGGCGTCATCACTTGCGCCAAATGGCTGGCCCATGTCGGGGACTGGGCCTATGGCATGGCGTTGCGCTGGAACGACATCCTGTTCGCCGTGCGCAAACAACTCGGCCTGCCCTATTGGTCGCTGTCGGCCTGGCTCAAGCACAAGGTCAAGAACGCGGTCGAATACATCTCGCGCTTCGAGGAAGCGGTTGCCGAGGAAGCAGCGAGGCGCGGCGTGGATGGGGTGGTCTGCGGCCATATCCATCATGCCGAAATCCGCCAGATCGGCGGCGTGCTTTACCTCAACGACGGAGACTGGGTTGAAAGCTGCAGCGCCCTTGTCGAAGATGCCCGCGGAAATCTGGAGATTCTTCGCTGGGCCAGCCCTCCTCAAAGAGACACGTCCGAGGCCCCAGCCGAAGCGGCTGTGCCGGCGCTTATTCCCGCGTAGGACGAAACGTCTGATGCCGGGATCCATTCCCGGCGTGGCGGCCCATTTGAAGATCCTCATCGTCACCGATGCCTGGAAACCCCAGGTCAATGGTGTGGTGCGTACCCTGGAAGTGCTGGGCCAAGATCTGGCCGCGCTGGGCCACAATGTGCGCTACGCCACGCCCGAAGGCCGCTTCACGGTCGGGCTTCCCACCTATCCCGAAATCCGCCTGGCAGTATTGCCGCGGACGCGACTTGAAAAAGAGATACGCGACTTCGCGCCCGACGCCGTGCATATCGCCACCGAAGGCACGTTGGGGATGAGTGCCCGCGCCATCTGCCTCAAGCATGGCATCGCGTTTTCAACATCGTTCCACACCCGTTTTCCCGAATATGTGCGGGCGCGTTTTCCGCTGATCCCCGAGGAGCTGGTCTATCGCTGGCTGCGCTGGTTCCACGGCCCCGCCACCGCGATGATGGTGGCGACCGAAAGCCTGCGGCGTGAAATGGCCACGCATGGCTTTACCAATCTGCGCATCTGGTCGCGCGGCGTCGATGTGGACCATTTCCATCCCGTAGCCGGCGCACAGATGCCTTATCCGGAGCCGGTCTGGCTGTATGT
This sequence comes from Alphaproteobacteria bacterium, assembly GCA_041690975.1. GTDB lineage: Bacteria > Pseudomonadota > Alphaproteobacteria > Micropepsales > Micropepsaceae > Rhizomicrobium. The sequence continues at coordinate 4,725 of JBEPVO010000029.1, forward strand.
CGGACGCGTCGCGGTGGAAAAGAACATCGAGGCTTTCCTGGCGCTGGATCTGTCTGGCACCAAAGTGGTGGTCGGCGACGGGCCAGCCCGGGCCGCGCTGGAAGCCCGCTATCCCGACACGAGGTTCCTGGGGACGCTGTCGGGCGATGCCCTGGTGCGGGCCTATGCCGGGAGCACGGTCTTCGTCTTTCCCAGCCGCACGGACACCTTTGGACTGGTCCTGTTGGAGGCTCTGGCCTGTGGGGTGCCGGTAGCAGCCTATCCGGTCCAGGGGCCCCTGGACGTGGTGGGCGGGGCGCCCGTGGCGGCCCTGGACGAAGATCTGCGGCAAGCCTGCCGGACGGCGCTGGAGATCGCCCGTCATCCCGGCCCGGTTACCCCTCGCAGCTTTGCGCAAGCCCATTCCTGGCGCGCCTGCACCCTGCAGTTCCTGCGGAATATCATTGTCGAGCCGGACGAGGCTTAACCCCTTCCCCGCAAAGCGCCTTTCGCCTTTGGTCCCCACAGGTTAGAACCTTGGAAACCGCCTCGGAAATCCAAGTCAGGCCTGAAGTTCCACCATGACGCCGCCCTCTCGCGCCGCCTCGCCCCAGGGACATGGCCAGACGCTGTTGTCGGCCAGGGAATTGGCGTTCCTGGTGGTCACCGTTCTGTTCTGGGCCGCCTTCGTCATTGTACTCGGCAAGGACACCAGCTGGGACTTTCGCAATTACCATTGGTACGCGCCCTACGCCTTTCTCAATCATCGCGAAGCAATCGATGTCGTGGTCGCGCACCAGGCGAGCTACTACAACCCGTTCCTCGATATTCCCTTCTACTGGCTGGCCACTCATACTCATGCCTGGATCGCACTAGGCGTCTTGGGCGCGGTGCAGGGCGCCAATGTGGTGCCGCTCTATCTAATCGCCCGCGAAGCACTGCGCATTCCGGACCGCGAGATCGGCGCCGCTGCGCTGGCGCTGCTGGGCCAGACGGGTGCCCTCACGCTCTCCATGTTCGGCACCACCTATTACGACAATGTGATGAGCGTGTTCGTGCTCTCGGGCTTGGCCATTCTGGTGGTGGGCCGCGAAACCTTGCGCAGCGGCACGCCGCTGCAGGTCGCGAGCCTTGCAGGCATCGCGGGCCTCATCACCGGCTGCGCCATGGGACTGAAATTGCCCGAGATGCCCTTCTGTGCCGGCTTCGCTGCCGCACTGCTGGCGCTGGGCGGCGACTTGCGCCGGCAAAGCACGCGCCTGATCGCGGGCGGCATCGCAGGCCTTGTCGGTTTCGTGCTCTTCAGCGCCTGGTGGTTGCTCCACATGAAGGGGCTGACCGGCAATCCGCTGTTTCCCTATTTCAACGATTACTGGCATTCGCCGCTGGCACTGGATTCGCCTTATCGCGACATGCGCTTCATTCCCGGCCATTTCTGGCGCCAATTGCTGTTTCCCATCCTGTTCACGGTGGACTGGCACGTCGCCAACGATCTTGGCTATCAGGACATCCGGATCATGGTGGCGTATCTCACCGTCATTCCGGCGATCTTGTTCTGGCTCCTGCGCCGAGAAAGCCGCGACACGCTGACAGACAAGCGCGTCACCCTGATCGTGTTTGCCTTTGCCGCGATCTGCTATTTCGTCTGGCTGCGGTTTTTCGCGATCTATCGCTACATCATCGTGCTGGAGATGCTGGCGCCGACCTTGACGGTGATGGCGGTCGGACTTTTCCCCCTGGCGCGCCGGGCGCGCTATCTGGTTCTGGCGGCACTCTGCTTTGCCATTCTGGTCACGGCGCGCAGCGATTTTCTGGAGCGCGCCCCGGTTGAAGATCCTTATGTCCAGGTGGCGCTGCCGCCGATCCCCCATCCCGACAAGACCATGGTGTTGATGACGGGTGATTCACCCATGGGCTTCATTGCGACGACTTTGCCGCCCCAGATTCCTGTCCTGCGCATCGATGGCTGGATGGTGCAGCCCAGGGACGGTTCGGGCCTGACGCATCAAATGCGGACGCGGGTCGCCGCGCATCGGCGGGAGGGCGGCGATATTTACCTTATTGCGGACGCCACGGACATGGGCCGGGCCCGCGACGCGCTGGCGGACTATGGCCTTGCCATCCGCTGGACGGAGTGCCAGCAATTCGACACCAACATTGTGGGCACCTATCAATGGTGTCCCGTATCTGGAAAATCATGAGCCCACGCGTCGCCGTCCTGGTGCCCTGCTACAATGAAGAAACCGCGATCGCCAAAGTGGTGCGCGACTTCCGTGCGGCGATGCCGGATGCGGCGATCTATGTCTATGACAACAATTCCAGCGACCAGACCGTGGCGCGGGCACGCGAAGCGGGCGCCATCGTCCGCACCGAGCAACGCCAGGGCAAGGGCAATGTCGTACGCCGCATGTTCGCCGACATCGAAGCGGATCTCTATGTGCTGGTCGACGGCGATGACACCTATGACGCCAGCGTTGGCCCGCAAATGGTGGCGGGCCTGATCGCGGCGGGCGCCGATATCCTGACCGCGCGACGCATCCATACCGACGCGGCCGCCTATCGCATGGGCCATGTTTTCGGCAACCGGCTGTTGACCGGGCTGGCGGCGACCCTGTTCAATGTCAGGCTGGGCGACATGCTGTCCGGCTATCGGGTGTTTTCGCGCCGCTTCGTCAAATCCTTCCCCTTGACCGCGCAAGGCTTCGGCATCGAAACCGAACTGACCATCCATGCCGTGCGCCTGATGATGCCGATGATCGAGATGGACACCCGCTACAAAGAACGCCCGGTCGGCTCGGTCTCCAAGCTCAATACCTGGCGCGATGGGTTCCGCATCCTGTCCACCATCGGCTATCTGGTGCGCGAGGAGCGTCCGCTGGTGTTCTTCTCCTTCTTCTTTTTCGTGCTGGCAATCATATCGCTTCTCATTGGCGCGCCGGTGGTGAGCGAATATCTGGCCACCGGACAGGTTCCGCGCCTGCCGACCGCCGTGCTGGCGATGGGCTTGATGCTGCTGGCGTTCCTGTCGCTGACCTGCGGCCTCATTCTGGATACGGTGACGCGGGGCCGCTGGGAGCTGAAGCGGATGTCCTATCTCGCCTTCCCAGGCCCGCTGGAATTCGATCTCGACCGATCCGCGCCCCACCGGCGTCACGACGACCCGTGAGCTGGACGCGCGCGCTGGCGCGATTTTCCATTCTGCGCTTCGCTATCATCGGCGGCGTGGGGTTCGTGGTGGATTCCACCGTTCTCGCTCTCGACACCAATTGGCTGGGCCTGGACCCTTTCAAAGGCCGGGTGCTGTCGATCTTCTGCGCCATGATCTGTACCTGGCTGGGCAATCGCTATTTCACATTCGCCGATCGGCGTGCCCGCGGCAGCGTCAGCGCCGTCTTCCATGAATGGAGCAAGTTCGTCGCCGCCAATATCGTGGGTGCGCTGGTCAATTACGGCGTCTATGCCACGCTGCTGCGTTTCGCCTCGCCGCCCTTCAACAACAAGTACATCGCGCTGGTGGCCGGCGTGCTGGCCGGCCTGGTCTTCAATTTCATCTTGTCGAAGAAACTGGTCTTTACCGGGCGTACGCCGCCGCTCTAATTCTCGCCGTTCTACTTCTCGCCGTTCTAATTCTCGACAGTCACCGATTTAATCACCGCGAAGGCGGCGACATTTGGTGCAAGACCAAGGCGGTGGACCGAAGCGGTGGTAATCCGCGCCACCAGCCGTACCATGCCGCAGCGCATCTCTACTTCCGCGCGCGCGCCGTCCAGCCGAACACCGGAAATCATCACCGGCAGTATATTATTGGCGCTGATGGCATTGGGCGCCTCCCGGGCGATAAGAATATCGTCGGCGCCGATCCGCACCCGCACCCTGCGCCCGACTTCGCCCGCATCCGCCGCCAGCAACCGGCCGCCGTCGAACAGCAAGATGTTCAGACCATCCTCGCTTCCGGCGATCTGGGCTTCCAGCACCGCACCCAGAGGCTTTTCCGCACCCAGCCCCGCCAGAAGATCGAACACGCTTCCCTCCGCCGTCATGCGGCCCGCATCCAGCAGCACCACGCGGTCGGCCAGCCGCGCCACTTCATCCAGCGAATGGCTGACATAGAAAATCGGAATCCGGGCGATGTCGCGCAGCCGCTCCAGCCAGGGCAAGATCTCAGCCCGCCGGGCAGCGTCCAGACTTGCCATCGGCTCGTCCAGCAGCAGGATATCGGGCGATGCGAGCAAGGCGCGGCCCAGCGCCACACGGCTTTTCTCGCCGCCCGACAGATGCCGTGGCGCGCGCATCAGCAATTTCTCAAGCCCCAGCAGCGCAACGGTTCTTGCGATCTCGTCGGCACCGGCTCGCTTGGCATTGCGCCGCCAGCCGAACAGGAGATTTTTCTCCACGCTCATATGTGGGAAAAGGCGTGCATCCTGGAACACCAATCCGATGCGGCGCTTTTCCGGCGGCACGAAAATTCCGACCTTGGTGTCGAGCACCGTGCGGCCTTCCAGTACGATGCGGCCCTGGGTCGGACGCATCAGGCCTGCCAGCGCATGCACGATACTGGTTTTGCCCGAACCTGATGGCCCGAACAGGGCCGTGACGCCGCCGGACGCGGCCGTGAACGCCACATCCAAGATGAAATTGCCCCGTGTGTGACGGATCGCGACTTCGGCGCTCATCGCTCGGACTTCTCGGTGGTACGCCGCATGATCGCCTGGGCGCCCAGCAGGAACAGGAACGCCAGCAGAATGGAAAGCACGGAAAGTCGCGCCGCCTCTGCCTCGCCGCCCGGGGTCTGCAGCGCTGTGTAGATCGCCAGGGGAAGAGTCCGGGTCTCGCCGGGAATGTTGGAAACGAATGTGATGATGGCGCCGAATTCTCCCAACGCGCCGGCAAACGCTGTTATCGCGCCGGCAATCAGGCCCGGCAGCGCCAGCGGCAGGGTGATATTGGCCAACCGGTCGAACCATCCCGCACCCAGGGTACGTGCCGCTTCATCCAGACCGGTATCGCGCGCTTCCAGCGCCAGCCGAATGGACCGCACCTGGAAAGGGAAGGTGAAGATGGCGCTGGCCAGCACGGCGCCCGTCCAGCGGAACACGAACACGATGCCGAAATGATCTTTCAGGAAGCCGCCGAAACCGCCCCGCGTGCCGAAGATCACCAGCAGGATGAAACCCATCGCCACAGGCGGCAACACCAAGGGAAGCTGCACGATCCCGTCCAGGATGGCCTTGCCGCGAAAGCTGCGCGACAGGATCAATGCCGTGGCGACCGCAAACGGCATCGCCACCGCCACCGCCACCGAGGCGATCTTCAGGCTGAGCAACAGCGCTTCGATCTCGTCCGGCGTCAGAAATCGCATGAAGCCTCCCTCCCGCTTATAGCGTGCGCGATGGCCCAAACAAAAAGGCCGCCCGATGGGCGGCCTTCTCGTTTCATGTGAGGCACCGATTAGTGGCGCGCGTAGAGCGACCAGAGATGGGCAACCATCGCAGACTTGTCGGTCGGGGTAGCAGGTTTGGCGACGTCGAACGCCTTCTGCGCATCAGACTTCTGGCCGGCGGAGACCAGCGCCATGCCGAGACGGATCTGGGCATTGTTCTTGTCGTCCACGCCCTTGGCGATACCCGCCTTGATGGTGGCGACGGCGTCCTTGCCCTTGCCCTGGCCCCATTGCTGCTCGCCAATCTTGACCAGCGCATCGCCCTTGGGCGCTGCCTGGGCATCGGCAAGAGCTTTCGCGGCATTGGCGGCGGCGGCAGCGGCGTCGTTCTTGGCGCGTGCCAACAACTTTGTGCTGCGGTCGTCGGTCAGAACCTTCGCGGCAATGCCCTTTTCAAGCACGGCTTGGCCTTCTGCCGGGAACTGCAGCTGGATCGCGAGCGTCGCCAGGGTGTTATACTCGTCCTTGGTGGTCAGCGTGCCTGTCAGCATTTTGATGCGATAGACATCCAGCGTGTCATGATCGCGCATGCCCGCGCCATGCTCGGACATCTTGAGCAGGTCGTTCCAATATTCGGCCTTGCCGGTATGGGCGACCAGGGTTTCCAGCGCCTGGCGCTGGGTCACTTCATCGCCCGCATCGAACGCGCAACGCATCTGAAGGGTCAGAGCCGTGTCGCTCAGGTTCGCGCCGAAATTATTCTTGATGTATTTCAGGCAACCATTCTTGTCGCCCGACAGATAATAGGCCTGGGCAATGATCTGCGTCGAGTTGGCATCCAGGACGCCATTCTTCTTCAGCGCTTCGCCGTCGTCGATCACGTCCTTGTACTTGCGGGCGTTATAGTCGTTGGCGAACTTCGCCTTCGCGCCGGCCGGTGTGGAGGCGTCGCCGGACTTGACGGCGATGAAATCCTTCATCTGGTTGATGATCTTGTTTTCTTCGGCGGACTTGCCGGAGATCGCTTCGGCTTCGTTGAGCTTCGCCATCGCGCCTTTGTAGTTGCCTTCGGCAGCCAGCTTTTGGGCCTCCTGCAGGGGCTTGCCCACCTTCGCGCTCACTGCGGCAGAAGCAGGAGCGGAGAGGATCATGGCGGCGGCGCAAACCGTCGCGGTACCGAGAAGGAACGCCGTCGTAACGGCACGCAATTTACTCGCAGTCATAACAAGACCTCTCTTCGATCGTCACAAAAAGGAAAGCGCGCGGGGTTGCCGCGCGCTTTGCATTGGCGGCCATGTCCCTCACGGCCTAGTTATACTGGTCAATCCCGGTAAAACCAATATGGATCACACCGAGACGCTGGGCATCGGCTAGAACCTTGGCAACCGCGTCATATTTGGCCAAACGGTTGGGATTGAGATGGATTTCCGGCTGCGGATCCTTGCGGGCCGCGTCGGCGAAATAGGAGTCCATCGTGGGCCGATCGACCGCCGCACCGTTCCAGGTGACGCTGCCGTCAAAGTCCACCGCGAGTTCCACGGTCTCCGGAATCACGGTCGGAGGCGTCTGGCTGGCGGACGGCATGTCCAGCTTCACGGCGTGCGTCTGGATCGGCAGGGTAATGATCAGGAGAGTGAGAAGAACGAGCATCACGTCGATCAACGGCGTGGTGTTCATTTCCACCATTACCTCGCCTTCGCCGCTCGCATTGCCGACACTCATTGACATGGTGAGATACCTTTTTCCTAAGCGGTCAGATTAGAAGCTGCTGGCGTCGAGCTTATGCGGTTCGGTGATGAAGCCGACCTTCTGGATGCCAGCTTGCTGGCACGCCAGAATGACACGGCCCACTGCCTCGAAACGCACATTCTTGTCACCCCGGATATGAACTTCCGGGAGAGGCTTATGCCTGGCGGAGGCTTCCCTCAGTTTGCTGACGAGCATGGTGCGCAACTCTGCCGTCGAGATCGGTGCGTCATTGACGTACATGGCCTCTTTGGAGTCGACCGCAACCACAATATTTTCCGGCTTCGTCACCGTAACGATATTGCGATAGGTCGGGAGTTGTAACGGAATGCTCTTCACGATCACCGGAATGGTGACCAGGAAGATGATCAGCATCACCAACATCACGTCCACCAATGGGGTGGTGTTGATTTCGGTGTTCAGAACCGCTTCATCGTCCGGTACTGCATGTTGGACGTCGATAGCCATGACATAACTCTCCGCGTGTAAAAGCGTTCTCTGACCGCTTCGAGACTACTTGCTCTTGGTGATCAGATAGGCCTGCAGGTCGCCCGCGAAAGCGCGCAGCTTCTCGGTGATGACCTTATTGCGGCGAACCAGGTAGTTGTAGAGCAACACGGCCGGAACCGCGACTGCCAGACCGAGGGCGGTCATGATCAGCGCTTCACCGACCGGGCCGGCGACCTTGTCGATCGAAGCCTGACCGGCCACGCCGATACCGATAAGGGCGTTCAAGATACCCATAACGGTGCCGAACAGACCGACGAACGGAGAGACCGAGCCGACCGAAGCCAGGAAGGTGACGCCGCCCTGCAGCTTGCCGTTGGCGTCTTCGAGCTGACGGGTCAGCGACATGCCGATCCAGTCATTCATGCCCACCAGGCTGGTGCCGCCGGTGGAGGCGGTGACGCCTGCTTCGGCGATGCCGCGGAACATGGAGGCCTTGGGCAGCTTGTCGATGCCTTCATTGAGCGTGGCGGAGGTCCAGAACTTCTTTTCGACGGTCTTGACCTGGCTGAGGATGCGCTGCTGGTCGATCCACTTGGTGAAGAAGATGTACCAGGTGCCCAGCGACATGATGCCGAGAACGATCAGGATGCCGCGCGAAACGATGTTACCGGTCGACCAGATGTGGCCCAGGCCGTACGGCGTGGACTGATCGGCTTCGGCAGCGGCGCCAGCGGCCTTGTCGCCGGCAGGAGCAGCAGCGTCCGGGGCGGCCGGGGCAGCAGCGGCGTCGGCAGCCGGAGCGGCCGGGGCAGCAGCGTCCGCGGCCGGAGCGGCGGGAGCAGCAGCGTCCGCAGCCGGAGCGGCGGGAGCATTCTGGGCAGAAGCCGGAGCAACAGCGCTCAGGCCGGTCATAACGACGATAGCGGCTGCGATCGTCAGGGTCTTGAAGTTCATTTTCTCACTCCGTGAATAAGCAGATAAATTGGTTGTTACTGAGCGTCTTTCAGATTCCAGACAACGGACACGGCGGTATTGACCGCAACTGCCTTGCCTTCCCGCGTTGGCGGCTTCCATCTCCAATGGCCCTGCACATATGTGCAAGCGGCGGTATCGAGACGCTCCGACCCGGACGACTTGGTGACTTTGCACTCGGTGACCGTGCCTTCGGTGTTGATCCCGACTTCCATTTGCGTCGTGCCCTGTTCGCCCAGACGCTGGGAGATGGTCGGGTAAGGCGGCAACGAATGGGTGCGAACGATCGACTCCAGCTGGGTCGGCGCAGCCGCTGGCGCGGCAGCAGGCGGTGCGGGCGGCGCCTGCTTGACCACGGTGATCGGCGGCGGCGCTTCCTGCTGCACGCTGAATTCCGGCACGATGGCGATCGGCGGCGGCGGCTTGGCCAGATCCGGCGGCGGCGGCGGCGGCGCCTTGGGCGGCACTTTATCGGCAGCCACGGAAGCCTGAATGTCGCGGATCTGCTTCATGATCTGGCCGGACGCCAGCGTGATGACAAGCGCCGTAATGGCAGCAACGTGAATCAGGACGACAATGACGATGCCACCCAACTTGCTGCTGGTGGATGTTTTCGCAGTCTCTAGATGATGTGGACGTTCCATGCGCTCTCGCTCACTAGACAAGACAAACCCGGCGCGCGTCTGCGCCGGGCGAACAAACTTGGGATCGAGACAAAATGCTTCCCAACCTGGCGCCATTAATCGGCACTCGTTGGTGTTTGTTAAAGCAATCGTAATCGCGCTTGGCAAGAGGAAACGCAGATTCAAGAGCGCGGCAGGTGCCCGGAAAAAAGAAATCGGCCGCGCAAAAGAAGCCGCCGCAGAATGTCGTCCGCCATGCACTTAGCAAGTGCAGCATAACAAAAAAATTCGTCGCGATAGAGAGTAACCCCTCATAATTCATAGCTGAATCGCGACAGTCCGCTTCGTATGAATTGGTTCCATTCGCAAAGCAACATAAAAGATTGCCGCTTCCATTAGCCAATTGCACAGGTTCCTTGCCTGTTTTTGTGTCACAGCGTGCGGCGAAAAAACCTGTGTGAAATTCGACCGTCGCGCGTGTCACAAAAACGGGCCGGCGGAATTGCTTGATTTCGGCCTTTCGCGGAAAGTACGCCCGTCAGTCAAAGGCTTTTGTCATGCGGTATTTGCACACAATGGTGCGCGTTTCCGACCTGGATTCGGCGTTGGATTTCTATTGCGCCAAGCTAGGCCTTGCGGAGATTCGGCGGCAGGAAAACGAGAAAGGCCGCTTTACCCTCGTTTTTCTTGCTGCGCCGGCCGACCATGACCAGGCGGAAGCGAACAGCCCAATGGTCGAACTGACGTGGAACTGGGATAGGGAAACCTATGGCGGGGGCCGCAATTTCGGCCATCTCGCCTATGCCGTGCCCGATATTTACGCGCTTTGCGAAAAGTTGATGGCGGCAGGCGTCACCATCAATCGACCGCCCCGGGACGGCCATATGGCGTTCATTCGTTCGCCTGATGGCATTTCCATCGAATTGCTGCAGGAAGGCGAGCGCCTGCCGCCCAGGGAGCCCTGGGCTTCGATGGCCAACACGGGAAGCTGGTGACATGAATTTCGCTTCGGACAATGCCTATGGGGTGCTGCCAGAGGTCTGGGCGGCAATTCACGCCGCCGATCAGGGCGCGGCCCTGGCGTATGGCAATGACACAGCCACCAAGGATCTGACCGCACGCTTTGCCGGTCTTTTCGGGTGCGAGGTTGCGGCTTTTCCCGTTTTCACCGGCACCGCCGCCAACGCGCTGGCGCTGGCGTGCCTCACACCGCCTTTCGGTGCCGTGCTGTGTCACAAGGACAGTCACATCATGACGTCCGAATGCGGCGCGCCAGAATTCTATTCCGGCGCCAAGCTGATCGGGCTGGACGGCGCTGACGGCAAGCTGACGCCGCAGACAATCGCGGACGCGCTGAATGGATTGGACGACAGCGTCCATAGCGTGCAGCCCCGCGTCATCAGCGTCAGCCAGGCCAGCGAACAAGGCACGGTCTATACCGCTGCAGAACTGGCCGCGATCAGCGCTCTTGCGCACGCCAAAAATCTGAAACTGCATATGGACGGCGCCCGCTTTGCCAACGCGATGGCGCATCTGGGCGGCGCGCCGGCGGAAGCGACGTGGAAATGCGGCGTGGATGTGCTGTCTTTCGGTGCCACCAAGGCCGGCGCACTGGCCGCCGAAGCGGTGGTGTTCTTCGATCCCACCCTGGCAAGTGAATTCGAATATCGCCGCAAGCGGGGCGGACATCTGGCGTCCAAGATGCGCTTTGTATCGGCCCAGCTGGAAGCCATGCTGAAGGACGATCTGTGGCTGACCAGCGGAGCACGCGCCAATGCGCTGGCATCGCATCTTGCCGGTCACCTCAAACAGATCCCCGATATCGAGATCGTCTATCCGGTGGAGACCAACATGGTGTTCGCCCGCATGCCGGTGGAAAAAGCCGCGCAGATGCGCGCGGGCGGCGCACAATTCTATGACTGGTTTGGGCCGAAAGACGGAAAGGTCATCACCCGCCTCGCCCTCGCCTTCGCCACCCCCGACGAGCATGTCGCCAAGCTCATCGAACTGGCGAAGGCAGAATAATTCCGCGAACCCGCTGACGCGCGAGATTTTGATTCCTGAGCGGGGTTGCCTAGCGACAGCGTAGCGGCAACGCCCGGAGCAAACGAACCTCGACGTAACAGCGATCCGCCGCTCGCTTGTGCTCGCGGCGTTCGCTGCTCTCGCAGGTCGTCCACCGGACGTGCTCACGCGCTTCGCGCGCCGCGGCTCACCGTCAGATGCGCCCTAGCAGGGTGAGGGTGCCGACCTGGGTCGTCGATCCATTGTTGCCGCGGATCCAGTCGTAATTGACGCCCAGATGCCAGGTGTCGGTGCCCGCACCCAGCGACAGACCCGCCACCGCATTGCCGCTGTCGGGATCCGGACCGACAAAAGTGAAGGTGTTGTTGGGCGTGTTCAGACCGCCGGTCGAGACGAAGCCGCCCTTCAGCTTCACGGGTGTGTTGACGACATCGTAACGATAGCCCACGCGCGCTTCTGGCGAGACTGTGGCGCCGAAGATGTTGAAGTTGGTCTTGAAGTCGGTGCCGATCGAGCCGCGCAGCGAGTTGGCATAGTAAGGCGCGAGCTGCAGGTCGAGGCCTTCGCCACCACCGGTTTCGGTATAGCCTTCCTCGCGCGTGGTCAGGCCATCGACCCCGATATGCGGCAAGATATTCAGGAAGCCGTATTTCAGGTAGAAGCCGCCGGTGGCGCCCAGAGAAGCCAGAAGGGCGGCGCGCTTGCCAACCGCTGTGCGGCTCACATCGCCGACCGCCAGAGAGCGGTCGCCATTGAAGCTGCCATAGGCGACGCTGCCGGTGGTGTCGATGAAGACATGCTTGCCGCGCCAGTCGCTGTAGCCGGTGAGCATGTACCACTGCTCATGCGTGATGCTGTGGTGCGGCAGGGTCTGGCTGACATCGCCCGAATAATAACTGATCGCGCCGCCATACCAGCCGCCGCGGGTCGAACCTGAGTCCATACCCAGCGAGAAGCCGAAGCCGTGATCCTTGTAATTGGTCAAGGTGCCGTTGGCGTCGTTGCGTCCCTTGTTGTTGATGTTGCCGACAAACTCCTCGCTCCAGAGCGTGAGTTCGCCCTGCTGATCGGCATAGGAGCGCAGCAGGCGTTGGCGGGCCGCAACCGGACCGGTGGCCTGGTCGGTGAGAAGAATGGCGACCTGGCGGGTGCCGCCCGAAACATCGGGAGTCATTTGCGAGAAAACCTGCTGCGCCTTCTGCTGGCTGGCGGCGATGTTGATGCCGCTCGAGGGCACGCCATTGGTCTTGTAGACCGTCAAGTTCGAACCGATCGCGGCGCCCAGCTCCGAATCGTTGGCCAACGCCGCGGCGGCAAAGGGAAACACCGCTTTGGAATCGCCGCTCAAATTGAGGCCCGGCGTGCCGTCGGCATTGGTTGCACCGGTGGAGCGCGGCAACAAAGAAAGAAGCAGATCGGTTTTTCCGGCATTGAAGGACAAGGGATCGGGCACGCCGGCGGTGTTGCCGATCGTGTCGGTCTGGGATTCGAACAGGAACGGAATGTTCTGCGACAGGTTGGCGTTCTGCTGCGCCAGGGTGGTGTCGTTGATGACGGTCGCCGAGCGGATCAGGGTGATCACTTGGCGTGTCGGATTGGCGGTCGATGCCGCGGTCGTGCCCGACGAGATGAAGCTGCCCAGCTTCAGCCCGATGATGGCGTTGGAAAGCGTGACGGTGGGAGCGGTGGTGCCGTTGTTGGCGGCTAACACCACGGGGGTGACCGATGCGGCATTGATCTGCGTCAGCGACAGACCAATGGTGCCGCCATTGGCGACGATCAGGTCATGGGTGTTGACGGAGCCGCCGGTCGGCGCAGACAGGAACAATTGGCCATTATTGTCGACATGGATATCCAGCCCCCCGGGACCGGAAGAGATGACGCTGTTGACATAGCCGAAGCCACCGACATGCAGCAGGTTGCCGGTGCCCGAACCGAAGTTGATCAGATTGGTAAGGCTGGTGGGGGCGGCGCCGGAAAAGGTGCCGCTGATGCGTCCGGTCACGCTGGCATAATTGAAGGGCGTGTTGGAGACCGCAGAACCCTGTATCGCGGTGATTGCCGTGTTGGCGTTGCCGCTATTGTCGTTGGGATTGGTGACGTCACCGACATTGCCGACATTCAGAACATTGGCGCCGCCGCCCGAATTGAACAGCACATCGCCTTCGATGATCCCGCTATTGTTGATGACAGTGTGGCCCGTCGAACCGGAGAGAAGGTTGATCGCCAGCGTATTGTTGACCACCGCCGCGTTGGCGCCGGGCGTCTGCACCGTGGTGAGCGCAGCGATCAGGCCTGCATTGTTGATCAGCTTGACGCTGCCGGACTGATCCAAAATGGCGGTCGCGCTTTGGGTGAAGGGCGAACTGGCAGGCGAATTGACGGCGTCAGGCGAGATCGTGCTGGTCTTAATTTGGGCGACGATCGAGCCGTGCTGCAGCACGTCGATCTGCGGCACGATGGCCTGGTCGCCGATCTGCACCGCGGTGGCGACACCGCCGCCGGGGCCAACAACCGCCGCGCTGATCACCCCGGAAGTGAAGGAAGAACCGCTGATGAACTCACCCGCGACATCGAGGCGGGGCAACGTGGCGAAGGCGCCGACATAAAGACCGGTCGCCGTAATGGAGGATGTGGTGTCTTCCTTGGTGGTTCCCTGGGCACGGATGGTGCCGGTATTAAGCAAGCCGCCCGTGGCCGCTGCCGAATTGCAAGCAGCGCCGGAAACAACACCCAGGCAGGTGAAATTGACGGCAGAAGACCCCTGAATGGCGACTGCCAGGGCGCTCACATCCAGGTCGACGGGCTGGGCGGTTATGTTGCCGTGATTGATAAAGCCATAGCCCTTGCCGCCATCCACTGGGTCGATCGCGATGCCGACCGGACCCAGGACGGCAGGTCCGCGCACGGTCGGATTGAGGGAAGAGATCGTCTGCGACGGATCGATCAGCACGACCGGCGAGAATATCGAACCGCTGCTGCTGTTGAGGATATCGCCATTGCCGGTGATCGTCGCGACAGGTGTCACACCGTTGGAGGTCGAGGGACCGGCATTCAAAAAGCCACCGGCCACCGAACTTCCAATGATGACGGCGCTACCGCTCTCGAAATTTCCGCCTTTGCGATTGGGAGTGAGGGTGCCGAACACCGTGATGGTGCCGAAATTCGCGAAGGTTCCCGTCGAGGCGGCCGCAGTGCCGGAATTGGCGCAGGTATAGCCATTGCCGGCATTGTTCACGCAAGGCGTTATCGGGCCCAGAATGACGATGCCGCGCGCTTGATTGCCAATCGAGGTCAAGGTCGCGCCCTGACCAATGAGGAAATTGCCGTTGAGGTTGCCTGCGATATCGATGGCCGTGTTGCCACCGGTGGTGGATTTGTCGCTGACGGTCTGAACCATGCTGCCGCCCATGATCACATCGCCGTCGATGGTCGTGCCCTGGACCAGGGTGAAGATGTTGCTGGTATCGCCCACAACCGCAATCGATGAACCGGCGACAGTGGTGCCGACCGTGCTGACGACCGTGTTGAAATTGATTGGCGCGTAGAACGTATGGCCGCCCTGAATGACAAGCGCGGACTTGCCGGTGCCAGTTCCGGAAAGATTGATGTTGCCCAGATTGCTGATGCCGGTGCTGTTGACGATGTCGCCCGCAGTGGTGTCGACCAGGATGCCGATCGCGCCGGCCGTGTTCTGGTTGGAAATCGAACCGCTGTTGATCAGGAAATTGTTCGAATTGATGGTCACGGCCGGGGTGGCGGCCTTGATGTCGACCCCACCGGACGTGATGGTGATGTCACCCAGGGTCGTGGTGTTGATGGCGGCCTTGCGGGTGTCGGTGATGGTGGTCGCTGCACGAGCCGCCGAGATCGTCAGGGGCGCGGCCAGCAAAGCGGCCGTGGCGGCGGAAAGCATCAGGCGGTGCTTCGTCAAAATCCAAACCTCGTTGTTATTGGCCAAGGACGCCCGCGGTATCCGCGCAAACCCTTGATCTGGCTCCAGCCTTGTCGGGCTTTCCGCTCTTAACCGTCCGGGCCGGTCCCGGACCGCCTTTGTACCCGGCCCGCGCCGCCGTTCAACAGCAAATTTTCACGTCTTAATCGGGTGTTAGCCCGTTTTCGCCCACTATTCCGCATGAAAAAGGCTTAACCTGAGCGTTGTTCGCCATGAATCCGGGCCGGCACACCAGCCTCGCAAAATTGACCCAACAGGAGGTTTCGGCAGCCGCCGACCGCCACGAGATGCTGTATTCCGGCCGTCTGGGCGGGGCGCGCGCCTCTTTCACCTTCTGCGACCTGTCCAGGCTGGACCTGTCGGGGCGTAACCTGGCCGATGCCGACTTTACCGGTGCGGTGCTGGAGGAAACCAACCTAGCCGGTGCCCGGCTGGATGCGGCCAGCTTCTTCGGCGCTGACCTGCGCCGTGCCAACCTGGTCAACGCGCATATGCGGCGGGCCGACCTTCGGGGCGCTTCGCTGCGGGGTGCCAACTTGATGGGCACCGATCTCTATGAAGCGGATTTTCGCGAAGGCACGATCATGACCAAGGACCGGCACGGCAATCTGCGCGTGCTGCAACATGATTCCAAGCCGTCCGAACTTCCGTCCGCCATGCTCAATTCCGCCAACCTCGAGCGCGCCAAATTGACCGGCGCCATGGCGGTACAGGCCGACTTCACCGACGCGGTGATGAAAGGCTGCCGCCTGACCCGCGCCAATCTGCGCCAGGCACGTCTCACCGGCGCCAATCTGGAGAATGCCGATCTGTCGGGCTGTGACCTGACGGGGGCCGATCTGGCCGGCGCGATCCTGGTGGGCGCCCGGATGGATTTCGCCAACACCCATGGCGCCGATCTGTCTCACACCCTCACGGACAAGAGCGAGCCGGATCCCGCGGAAACCAAACGCATTGAAGACATGCTGGACGCGCATTCGCTCTGGGCCCAGAGCGACGGACGCGAAAGCAGACCCGCCGATATTACCGGCCTGGATCTGCGCCGGGTGCGCAATCTGGTACACCGTAAGCTCACGGCCTTGGTGGCGCCGGGTGCGATTCTGTATGGCGTGAATCTGGAAGGCGCCTCGCTTCAAGGCAGCAATCTGGCGGGCTGCGACCTACGCAGCGCCCGGCTGCACGGCGCGGATTTGCGCGGCGTCAATCTGGCAGGCGCAAAGCTCAGCCATGCCGATTTCAGCGACACCAATCTCAGCCCCTTGGTCATTACCGGCGCGCGGTTGTTGCCGGCGCGGCTCGATAACGCCGAAGCACGCTATGCCGATTTTCACGGCGCGGATCTGCGCCGCACGCACATGATCGGCTGCGATTTCGGCTATGCCAACCTGACAGGCGCGGATCTTCGCGATGCCGATCTCGATGACGTGAATCTCACGGGCGCGAAACTGCCGATGGAATTTGCCGAATCTGCTTAATTCCCCCTCCGCCCTACGCAACCTCGAGAGGTTGCTACGGGCACTTCCCCCGCCAGCGCGCTAACGCGCGCGCAGGGGAGGCGGGCCTCGGCTTTGCATCAAAAAGAAAAAGGCGAGGCGCCACTGGCGGCACCTCGCCTTGCTTGATCAGTCACTGGCTTTCTTCCCCCGCATGGCAAAGCCATTGGCGGGGGGAAGATGTCTTCCGAAGGCTTGACCTCAGGAAGACAGATGGGGGCAAAAATCAGGCCGCTTTCGAACCTTCGATGCTCTTCAGGTCCGGCGCATTGATATTGATGCGGCGGGGTTTCTTGGCTTCGGGCACGATGCGTTCCAAGTCTACATGCAGCAAGCCGTTTTCGAGCTTGGCGCCTTTGACTTCGACATGTTCGGCAAGCTGGAATTTGCGTTCGAAAGCGCGCCCGGCAATGCCTTGATGGAGATAGGCAGGTTTGCCGCTCTCTTCGCGCTTGCCGGTGACGGTGAGGACGCCATCGGCGACTTCAACACCGAGGTCCTTCTCGGCGAAACCGGCGGCGGCGATGGTGACGCGATAATTATTCTCGTCGCTGCGCTCGATATTGTAGGGCGGATAGCCCTGCGCGGTGTCGGCACTCTCGAGAAGATCGAGAAGACGATCGAAGCCGACGGTGGAACGGAAGAAAGGCGAATAATCCAGACGCATGGGTACAACCTCCTAAAAGCGTTGTGTTTTCCGGTGCAAAAACGCCCCCGGAACAGCTTTTAGATGGGCACGGAACCCGAGCCTTCAAGGCCCGCAAATACCCCGGCGTGTCAGAATTTTCCGGCCCGGTGCGCCAGTCCCAGCAACCAGAACACGGCCATCGCACTGTAGATCACGGCGTCCATGCGGGCGCGGGTCAGTGCGACGCCGGTGGTATCCGCCAGCATGGTGCGCAACCACGCGCCTTCCTCGCGGTTGGTTTGCTGCGCTCGCCAGCGGCGATGGCGCAGCCAATTCTCCAGATTGCTGAGGATGCAGGCGCCGCGATTGAGTTTCCAATGCAGGAACATCAAAGGCAGGAAGACCAGATAGGCCGCGAGCCAATCGCGGCCCGGCAAGGCCCAGCCCAGAACCACGCCCGCCAGCACGGCGACATGGATCAGAAAACAAGCCCAGCCTAGCGCGTCGCGGTCGGTCTTCATGATCCGAGCTTGAACGCAAGCAGCAGGCTACGCAAACTAGGCGTCCGATGATACCCGCCCTTCAAGATTTCCGTTCCTTCTTCGTGACCGCCGGCACCGTCCGGTTGCGCGTGGCGCGTTTCGATGCGGACCAGCCACGCGCCGTGTGCCTGTTGCTGAACGGCCAGACCGAATTCATCGAGAAATATTTTGAAGTGATCGACGAATTGCGCGGCCGCGGTTTTTCCGTCGTCACTTTCGACTGGCGCGGTCAGGGCGGTTCGGACCGCTCGCTGCCCGATGCCCGCAAGGCGCATATCGAGGACTTCACCGCGTACGACCAGGATCTGGATGCCGTGATCCGTGCGGTGGTCGAACCGATGAACCTGCCAACGATCGCGATGGCGCATTCGATGGGCGGGAACATCCTGCTGCGCCGGCTGCACGATGTTCCGGGCGCGTTCGCCGCCGCAATCCTTTGCGCCCCCATGCTAGGGATCAATCCGCGCGGCGCGCCCTGGTGGGTGGTGGAGAAAATCGCGCGTCACCTCAACCGTGCGGCCCCGTCCACCGACTATGTCTGGGGCATGGCCGCGCGCGACCAGCTGACATTGCCGTTCGACCGGCAGATCGTCACCTCCGATCCTGCGCGCTATGCCCGCACCCAGGCGCTGCTCGCCGCCAATCCGGACCTGCGGCTCAATGGCCCCACCTGGGGCTGGCTGGAGGCGGCGATTCAAGCCATCGCCCTGACGCGCAGTGCCGGCTATGCGGAGGCGATTGCGACGCCGTCCCTGTTTTTCGGCGCCGGCCACGACCGGATCTGCCAGACGCCCGCCAC
>JBEPVO010000030.1:0-23172 GCA_041690975.1 Alphaproteobacteria bacterium
CATTTTGAATTGTGCAACATTTGTTGAGCAGAAGTTCGGTCTGTGTGACAACCATAAGCAGTTGATGCAAGCCATCGGCTGAAGGGTGCGATCATTGCGATTAGTTACTCCGCGCCTCCGCATCGAACTGGTCGGTGATGTGGCGAATGCTGAGACGCAGAACTAGGGGCACAAATGACGATTGATGAAAAAGACCTGGTCAAAGCGGGAATGGAGATTGCCCTTAAGCCATTCACAGACGTAGTAAGCGATGGAATTGCAATTTCGGGCGGCGCTTGGATCAAAGAGCAGCGCGTCCGCATTACCGCCCGGCTTAAACAGGAAACAGAAGAAATTCTTAAGCGGCGCGGTGTTAAAGAGCCAATTGAGCCTTCACCGAGCGTTGCAGTTCCACTCCTTGAAGCAGCACAGGACGAAAGCCGCGAAGAGTTGCTTTCGCTTTGGGCCAAATTGGCCGCAGCTGCGACGGACCCCAACCGAGCAAAACATTATCGGCGGCAATACATTGATATTGTAAAGATGATGGAGCCAATTGATGTCCCGATATTGGATTTACTACCGCAGCAGACAGATGAAAATCAGCGATCTCGAATTGCGAGAAAATTGAATTTGCAGGATGATCAGGTCACAGTTTCTTTTCTGAATCTAATAGAAATAGGCATTGCGGAATTGCCGGTGCAATATCAAATCGCCTCTGGCGCCGTCTTCCTCACTCCTTTGGGGAACGAGTTTTTGCGGTTGATGAGGGATGCTCCCTAGACGTCACAACGGCGGAATGACGACATAGCCCGGTGGCGTGAGAAAGAGCGTCATGAACCATTGTCCGCGCGGCACCTGTGTCTCCAACTCATAAGTGACGCCTGAAACTTGCCATTGGCCGTTCGGCGTCAGGGCACGATTGCCGTGCCGCAATAGCTTGCGCGAAAGCGGCGTTAATAGCCGCTTTTCTTAGCTAAGCCCTTTGCCGGATTAACCGCTCTTGGATGTTTCGATCGACCGCGCGCGGCTTGTGATAAATTGAAACCTGACGTTGGCGGAATTTTCGCCGGCCAAAGGTGAGGGCACATGCCCGCGAGTCCCATTCCTCCAAATGCCATGCGCATCTTCACCGTCGAGTGGGATGCCGTGCAAAAGAAATTCATCGCCCTGAATGACGGGCGAGAGCCGATTGGCAATGCGGCAGACCGGGCGAACGCCATCGGCATCGCGATCCGCGGCGCCAATAGCGCCAGCAAGTCTGGCGGCTTTGTCGCCGTGAAAGTCCTGCTGCAAAGCGGCAAATACCGGACCGAATACATTACCCAGCCGGGACGCGACCGGCTCTGACCTGCGGCATTCGTGGGCGATAAAAATCCGCATCACGGAACGCGCGAGACCATCACTTGAATGGTGGGATCGGCATTGGCAGACAGTTGCAGCACATAGCGACCGGGCTGCAGAGGGAATTGCACGGTCTTGCGGATGCCGGTGCAAACAGGGCCCGGCGCGTGCGCGGTCGACAGCACGGCGGCACCGTCCTTGAGCAGATCGATCCAGGCGCCCGCACTGAGATTGATCTGATAGGTCCCAGCCGTGGCGATGGAAACCGTCAGCAATCCGCCATTCGATACCGACCCGCCCGGCTTGTCCGGCTGGTTGACATAGGAAACTTCGCGCGTGGGGTGCAGGGCGACATTGGCGCCATGGTCGATCGTCAGCGCAGCCTGGGCTAGACCATCAGTCTTGAGGGCGGAACTGACATCCTGCTTGCTGGTCCATCCCGCCAGTGCCGGGGGCGGCACCACCATTTCGGTGCATTTCGGCGCGGCCTGCATTTCCTGCGCACCGGCGGCACCGGATGTCAGCACAGCGGCGGTGAGAATCGCGAAGAATTTCGAGTTCATGGGCTCCCCGGAACGTGATATTCCGCTGACTATAGCGACTGGACCCGCAAAACACCAAGATGCACTGCGCAATTGCGCTCGGTTTCAACCTAGAGGCGCGCCCATCGGAGATTTAACCGGCGCTGCGGGATAATCCTCTTGTGTGCCCGGGGGAGAATTCCCACTATCCGCCGCGTGGTTCGAAATCTGTTGTTCGAACGGCGGCGGCGACGCCGAAAGGGTATCTGGGAATGAGCGCCAACCAGCTTCTGGCCGCGATGGACGAGGTGCTCGAGCAAGGCGAAGCCCTGCTGGCGGGGCTCAGCGACGCGCAATATGCCGATTCCGATGCCTTGCGTGCGTCGGTGGGGGGCCATTACCGGCACAGCCTGGAACATTTCAAGCTGCTGTTCGAAGCGGTCAACGAAACCCAGATCGACTATGACAGGCGCGAACGGGATGCCGGCCTGGAGACGGAGCGGCTTTTCGCGCTCCAGGTGACGCGGGATTTCCGCCACGCCGCCCGCTTTCTCTCCACCCTTCCGGCCGACCGGCCGATTGAAGCACGGTACAAGATTTCCTATGCCGATCCGGGATCCTGCAGTGCAGTATCGACCGTTGGCCGCGAGATCATGTATGCGGTGTCCCACGCCATCCATCATTACGCCTTGATCGGCCTGATCTGCGACATGCGGAAAATTCCCGTACCGCAGGATTTCGGCGTCGCACCATCCACCATCGATTATCAAAAGCAGGCCCGGTCCGCGCGCAGGTCAGCATGACCGCGCTCGACCTGACATGGACTAAGGCGGCATCGCTTTTCTTCCTGACCTTTTTTTCTGAGGATGCCGCGACCTTGGGTGGCGCCGCGCTCGCGGTTGCAGGGCAACTGGCGACCCCCCTGGGCCTTGCCGTCTGTTTTCTGGGGATCTGGTTGGGCGATCTGGGGCTTTATGCCGTGGCGCGCTATTTCGGCCGCCCCTTCCTTGCGCGGGCTTGGGTGAAGCGGCGCGTCAATCAAGATCGCCTGGCGCGCAGCGAAGCCTGGTGGAAGAAGCGGGGCTTGCTGGTCCTGCTGGTCGCCCGCTTCGTTCCGGGATTGCGTCTTCCCACCTATCTGATCGCCGGGACCTTGGCGGTTCCATTCCTGTCCTTTGCAGCGGTGACGGCGTTGATGGGACTTGTTTGGGTGCCGCTGGTGTTCACCTTGGTATGGGCTGCGGGAACGCAGGCCGTCGCCTGGTATGCCGTGGCAAAGGGCACACTCATTATGACGGCAGTGGCGATACTGGTCCTGGTGGGGCTGCCCTTTGTTTTTCGCGGGCGCATTCGTGCCCTGATCCAGACCCCAACCGTTCAACGCTGGCTGCAATGGGAATTCTGGCCCGCCAATCTGTTCTATATTCCCATCGGGCTGAATTATGTGCGGTTGGCGATCAAGTATCGCGGCATAAATCTGCCCACCATCGCCAATCCCGGGATGCTGACCGGCGGCATTGTAGGGGAATCGAAAGACGAAATTCTTCGCGACCTGTTTGCGACATCACCCGATTTCACCGCCCGCGCTGCATTGATCACCCACGGCACGCCGGACGAGCGCATGGCGCAATTCGAGCATTTTTGTGCCGAACATGGCTTGAGCCTGCCGGTGGTGCTGAAGCCCAATATCGCCCATCGCGGCAGCGGCTTTAGGCTGGTGCGGGCGCAGGAGGAGGCGCGCGATTACCTGCAACAGGTTTCCGGCGACGTGATCCTGCAGGAATATGCGGCGGGTCCCTGCGAAGCGGGGATTTTTTATTACCGGTTTCCGAATGAAGAACGGGGGCGCATCTTCGCGATCACCGAAAAGATTTTCCCCTCCGTGACGGGCGATGGCCGCAACACGGTGGAGCAGTTGATCCAGGCGGATAGCCGCGCCGCGATCATGGCCAGCACCTATCTGCAGCGCCATCGCGCGGTCCGCGGCAAAGTCCTGGCGGCGGGCGAGCAGCTCAAGCTGGTGGAAGCGGGCAATCATTGCCAGGGCTGCATTTTCCGCGATGGCATGCATTTGTGGAGCGCGGCGCTGGAGACGCGCATCGACCAGATCTCGCGCCAGGTGCCGGGCTTCTTCATCGGTCGCTATGACATTCGTTACGCTCAGGACGGCGACATCCTGGCCGGCGAGAATTTCAAGATTCTGGAGCTGAACGGCGCAGCCTCGGAAGCGACCAGCATCTATGACAGCCGCAATTCCATCTTCCAGGCCTATGCGACCTTGTTTCGGCAATGGGATTTGGTGTTCGCCATCGGCGCCGCCAATCGCAAGCTGGGACATCAGCCCGCGACCGTGGGCCTGCTGCGGGAAGAGTGGAAGAAGTACCAGCAGCTCAGCGCCTGCTATCCTCTGGCCGATTAACGCGCGACCGATTCAATGTGCACTGTTTCGTTTCTTCCGACGCGCCACGGATTCATGCTGGCGATGAATCGCGACGAGCAGGTCTCGCGCCCGCGCGCGCTGTCGCCGCGCCGGCATTGGGCCGGAACGCGCGCGTCGCTTTATCCCAGCGAGACCGGCGGCGGCACCTG
Source organism: Alphaproteobacteria bacterium (assembly GCA_041690975.1). Lineage (GTDB taxonomy): Bacteria > Pseudomonadota > Alphaproteobacteria > Micropepsales > Micropepsaceae > Rhizomicrobium. The sequence goes on from JBEPVO010000030.1 coordinate 4,431, forward strand.
GATCGGCGCCAATGACGCGGGCCTGACTCTGGCCCTGGTCAATTGGTATGCCAAGCCGCAACGCGACCGTGCATTCTGTGTCAGCCGGGGGATCATCATTCCGCATCTGCTGGCGGCGGAGAGTTTCGCGGAAGTGGCAGCGATGTTCGCCGATCTGCCGCTGTCCAGGATCAATCCGTTCCGGTTGATCGCGGTGTCTGCCAGGGAGCGGGCGGTGCGCGAGTGGCGGTGGGATGGAGCGGTTCTTACGTCCAGCCGTTTCGGCTGGAAACGCCGGCACTGGTTTTCATCCGGCTATGACGAGGTGCTGACCAACAAGATGCGCGCGGTCGTGGTACGCAAATCGGCAAAATCGCCTTTGACGTCAGCCGGTCTGCGGACGCTGCATCAATCGCATCTGCCGGAGCGGGGGCCGTTTTCCATCTGCATGCACCGCGCCGATGCAAGGACGGTCAGCTATACGGAAATCGTGGCGACCAAATCCGGTACCGCGATGCGCTATGCCGCCGGATCGCCTTGCACGAAAAAGCCGAGCACGCCCCGCTTGCTGTCTTTCGCAAGCGAGGCGTGAGCCCGATGATCAGCCGCGATAAAAGACGCGCCAGACTTTGCCTTTTTCACTGTCGGTGATGTAGAGCGAGCCGTCGGGCGCCACCGCCACACCATCGGGACGCGTGACGTGATCGTTGCGGCCCTTGACCGGCCCCGATCCGCTGAAACCATCCGCAAAGACTTCATACTTGCCGGACGGCTTGCCGTTTGCGAAAGGCTGGAACACCACCGCGCCTGGGCGCTGCTCGACGGTGCGGTTCCACGAGCCGTGGAAGGCGATGAAGGCACCGCCCTGATACGCGGCGGGGAATTGCTTGCCGTCATAGAATTTCACGTCGACGGGCGCCCAATGCGCCGGATAACTGGCAGCGGGCAAGGTGAATTTGCTGCAGCGGACGGCTTCCTTGCCATCACCGCCATATTCCGGATTGAGCAACAATTTCTGCTGGCGATAGTCGAAATAGCAGTAGGGCCAGCCGAAATCCGCGCCCTGGTCGGCGCGGTACAGCACTTCGGCAGGGCCGTTGTTGTTGTCCTCGGCGCTGAAATGCTCTGGGTAGAGCGTATCGATCTGGTCGCGGTTGTTCATCACCGTGTAGATCGCGCCATGACCCCAGGCGACATCGGGTTCCTGCCGCAGTCCGGTAACGACGCGTGTACCGTCTTCCTGTTTCTGGTTCAGCTTCTTGGAATCAAATTTCCAGATGCCGCCATGCTTTTCCAGGATCGGGCAGGGGTCTTGGCCCGGCGAGCCATTCATGCGGTCTCGCGCCTGGCAGGCATTCGAAGGGCTTCCGACATTGACATAGAGGAAGCCCTTGTCATCGAAGGCGATGCCTTTGTCGTTATGCTCGCGCGCAGCATCGAAGCCGGACACCACCGTCTCCGGCTGGCCGGTTGGCACCAACTGGCCCGGCGTCATCTTGTAGCGAATGACATCGGTGACCTGCGCGACATAGAGATAGCCATCACGGAAGGCGACGCCGGTGGCGTTGCCGCTGCCGAATTTCTGCTTCACGTCGAAATGGCCGTCGCCTTTGCTGTCATGCAGCGCGACCACGCCGCCGGGCGTGCCGCTGTTGGCGCGCAAGGCGACATAGAGATCGCCATTGGACGCCGCCACCGCATGACGCGCATAACCCAGGCCATCGGCAACCACCATGGCGCAGAAATCCTTGGGCAGAGTGAGCCCGCCATTGCCAGGCTCACAAGCCGGGGCAGCCGATACGGGCATCGCCAATGCGGAAATTCCCAGCGCAAAAATCGAAACTGTCAGTTTCAGCATCATCGTCTCCTATTTGAAGGGGAGCCGCGAAGGCGGCGAACACGCTCGCGGCGCAGTGTCAGCGCGCCGCGTTTATCACCTGCAATTGCGTGAATTCGGCCAGGCCTTCTTCGCCCATCTCCACGCCAATGCCCGATTCTTTTGCGCCGCCGAAAGGAATGTGGGCCGCCAGCTCGCTATGCTTGTTGATCCACACCGTGCCGGCATCCATCCGTTCGGCCAGCGCCATGGCGCGGTCGGGATTAGACGACCAGACCGATGCGCCCAGCCCGTAAGGGGAAGCATTGGCGCGGGCCAGTGCATCTTCCGGATCGGAGTATTTAATCACCGGCAACACGGGACCGAACTGTTCCTCGTCCACCAAACGGGTACCGTCCGTGATGTCGCGCACGATGGTGGGACGGATGAAGAAGCCTTTGTCGGGAACATTGCCCCCGGCCAATACCTTGCCGTGCTTGCGTGCGTCTTCCAGAATTTCCTTCACCTTCTCGAACTGCATGCGATTCTGAAGAGGCCCAAATTGGGTGCCCTGTTCCAGGCCGTCACCCACCACGGCATTCTCGGCCAGCACCGTCAGCTCTTCGCACATCTGGTCATAGATGGATTCATGGACATACAGCCGCTTCATGGCGATGCAGACCTGGCCGCTGTTGCGAAAGGCGCCGTTGAAGATGCCTTGTGCGGCCAGCTTGGTATCCACATCGTCCAGCACGATGCCGGCGTCATTGCCGCCCAGCTCCAAGGTGACGCGCTTGATGGTCTCGGCGGCGCTGCTCATCACTTTCTTGCCGGTGCCGGACGAGCCGGTGAAAGAGATTTTGCGCACATCGGGATGCTTGGTTAGTTCGGCGCCCAGATCGTTGGCGTCGGTTATTACGTTCAATACGCCCGGCGGCAGCACATCCTTGATCAGTTCGGCAAAGCGCAAAGTCGCCAATGGTGTGGTCGGCGCGGGCTTCAGCACGATGGTGTTTCCGGACAGCAGCGCGGGCGGCATTTTCGAGCCCAGAATGATCAGCGGAAAATTCCATGGCACGATCAGGGCGACCACGCCCAGCGGGCGGCGGCGCAATTCGACTTTGCGCTTGTCGGTCTCCTCCAACACTTCGGGGGCGAGGTCGAATTTCGAGAAGTAGCGGAACATGCCTGCCAGGCCATTGGCTTCGCCCATCGCATCGGCCAGCGGCTTGCCCTGCTCCTGGGTCAGCAAACGCCCCAGTTCGTCGGCGTTTGCCTGCAGAATATCGGCGATCGCGCTCAGATGCTTCTTGCGCGCTTCGATGCCGATATTGCTCCAGCCTGGAAAGGCAGCTTTGGCGGCTGCAACGGCTGCGTTCAACTGTGCCTTGGAGGCGCGGGGCGCCTTGGCCAGGACTTCCTCGGTCGCGGGGTTGATCACATCCAGTTCGGCGACGCCGTCTTCCATTTTGCCATTGATCAGCATTTTGAAGGTTTTCATGGGCGTCTCCGGTGCTGCAGTTTCGGTTACATGCGGGGAAATATATTTCTCCGCGGGGCAGCGATAATTGCACGAAGAGGGCACGGCTGCGAAGATGGAACCACAATTTTGAAAGCTGTGCCGCAATGACCCTGATATTGCTGGCCTATCTGGGCGGCATCCTCACCATTGTCAGTCCCTGCATCCTGCCGGTGCTGCCGTTCGTTTTTGCGCGAGGCGGGCGGCCGTTCCTCACCGGGACCTTGCCGTTGCTGGCGGGGATGATCGTGATGTTCGCGGCCGTGGCGAGTCTTGCGGCCGTCGGCGGCGGCTGGGCGGTGAGCGCCAATCAATATGGCCGCATTGCCGCCATGGTCTTGCTCACGCTCTTCGCCGTCACTTTGTTGTCGCGCACCTTGGCGGATCGCTTTACCCGTCCCCTGGTGGCGCTGGGCGACCGGCTGTCGGGCGAAGCGGGCGCAGGATCTGGCGTTGGTTCGTCTTTTCTTCTGGGCATCGCCACCGGTTTGCTGTGGGCGCCTTGCGCCGGACCGATTTTGGGGCTGGTGCTGACAGGCGCGGCAATCAGCGGCGCCAGTGTCCAGACCACATTGCTGTTGTTTGCCTATGCGGCAGGCGCGGCGACATCGCTGGCGCTGGCTTTGCTGGTGGGCGGGCGGTTGTTTGCGGCGATGAAGCAATCCTTGGGCGCAGGCGAATGGGTGCGCCGTGCTTTAGGAGTCCTGGTGCTGGCGGGCGTGGCGGTGATCGCTTTCGGCCTCGACACTGGTTTTCTGGCACGCGTGTCGCTGGCGAGCACGTCGCGTTTCGAACAGGGACTGGTCGACAAGTTTCGTCCCGCCAAAGCGATCAAGACTGTCGCGGTGGCGGGCAGCGATCTTCCCATCGAAGGCACGATGCCGGAATTGAGTGGCGCCACCGGCTGGCTGAATACGCCGCCGCTGACGCGTGAAGCCTTGCGCGGCAAGGTGGTGATGGTCGATTTCTGGACCTATTCCTGCATCAATTGCCTGCGCGCCTTGCCTTACATCCGTGCCTGGGCCGCGAAGTACAAGGATCATGGCCTGGTGGTGCTGGGCGTGCATGCGCCCGAATTTGCCTTCGAGAAAGACCCCGCCAATGTGAAAAAGGCGGTGGAAAGTATGGGTGTCACCTATCCGGTGGCGCTCGATTCCAACCTCGCCATCTGGCAGGCTTTCAACAATCAATATTGGCCGGCACATTATTTCATCGATGCGCAGGGACGCATCCGTGCCCATCACTTCGGTGAAGGCGAATATGACAAGTCCGAGCGCGTCATCCAGACCCTGCTCAAGGAAGCCGGCTATAAAGACGTGCCTGGCGGCATCGTCGATCCCGACGCCAAGGGCGCGCTGGCCGCCGCCGACGGGAACAACATGGAATCGCCCGAGACGTATCTGGGCTATGGGCGCGGCACCAACTTCGCGTCCAACACACCCCAGCCGGACAAGATCGCAACTTACAAGACGCCCTATCCGCTGGGCCCCAACCAATGGGGCCTGACCGGCCGCTGGACCATCGGTGAGGAAAAATCGGTATCGGCGGCGGACGGGGCCAAGATCACTTTCTATTTCCATGCCCGCGATCTGCATCTGGTGCTGGGGCCGGGTGTCAGTAACAAGCCGGTGCGCTTCAAAGTGACAATGGACGGCCAACCGCTGGGCGCGGCGCATGGAGAAGACACAGACGAAGCCGGCAACGGCACTGTCACCGGCCAGCGCCTTTACCAACTGATCCGGCAGCAGGGCGCTATCGACAACCACACATTCAGCATCGAATTCCTGGATCCCGGTGTGGAGGCTTACGCCTTTACATTTGGATGACACACATTTGGCAACACTCGCGTCGAGCTTTTGCCTAAAACGGATGGCTGGCGTAGGCTTCTTGCATCGATCTATCGGCGGATACCGGTATGAAGCGAAAACCTCTTTACAGCCGCACCTCGAGGCGGCGTTCCGGTTCGTCGGTCAACGACGAAGGAACGCCTGTTGCCTGGTCCTTTGAAGAGGAACAGGGCCCGTCGCTCGCCGTCGAAATCTGGCAGAAGGCCAAGGCGTTTGCAGCGCGGCATGACCGCAGCCTTCCCGCCATCGCAGCGGTGCTGGTGGCGGTTGGCTTGATCGGGGGCTGGCAATGGTTCCACCCCGGTGCGGCCGCGCTCACCCAATGGGATATCGACAACGCGGTGAAATACACATTGGGCAACACCCCGCCCGGTCCCGCTGAGACCACGGTGGCCGCCGCCACGGTGGGCCCTTCGGTGGTGCGGGTGGATGGGTTCCTGTCGCCTGAGCACGCCGCCCAGGAAGCAAAAGCCGAAGCAGCCGAAGCGCGCAAAAGTCATCTCAAGGCCACGCCGGCACCAATGGCTCCTAAAGCATCGGACGGCAAGGATAAGGATAAAGACAAGGATAAAGAAAAGGACGAGCATCCCGATTCCACCGGCACCGGCGTGGTGATTGACGAAAAGGGCGACATCCTCACCAACCTGCATGTGATCCATTCCACCGACCGCTGGGTCGTGACGTTCTTCGATGGCAGCAAGTCGGAAGCGACGGTGGTCAATGTGCAGCCGGAAAATGATCTGGCGGTGATCCGCACCAAGACCCAGCCGGACGATCTGAAACCGGCGACGCTCGCTTCGACGGCCAATCTGTTTCCCGGCGACACGGTGGTCGCGGTGGGCTTTCCCTTCGGCATCGGACCGTCAGTATCGTCCGGCGTGGTGGCGGGCCTGAAGCGCGAGTTCGATGATCCCACCGAAAAAGACAAACCCACACTCACCAACCTGATCCAGTTCACCGCGGCGGTGAATCCGGGCAATTCGGGCGGACCCTTGGTCAATCGCGACGGCGAAGTCGTGGGCATCGTGACGGCGATCTACAATCCCACCGGCCAGCGCGTGTTCGCGGGCATGGCGTTTGCCGTGCCCATCGAAAATGCCGCCAAGGCGGTTGGCAACAATCCTCTCTGACAAAAAGGGTTTCGGCATGGCCAGCAGTGCGCATGAAGGGTTGGAGCATCTTCTCTACGAAGTGAAGAAGATCGTGGTCGGCCAGGATCATTTCCTGGAACGGGTGCTGGTCGCTCTTCTGGCGGGCGGGCATCTGCTGGTGGAAGGCGTGCCGGGTCTGGCCAAGACCCTGACAGTCTCGACCCTGGCGCGGGCGATGCAAGGCAGCTTCAAGCGTATCCAATTCACGCCCGACCTGGTGCCCGCCGATCTGATCGGCACGCGGGTCTATAACCAGAAGAGCGGTGAATTCGCCACAGTGCTGGGGCCCGTCTTCGCCAATCTGGTGCTGGCCGATGAAATCAACCGCGCGCCCGCCAAGGTGCAGAGCGCGCTGCTGGAAGTGATGCAGGAACGCCAGGTCACCATCGCGGGCGAAAGCCATCCGGTGCCCAAGCCCTTCGTGGTGATGGCGACCCAGAACCCGATCGAGACCGAAGGCACCTATGCCCTGCCAGAAGCGCAGGTCGACCGTTTCATGATGAAGGTGCTCGTGGGCTATCCCAGCGAAGACGAAGAGTTCGTCATCGTCCAGCGCGTCACCGGCATGGCCACCGCCATCGGCGCGGTCACCACCACCGACGAATTGCTGGCGATGCAGGCGCAGGCCCGCAAGATCTATATCGATCCAGCCTTGGTCACCTATGCAGTGCGGTTGGTAACGGCGACGCGCGATCCCGGCCGGGCGGGACTGCACGGCCATTCCCGTCTCATCCAGTACGGGGCCAGCCCACGTGCGACCATCGGCCTGATCGAAGCGGGCCGGGCGCTGGCCTATCTGCGCGGCCGCGACTATGCGCTGCCTGCCGATGTGGTGGATGTGGCGGCGGATGTGCTGCGCCATCGCGTGGTGCCGTCCTACGAAGCGCTGGCCGAAGGCATCAGCGCCGACGATTTGGTGCGCGACATCATGCGGGCCGTCCCCGCGCCTGAGAAAGTTTTGGAGCGCCATGACCGCGCCGCGAACGCCTGAGGCGGTTCTTCGCCGCCTCGATCTGAAGATCACGCGGCGGCTGGAAGGCCTGCTGCAGGGCGATCACCGGACCACGTTCCGTGGGCAGGGGTTGGATTTCGCCGATCTGCGCGAATACCAGTATCACGATGATGTGCGGCACATGGACTGGAACGTCACCGCGCGTCTGCAAATTCCCCATGTGCGCGAGTTTATGGAAGACCGGGAAATCACGGCCTGGTTCCTGCTCGACATGAGCCCGTCGATCGATTTTCAGTCCGTCAGCGTTTCCAAGCGCGCGGTCCTATCCGAATTCACTACCCTGATGTGCCGCTTTCTGTCCGGCAAAGGCAATCGCGCGGGCGCGCTGCTTTTCTCTGGCGGTGTCGAGCGCATGGTGCCGGCGCGCGGCGGGCGGCAGCAATTCCTGGTGCTACTGGATGCGCTCACGCGGTACCGCGCGCCGAAGAAAGCCCAACCCACCGATCTTAAGCGCGTATTGTCGGATGCCGCAAAAATGATCCGCCGCCGCTCACTGGTGTTCGTGGTCTCCGATTTCATCAGCCCGCCGGGCTGGGAGAAGCCGCTCAGCCAGCTCGCCAATCGTCACGATGTGATCGCGGTCCGCCTCACCGATCCCCTGGAGGTGCGTCTGCCCGATCTGGGCCTGATCACTTTTCAGGATGCGGAAAATGGCGACCAGCTATTCGTCGATACGCATGACAAGGGCTTTCGCGCCCGTTTCGCCGCCGCCGCCCAGGCGCGGGAAGAAGAATTGATGACCGCATTCCAGGCTGCGGGTGTCGATGCCATAGAATTGTCCACCGAGGACGATGTCGCCGACGCGGTGTTGCGCTTCGCCGACATGCGTCGCCTGCGCTTTGCAAAGAAGACCGCATGAAAGAGTGGGCGATCAAAACCTGGGGCCTGGTCCCGCATATCGGCTTTCTCTGGCCCTTATTCCTTTGGCTGCTGATTGTCGTGCCGTTGGCGGTGCTGCTGTACGTGCTGATCATGCGCCGCCGCAAAAGGTCGGCGCTGCGCTATGCCAATCTGGCGATGGTCAAGAGCGCAGTGGGCGTCACCGGCTGGCGCCGTCATGTCCCGCCGGCTTTGATGCTGGCGGCGTTGACTCTGTTGCTGCTGGCGATGGCGCGCCCGACTGCGCTGGTCAGCCTGCCATCCTCCCGCGCCGTCGTGATGCTGGCGATGGACGTATCGGGCAGCATGCGCGCCGCTGATGTGAAGCCGTCGCGCATCGAGGCGGCGCAGGCCGCCGCCAAGCAATATATCAAAGACCAGCCCAAGGACGTCCAGATCGGCATCGTCGCCTTTGCCGCCACGGCTCTGACGGTACAGAACCCGACCACCGATCGCCTGGCGCTGAATGCGGCGGTCGATCGCTTTGAATTGCAGCGCGGCACGGCGGTGGGCAGCGGCATTCTGGTTTCGTTGTCTACGATCTTTCCCAAGGAAGATTTTCCGATCAGCAATTTCTCTGGCGGCGGCTTCGGCAACGGCAATGGCGGCATGGGTTTTGGCGGCGGCGACCGCTTCAACCGCTATGGTGGCCGGGCGCTTGGCGACCGTGGGGCAGGTGCGGCGCCCAAGAAGAAACATGTGCCGGTGGAACCCGGCTCCTACAAGAATGCCGTAGTAATCTTGCTCACCGATGGCCAGACCAATGCCGGTTACGACCCGGTCGAGGCGGCACGTATCGCTTCGGAATATGGCGTACGGGTCTATACAGTCGGCTTCGGCACCACCCAGGGCAATGTCGTGGGCTTTGGCGGTTTCTCCATGCGAGCCCAGTTGGACGAGCCGGCCTTGAAGAAAATTGCCGACATGACGCGGGGCCGCTATTTCCACGCCGCCAGCGCCGACGATCTCAAGCAGGTCTATAGCGTGCTGTCCAAGCAGCTGGTGATGGAGACGAAGGAATTGGAAATCACTTCCTTCTTCGCGGGCCTTGCCGCAATCCTGATGCTGACTGCCGCTGGCCTGTCGCTGACCTGGTTCGGGCGCGTCCTCTAAGACCGGTTGCAAAGCTGCCCGCGATCGCCCCTAATCCGTGGCCATTGGGGGAGATTGCATGGCTGATTCCGATCTCACGGCTGACCATGCCCGCGGCCGCCTGCTGCGCATCTTTGGGTTGGGCTTCGGCCTGGCGGTGGTTATCGGCGGCACCATCGGCTCGGGCATCCTGCGCAATCCTTCCGTGGTCGCGGCGGGTTTTGTCGATCCCAAGCTGATCCTGCTGGCCTGGCTGGCTGGGGGACTATTCGTGGCCATCGATGCCATGCCGACAGTGGAGTTGGGCGCGGCGATCCCCTTGTCGGGCGGGCCTTATTCGTTAGCGGCGCGGGCCATCGGGCCTTTCACCGGTTTCTTTGTCGGCTGGGCCGACTGGCTGCAACTGGTGATGTCGACCGGCTTCATCTCGGTGGCGTTCGGCCAATATGTGCAGCGGCTGGGCTTCTTCAGCGAGCTTCCGACCGGCGCCGTCGCGATCGGCCTGCTTGTGGCCTGCGGCGCGCTGAACTGGATCGGCGCGCGGGTGGGCGGCGCTTCGCAGAATATTGGCAGTGCGCTGAAGGCGCTCGTCCTGGTCGCATTGGTCGCCACTTTGTTCATTGCGCACGGCAATCCGGCCGCGGCCGCATCGGCACCGCCGCCCCCTTTGTTCACCTGGGTTGCGGCCGCCATAGCTTTGCGCGCCATCTATGGTGCTTATGGCGGTTGGCAGGCCGCGGTTTATTTTTCGGAAGAAGTGCATGAGCCGGAGCGCAACATCGCCCGTGCCACTTTCGCCGGCATCGCACTGGTGACGGCGCTCTATGTGCTGGTCAATGCCGCGGTGCTGCATGTTGTGCCGGTCGGGTTGCTGGTGAGTTCGACCCTGGCGGTCTCGGATGCCGCCACTATGGTGCTGGGCGCCGGCAGTGGCACTGTGGTCACCATATTGGCCATCATCTGCGTTGCCACCATCGCCAATCTTCAGGTGATGGAGCATGTGCGCACCACCTATGCCATGGCGCGCAAAGGCATGTTGCCGCCCGGACTGGCCACGGTTTCCGCCAGCGGCACGCCGCGCGCCGCCCTGGTGGTGGTGATCGTGTCGATTTCACTGGTGGTGGCGGGCGCGAGCTTCATCAAGGGTGAGTTGTATGAGGTGCTGCTCAACCTCTATGCGCCCAACATCATGATCATCTTTCTGCTGCTCAGCTATGGCGCGCTGCGCCTACGCCGAACCGAGCCCGATCTGCATCGACCTTACAAGATGCCTTTCTATCCGGTGCCCGCGCTCATCAGCATCGCCGTGAACGCTCTGTTGCTGGTGCTGTTCTTGTCCACGGATATGGTCACCAGCGTCTGGTCCGTGTTGTTCCTGGCGGCGGCGGTGCCGCTTTATGCGCTGGGCCATTCCCGCTGGCGCGGAGCGAATGCGCGCTAAGGATCATGTTCTTCCCGAGCGGCTGAAGCCGGGGCTGAAACTGGTTTTCTGCGGCACCGCGGCGGGGCGGCAATCGGCATTGCAGAAAGCCTATTACGCGCATCCCCAAAACAAATTTTGGCGCACGCTTTATGATATCGGCTTGACGCCACATCTGTTCACGCCAGGCGATTATCCCGCGCTCTGGGACCTAGGGATCGGCCTCACCGATATCGCCAAATTTTCCTTTGGCATGGATCATCAATTGCCCAAGGATAGCCTTGGACAGGATGCCGCCGAAGCCTTGCGGGCGCGCATCGCGAAGATCACGCCTCGCGTCCTGGCGTTCACCAGCCTTACCGCCGGACGCACTGTGATGGGCAAGCATACCTTGCCCGGCAAGCAGACCGAGAGGATCGGCGAGACCGTCGTCTGGATTCTGCCGTCGCCATCACCGCTGGCCAGCAATCATTGGGACATCGCGCCTTGGCGCGCGCTGGCGCGGGACGTCAAGAAACGGAAGTGAAAGTGGCTAATGCGCCGCAGCGGCAACGCGGGCAGGCCGCGCCGCCCAGCTGGCGCATTGCTGGCCCGGCAGTTTTGCGTCGCACTGGGCGGCGCGGCCAGGTGTGGGAACCTTGACCTGATAAGCGCCGATCTTGGTGTCGGGCAACAGGAAATTTGTGGTGATGATCTGTGCACCCGACGAGAACGCGGCATCGCGCCGCGCGGTCTTGTTGTCGCGGGCTTCGCGGGTGTCGGCATCGGCGCGGGTCTTGACGATGAAGCCTGCCGCCACGGCGTCTGAGATGCGGGCTTGCTCCTTCACAGGATCGTCAACACAGATGAATGAAGCAAGCGGTGAATTTTCTTCCGCGGCGATGAACATCGGTCTGTCTTTCAGCGATTTTTCCGCGCCTGCATAAAGATCGGTCTTTTGCGTTTTGTCATCCAGCAGGAACATCATCTTGCCGCGCGCTTCGCCGAGTTTTGGCCAGGCGCCGGATTGCACCGCCTCGCGCAAAGTGGCGTGATGGCCCTGCACCTGATCCGGCGTAATCAATTCATCCGGCTGGAAGACGATGCGGATTTCATTGTCCAGATCTGTGAAGGCCGCTGCATCGAACGGCATCGGCCTGGTGGCGCCGGGCATGGGCGTCCTGATGTCATTGGCATGCAGCGCGATCAGGATGGGCAGATGATTTTTGTGCGCCCGGCTCCAGGCGGCAACATCGGTCAGGCAATCGGTGAGTGTGGTGCAGCGGGAATGGTAATCGACATCCAGTACATGGATCACTTTGAATCCCGGCTTGGACATGGCCGCGACATAGTCGGGATCGAGCAACTCGCTCGTCATTGATGCGCCCGCGGGCTTTTTGTATTGGCCGCCCTTGGGGTCATAGGCGATATCGAATTCCAGCGACCGCGCCCCGGCGTTGAGTTGGTCGGCCAGGGGCGGCTCCTGGAAATCCAGGGCTTGCGCATCTTTCTCGTCGCCCATGCGGATCAGGGACAGCATCGCATCGCTGGGAGCGAGCTTGTAGCTTTCCGCGGTGCCGACGAATTGAAGTTGATTGATATGCATGTTGGCGTCGAGCCAGGGACGCACACAGCTGTCGCCGCCGGCATGGAGGGCGTCGGGTGCGGACAGATCGCAGCCAAAGGCTGGAGCGGCGATCGCCAGCAAGCCCCCCGACACGATCGTTATCAGCCAGAACCGCATTGCCGACTCTCGCATAACCCTCGGGAGGCTATCCCCCACCGACCCTGCGCGCCACTGTCAGGCCCAGGATGAGGAGCACCAAGAAGATTACAATGAAAACAAAGAAAAGGGTCTTGGCGATGGCGATTGAGGCGCCCGCCACACTGGTGAATCCCAAAAGACCCGCAAACAGGCCGATGACCAGGAAAATGAGTGCCCAGCGCAGCATTTGAAACTCCCGCTACCAATCCCTCAGGAAATGCCGGGATGGCCGATAAAGTTCCGCAGGCCAGGCTCAGGGCGCGCGGGGCTTCCTCGGCGGTGGGGAGGGCGGCGCAGAATCGGGGCTGGCGTCAGCGGCGGGCGGCGGTAGGGCCAAAGCCCATTGGGTGATCTGGTCAACCGCCTTTGCCAGGGCGGCGGCGAAGGCCTGCACCACGGCATCAACACTGTTTGCCGACGCCGGCTGGGTGAAGTTGACGGTGAGGTTGGCCAGGATCTTGCGCGAACGGGCATCGGCCATATGGGCGATGACAGTGACCACCACGCTGGGCGCGCCATCGGGCGTGGCGTAGCGGGCCTCGAAATCGCGCAGATCCGTGGAAAGTTCATAGTCGGAATGCAAGGCGTCTTCGTCGCGCGACACCGCATCGATGCGCCCGGTCGCTTCGAAGCCCGCCAGAAGCGCGGTCTGCACCAGGTCCGGCAGGCGGTCGGGCCAGGCCGCGTTGGCGTAGTAATCGAGCTGGGTATCGCTTCTGGCCAGCGCGATGCGCGCACTGTCCAGATTGCTGGAGGCATCGGGCTTCAGGATCGCCAGCGCCCAACTGACTTTGTTGCCACCGGGCTGGATAGCCGGCACCGCGGGGCGCAGTGCATAGATTTGCGGCGCATCGGGCGGACCCACCAGCTTGGTCAGGCTGCCGCACGCCGCCAGCACCATAGAGGAGCCGGCGATCAGGAACAGGCGCCGATCAAGGCGCGGCATGCAGTCATTTTTTGTCATTGGGGTCATATCCCTTGCGGCGGTCGCCGAACAAAAGCTTGGTGGGCTCGCGATTAAGCTGGTCGGAGAAACGGGTGAGGCTTGTCACCAGACGGCGGATTTCGCCGATCATGTTGGACAGTTGGCTCAGGGCATCGCCCTTGAGGAAGGCATCGGCATCGTCCGCAACCTTGCTGAATTTGCTCACCGTCACATCGACGTGATCGAGGGTGGGCTTCAGTCCGGCGGTGGCGTCGCGCAGATTGGCGGTGGCGACCGTGGCATTCTTGATGGTGGCGTCGATATCGGCCGAACGCTTGGCGATGGCCGAAGTGGTCTCGTCCAGATTGCTCAGGACACTTGTCAGGGATTTGCGGTTCTTGTCGCTCAGCACATCGTTCAGCCGCGTCACAGCGATGTTGAGCTTGGCCACCACTTCGGGTGCCGATTGTTCCAATTGCTGCAAAGTCGATTGCTTGGCGAGGATAACGGGATAATCCTGATCGTCCTTGGCCTGCAAGGTTGGTGACTTGGCGGTGCCGCCGCTGATCTCGACGTAACTACCGCCCGTGAAGCCTTGGCTTTCGATCGAAGCCCGGCTGTCCTCGCGGATGTTGAGGTTAGGCTGAACCTGCATGGTGACGATGACGCTTTGCGGATCATTGGGATTGAATTTCAGATCCGTGACCCGGCCCACATCGATGCCGTTGTAGCGCGTGACCGTGCCCTTGCCCAAGCCGGTCACCGGGCCTTTGAAGTAGGTCTGATAATACGCGTATTCCTGACTGTATTGCGCACCAGCCAGCCACATGATCGTGACCACCAGTCCAACGACGCAGGCCAGGACAAAGGCCCCCACCGCGACATAATTTGCCTTGGTTTCCAAGCGCGCCTCCTAGTGCGATCCGGCCAGCGCGGCGTGTCCGCGGGGGCCAGTGAAATATTCACGAATCCAGGGCGTCGTATTTTTGCGCAACGCGTCGATCGTGCCGGTCGTGATCTTCTTGTCGACCAGAACGGCGATGCGATCGGTGATGGCGCTGAGGCTGTCCAGGTCATGTGTGACCATGAACACCGTCAACCCCAGGCTCTTCTGCAGTTCGGCAATCAGTTCGTCGAACTGGTTGGCGGAAATCGGATCCAGGCCCGATGTCGGCTCGTCGAGGAAAAGCAGTTCGGGATCGAGCGCCAGGGCGCGGGCCAAACCTGCGCGTTTCTTCATGCCGCCCGAAAGCTCGGAGGGATATTTCTGCCCCGCGTCAGGCGGCAATCCCACCAGCGCGATTTTCATGGCGGCGATCTCGTCCATCAGTTCCTGGGACATGGAGGTATATTCGCGCAAGGGCACCTGGATGTTTTCCGCGATGGTCTGGGATGAGAACAGCGCGCCTTCCTGGAACAGGATGCCCCAGCGTACTTCCAGCGCCCGCATGCGCGAGCCTTCGGCAAATCCGGTGCGCTTGCCGAAGACTTCGATGGTGCCTTCCCGGGGCGCATTGAGGCCGATGATGGTGCGCAACAAGACTGACTTGCCCGAACCCGAACCGCCCACCACGCCCAGCACTTCGCCGCGATAGACATCGAGGTCCAAATGATCATGGATGATCTTGTTGCCAAAGCCATTGACCAGGCCCTGGATGTGAATGATCACATCCTTCTTATCTTTGCCGTTGATGTTCTTCTCGTCTGGCATCAGACCCCCAGCACCGAGAACATGATGGAAAAAGCCGCGTCCAGAACGATCACCAGAAAGACCGACTCCACCACCGAACGGGTGGTGAGTTGTCCCACGCTGGCGGCGTTGCGTTCGACTTGAAAGCCTTCATAGCAGCCCACCAGCGCAATCACGAAAGCGAAGACCGGTGCCTTGATCAGCCCCACCAGCAGGGTGCTGACATTCACCGCATGCTGCAATTCGCGCAGGAAAGCCGGAATGGTGATGCCGAGATTGAAATAGCACATCAGTCCACCGCCAATCAGTCCCATGACATCGGCATAGAGCGTCAGGACGGTGAGCGAGATGACCAGGCCGATGATGCGAGGCAGGACCAGCGTATCGACCGTGTTCAGCCCCATGGTCTGCATGGCGTCGATTTCCTGGTTGACGCGCATGGTGCCGATCTGGGCGGTGAAGGCGGAGCCGGAACGGCCCGCGACGATGATGGACGTCATCAGAACGCCCATCTCGCGCAAGGTAATGATGCCCAGCCCGTCGATGGTGAGAAATTCCGCGTTGAACTTCCGCAATTGTTCGATGCTCTGATAGGCGATCACGACGCCGATCAGGAATGACAGCAGACCTACGATGGGCAGCGCGCTGATGCCGGTTTCCTCGATCTGGTTCACCATCGCCGCGAAACGAAGATTTTTGCGGGGGGCGGCGATCATCTCGCCCGTCTCGACCGTGACGCGGCCCAGATAACCCAGCATGCGCCAGCCCTGGCGGCCGGCTTCGATCGTGGCTTTGCCGATGCGATAAAGGCGGTATGTCCACGGGCTCATGTGCGGGCCGTGTTGGCGGGCGCTTTGCGACGGGGCGTTACGGTCCAGATTTTTCAGCAGGCTGGTGTAGCGCTCCGGAACGTCCAGCGCGCTGACCGTCCGGCCTGCGTCTTCCAGCGCGCGGCGGGTGCGCAGCAATAGCCAGGCGCCGGTCGAATCCAACCGCTCTATGCCGCTGGCATCCATGGTGATGGCGCCGCCCGAACCGGGCTCAAGGCTTCGCAACTGCTGATCAAGCCTGGCGCTTTCAGCGATGGTCCATTGGCCGCCCGCTTTGAACACGCCCTTATCGACCTTGAACCAGGCATCCGGCGCGGCCGCGTTTTCGATGCTGGTCATGGGAAGGCGCACACCCCGCGTGAACCATCAAGAATGCGGTAGGGTAGCAGAAAGTTCCCGAAGTTCCTTGTCAGGGCCGTTCAACGCCTGTGCAACCTCAAAGAAATCGCGGTCTTGAAGCGCCAAACAAGCAGGGTGTATGGGCAAGAAATCTAAGCGAGGACTTTATCAGCCCGCCGAGGCCCGCCTCCCCCGCGCATGCGAAGCATGCTGGTGGGGGAGGGTGAGTAGCGACAGCGTACGAACGAGCTGGCTCTCGAGCCAGCGTAGACCGGAGGGGGTTTTTTAGAGCGGCCACCAGTCGAGCTGGTATTTGTAATCTTTGTCCGACTGACCCTGGCTCCAGCCGCCGCCCAGCGCGATATACAGGCTGACATTGGCATCGAGCCGCGCCAGCTTGGTCTGCACCAGCGTGTCCTGGGCGTTGAACAGCGACTGCTGCGCCTGCAACAGCGACAGGATGTCGATGGTGCCTTCGCGATATTGCAGCTCGGAGATGCGGAAGGCTTCGGTCGAAGCGCGCACTTCTTCGGTCAACGCCACCAGCTGATCGTTGTTGGCCGTGACCTGGCCCAGCGCCGATTCCACATTGGAGAGGGCGGTGAACACGGTTTTGCGATACGTGGCGATCTGTTCCTGCTGCTGGGCAAGGGCGAGATCGTCCTGTGCCTTGAGACGGCCGCCGTCAAAGATCGACTGCACCAGCGAGGCGCCGATGCTCCAGGCGATGCTGCTGGGATTGAACAGCGTGTCGGCGAAGCTGCTGGCGTAGTTGCGGCCGGCGGTCAGGTTGATCACCGGGAAGAAAGCGGCGCGGGCCGCGTCCACATTGGCGTGGGAGGCAAACAGATTGGCTTCCGCTTCGGCCACATCGGGACGGCGCAGCAGCAATTCGGACGGCATGCCGGCCTGCACCGACGGCGACACGACGCCATTCAGATTCTGTGCGTTGATGTCGAAATTTTCCGGCGCGCGCCCCAGAAGGATCGCCAGTGCGTAACGGGCTTCGCGTTCCTGTTCGATCAGGCCGGGAAGGCGGGCTTCCTGGGTGGCGACCAGCGACTGTTCCTGGGCGAGGTCGAGATTGGAAGACACGCCATTTGTGACCTTGGCCTGGACCACGACCAGAATGCGCTTGGCCGCGTCGATATTCTGGCGGGCGATGACGATGCGCTCGCGCGTCGCGAGCACGGTGAAATATTGCTGCGCCACGCTAGAGGCGACAGTGAGGCCCACCACCGATTCGGCATAACGCGCGACACGCAGATTTTCACGCGCCTGATAAAGCTTGTCGCGATACAGGCCCCAGAAATCGGCCTGATAGCTGGCCGCGAGGCCGGCGCCGAAGCTGTTGAAGGTACGGCTGAGGCCGCCAAGGCCGTTGGAGCTGGTCGAGCCTGCGCTGGTCCGCTGGCGGTTGGCGTTTCCCTGAAGATTGACGATGGGGAGTAAGCCGGAGAACGCGACGCCATCCTGAGCTTCGGCCTGCAGTACGCGGGCGGCGGCGGCGGCGAGATCGAGATTTTCCTTCTGGGCCGTCTGCATCAAGGCCGGCAGTTCGTCGGCCTTGAAGTTCACCCACCAATTGGCTTCCGGCCAGATCGGGGACAGCTTGTCAGCCACCGGGGCCGTGAAAGCCGGGGGGACATCGCCGGGTTTGTTGAGGGGCGTGGGATTGGGAGTGGTGCAGCCGGTTGCCACAAGGGCAATCATGCTGACGGACAGACCGCGGAAAATGGCTTTCATCGAACACTCATTAAGCAAATGAAGCCGGACGGCCCCCGGTTGGCGCCCCCTCATACCCGGCGCATGGCAATGCCGCAAATATGGCGAGACGCGGCCTTTTAACAAGGGCGTGGACTGTAAAGCTTTGTCGCGGCGGGGCTGGTATTCCTGGCTTTCCGTCCCGAAAGCGGTCCCCGGGGGGGCAGAGGCCAGGCCAGAGGATAAAATGGACGGCCGGACTGATGGCTTTACGTGGGGGGCACAAAAGCCGGTCCGACCGTCCGTGTGGCTGTATCCCTTGGTGGAGCGCCGAATGGACACAGATCCAAGGCCAAGCTTGATCCCGTCATGCGACACGGAAAAGGTCGGAAACCCCTGAAATTTGTAATGGAATGTCGCCAATCCCACAGGCTTAAGAGAGGTGGCGAAACAAAAGCACCTCTTCCGCCGTTGCGCTTTTTTAATCCGGCTTTCCCGACGAGGTTCGTATGACCATGCCGTATATCGCGCCGATTCTGCTTCTCTGCTGCTCCAACGTCTTCATGACGTTTGCCTGGGTGAGGCGCGTCTTCGCGTCGCAATGGCGACGCGAAGCGCAAAGCGCCAGTGGCGCTTTGCGAGCGCCGAACGCGCCGAGCACAAGCGAGGCGCCGGAGGGTATGAGGGTGGTCTGTCCCACTCTCCTGGCGAGGTTCGCATGACATTTCCGTATATCGCTCCGATATTTCTTCTGTTGTGCTCCAACGTCTTCATGACGTTCGCCTGGTACGGCCA
>JBEPVO010000031.1:0-23074 GCA_041690975.1 Alphaproteobacteria bacterium
ACCGGCATGATCATGAATTCCTGGAAGTCGATGGGATTGTCGGCATGCACGCCGCCATTGATGATGTTCATCATCGGCACCGGCAACAGCTCCGCCTTGGCGCCGCCGACATAGCGATAGAGCGGCAGGCCCGAGGCCATTGCCGCCGCCTTGGCCACTGCCAGCGACACGCCGAGAAGCGCGTTGGCGCCCAGCCGCGCCTTGTTGGGCGTGCCGTCCAGCGCGATCATTGCCTTGTCGATGCGGGTCTGCTCTTCAGCTTCCATGCCGCACAGCGTGTCGAACAGTTCGCCGTTCACCGCGGCGACGGCTTTCTCGACGCCCTTGCCGCCATAGCGTTTGCCGCCATCGCGTAGTTCCATCGCCTCATGGGCGCCGGTCGAAGCGCCGGAGGGCACCGCGGCGCGGCCGAAGCTGCTGTCTTCCAGGCGCACATCCACTTCCACGGTGGGGTTGCCGCGGGAGTCCAGGATTTCGCGGCCGGTGATATCGAGGATGGCAGTCATGGTGGGCCCTTTTCGCAATTTTGGCGCCGTCTTTACGGGAAGTTTGCAGGATTCGCCACCTGTTCCGCCAGCTGCGGCGACGGAGACCTATCATCCGGCACGTTTCAACAGGGTGAAGGGCGCTCTGTTGGAGAAAATACACATGACCCGTTTCAAATTGCTTGTCCTGGCCGGCCTGCTGGCGGCCCCCCTGCCGCTCCTGGCCGCCCCCCCTGGTGCTGTCCAGGCCACCCAAGGCCCAGCCATGCCCGGCCCAGACGGCGGCTTTGGGCGCCATCATGGCGGCGGCAAGCTGGCGGGCATGTTCTCCCCCCAACAGCGCGTTGCCTTCATGTTGCAGGCGCGTGAACAGACCCGCGACATGTCCCGCGACCAGAAGCAGGCCTGGCGCAAGGACCAGTTCCAGAAACTGTCGAGCATGTCCGACCCCGACCGGCAGAAATTCAAAGCCGATCTGCAGGCCCGTTGGGATGCAATGCCTGCCGACCGCAAGGCGCGGATGGAACAACGCATGGCGGACCGCAAGGAACCTTCTCCCACGCGATAAGCGCGCGACAATTCCATAACTCTGTTACGATAACCCCGCGTCGGCGACGGCGCGGGGTTTCTGTATCAAAATCACCGGGGGGGATTTCATGCTTGCCGCGCCTGCCACAATACTGAGTGCTGCCGTCACCATACTGACCGCGATGGTCCTGATCTTTGCCATGTCGGTCGTCGGCAAGGCGCGCGGCAAGCACAAGATCATGCCGCCCGCTATGAGCGGTCATCCCGAAGTGGAACGCGCCTTGCGCGTCCAGGGCAACACGGTCGAACAGGTGGTGATCTTCCTGCCGCTGCTGTGGGTCGCCACGCTGTATTTCCATGGCTGGATCCCCGCGGCGCTGGGCCTGGTCTGGTGCTTCGGCCGTGTGCTCTACGCAATCGGCTATATGAAGGAAGCCAACAAGCGCGGCCCGGGCTTCGGCATCGCCGCCCTTGCGACGCTTGCGCTCCTGGTGCTGTCGATCTGGGGCGTGGTCGTCAGCTGGATGGCCGCGACCGCGACTTAATTCCTGCCGCGTTTCACGATCGCATCAATTTCCACCAGCTGTTCCAGCAGCGCCGGGAAATCCTTGAGCTTGACCATGTTGGGCCCATCGGACGGCGCATGGTCGGGATCCTGGTGCACTTCCATGAAGACGGCGGCGACGCCCGTCGCAACAGCTGCGCGCGCCAGATACGGCACCATTGTGCGATCGCCGCCCGACTTGTCGCCCTGCCCGCCCGGCTGCTGCACCGAATGGGTGGCGTCGAACACCACTGGCGCGCCGAACGCTGCCATGATCGGCAATGCCCGCATGTCGCTGACCAGGGTGTTGTAGCCGAAACTGACGCCGCGCTCGGTCGCCAGCACATTGGGATTGCCCGCGCCCGTAATCTTGGCAATCACATTCTTCATGTCTTGCGGCGCCAGGAACTGTCCCTTCTTCACATTGACCGCCTTGCCGGTATGGGCGGCGGCGACCAGAAGGTCCGTTTGGCGGGACAGAAAAGCGGGGATCTGCAGGACATCGACCGCTTGCGCAACCGCCGCGCATTGATCGCGCTCATGCACATCGGTGAGGACCGGCAGGCCGAACTTGTCGCGGATATCGGCAAAGATCGGCAGCGCGTTTTCCAGGCCCATGCCGCGCGCGGTGTTGGCGCTGGTGCGGTTGGCCTTGTCGAAGCTCGTCTTGTAGACCAGACCCACATCAAATTTTTCACAGATTTCCTTCAGCGCCCCCGCCATGTCGAAGGCGTGTCCGCGGCTTTCGAGCTGACAAGGGCCCGCGATGATCGCCAGCTTAAGGGCATTGCCGATCTCGACGGATTTGAGGCGGACGATTTCGTTGGGATGGATCACAGGGCTGGTGTTCATGGCGCCATTTTAAGCGAGCGCAACGCCAAGCGCAAAGGCGGTCAATGCAACGCCGCTGCGGCGATTGCGGCGGGGCCCGCCACCGGCGCGAACATGTTCATCGCGTCCCAGAACAGGCTGGTTTTCACCCGGATCACATCGCCTGGCTGAATGCGGCTGAGTTGATTGGTGCGGACGGGCTGTTCGGTGACATCGCCTTCGTGGCGCACATAAAGCGTGCTCTGGATCGCCTGTTCGGTGAAGCCGCCCGCCACCGCCACCGCGTTCAACGCGTTCATATTGTCGACATAGGCATATTGGCCGGGCCGGCCTACGGCGCCGATGATATAGAAAGGCCGATAGGTGGCGATCTCCACATTGACGCGGGGATCCTTGAGGTACCCGTCCGCCAGTGCACCCGCGATCCCCTGCTCCAGGCTTGGCGCGGTGTTGCCGGTGGCGCGCAAGGTGCCGATCAACGGCAGCCGCACCATGCCCGAGCCATCCACCTGGTATTCGCCGGAAAGATCGCTCTCCCCGAAAACGCTGACGCGGATCTTGTCGCCAGGGCCCAGCCGGTAGTCATCAGCACGGCTGCCGCCGTAAGGGGGTTGATAGACAGCCTGCACCGCACCGTTCGGCGGCGAACTGCCCGCTTCTCGCGCGTCATTTCCCCGCAATTGCGGTTGCTGCGCGACAGGCAAGGCCGCAGGTGCGCTCGGACGCAGCGGGACATACCCATAGGTGCTGTCCGGCTGACCTGCCACGGGTGCCGGAACGCCTTCATATGCACCGCGCAATTGTTGCGGCGGCGATGGCGGCGTGTAGCCGGGGATCGGCTTGATGCCATAAGGCTGTGTATCCGGCGCTGCATTCTGAACCGGCACGAACCCATAAGGCTGGGTCGGACTTGCCGGGGATGTTGCGGATGCATCCTGCGCGCTGGCGGCGCGGACGCAGAAGATCAAGAGCGCCAATGCGCCCGCAATCATCGACAATCGAAGGAAAACCAATGCGGGCCGGCCCATGGGCGGCGAGGGTATAAGTCGTATGATTACGGAATCACTACTTCCCGATACTTGAGGGTTAAGGAACTCCTAAAGCCAAAAATGCAGTTCAGGGAACTCTGCGGGCTCGGCAAGGTTGGGCCTTTAAGGAACCCTGTGCCCACCCCATATTCCGGAGATGCGCATGAACATCCGCCCGCCTTTTCTCCTTGGATTTGGCCTTCTCGGCTTTGGTCTTCTGGCCGCCACGGCGGCGCAAGCCCAGATCATGCCGCCCACCACGCAACAATTGCAGCAGCAGCATAATCAGACCATCCAGACCGAAAGCAGCGCCGCACACAAC
The DNA here is from genome assembly GCA_041690975.1 of Alphaproteobacteria bacterium. Classification (GTDB taxonomy): domain Bacteria; phylum Pseudomonadota; class Alphaproteobacteria; order Micropepsales; family Micropepsaceae; genus Rhizomicrobium. The sequence continues at coordinate 3,739 of JBEPVO010000031.1, forward strand.
AATCTGACCCAACTGCAGATCCAACAGGCGCAGACACAGCCCGCGCCGCCGACCGTGACCCGTTCGGGCCGCGTGGTTGCGCATCCGCCGGGCTATATTCCCGTGCCGGGGCGCTGAAAAAGTTTCAGACCAGTCTGCTCTTTTGCACTGCTGCAGCGATGAAGCTGGTGAAAAGCGGATGCGGATCAAGGGGCCGCGACTTCAGTTCCGGATGGAACTGAACCCCGATGAACCAGGGATGATCGGGAATTTCCATGATCTCCGGCAACAGGCCATCTGGCGACCAGCCGGACACTTCCATGCCATGCTTGGCGAGCTGCTTGGCGTAATCGACATTCACTTCATAGCGATGGCGATGGCGCTCGCTGATCTGCGTGGAGCCATAGACTTCCGCGACCTTTGACCCGGGCGTCAAGGTGGCAGGATAAGCTCCCAGTCGCATGGTGCCGCCCAGATCGCCATTGGCGGCGCGGGTTTGCTTTTCATTGCCCTTGGTCCATTCGGTCAACAGACCGATCACCGGATGCTTGGGATGGCCGATCTCGGTGGTGCCCGCGCCTTCCAGGCCTGCCAGATCGCGCGCCACCTCGATCACCGCCATGTGCAAGCCATAACAGATGCCGAAGAACGGCACCTTGCGTTCGCGCGCGAATTTCACCGCCTCAATCTTGCCTTCGGTGCCGCGCTCGCCGAACCCGCCGGGCACCAGAATGCCGCTGACATTTTCCAGGAACGCCGCCGCATCGTCGCGCTCGAACACTTCGCTGTCGATCCAGTCCAAATGCACCCGCACATTGTTGGCCAGCCCGCCATGCGCTAGCGCTTCGCTGAGCGATTTGTAGCTGTCCTTGACCTGCATGTATTTGCCGACCACGGCGATGCGGACATCACCTTCCGGATTCTTCACCCGCTCCACCACGCCCTCCCAGCGGGAAAGATCGGGCTCCGGCGCATTGTCCAGGCCAAACACTTTCAAAAGCTGGGTGTCGAGGCCGACCGCATGATAGGCGAGCGGCACGCGATAGATGGTGTCCAGATCCAATGCCGGAATGACCCGTTCGGCAGACAGATTGCAGAACAGGCCGATCTTGCGGCGCTCTTCATCGGGGATGGGATGCGAGGCGCGGCACAAAAGAATATCGGGCTGGATGCCGATGGCGCGCAATTCCTTGACGCTGTGCTGGGTGGGCTTGGTCTTCAGCTCGCCCGCCGCCTCGATATACGGCACCAAGGTGAGATGGATGAAGGCGGTCTGTCCGCGCCCCAGATCATTGTGCAGCTGACGGATGGCTTCAAAGAAAGGCAGACCTTCGATGTCACCCACCGTGCCGCCGATCTCCACCAGCAGGAAATCCAGACCGTCGGTATCGGCCAGCACGAATTCCTTGATCATGTCAGTGACATGAGGAATGACCTGCACGGTGCGACCCAGATAGCCGCCCTTGCGTTCCTTTTCGATCACCTGGCTGTAGATGCGGCCCGAAGTGACATTGTCGGATTTCAACGCCGAGACGCCCGTGAAGCGCTCATAATGTCCCAGATCGAGATCGGTCTCCGCCCCGTCATCGGTGACATAGACTTCGCCATGCTGAAACGGGCTCATCGTGCCCGGATCGACATTCAAGTACGGGTCAAGTTTGCGCAGACGGACTTTGTAGCCGCGTGCTTGAAGCAACGCGCCGAGAGCGGCGGACGCTAGACCTTTTCCGAGGGAAGAGACCACGCCGCCGGTGATGAAGACTAACCGGGCCATGGGAGATCAACATGTCGAAAAGCTGTGCCAGCCTCAAGCGGAAAATGCATAAATCTTCCGCCCTGCACAGCGATGCTCTTTTGCTACGAAAAAACGCGATTACTGGGGCTTGGGGACTTGCGGACCGGACGGCGCGGGCACGCTGGCGGGCGCTTTCGGCTTGGGCGCCGCTGCGGGACCCTGGCTGGTCGCAGGCGCATCGAGAATCGATCCTTCTTTGCGACCGTGCAAAGCCAGGATGTTGAGTGCGACGCAGGTGAGGAAAAACAGCACTGCCAAAATTGCTGTGGTGCGCGTCAGTGTATCGGCCGCACCGCGCGGGCTGAAAAGACCACCCATGCCACCACCGCCACCGCCCATGCCCAAAGCGCCCCCTTCGGAGCGCTGCAGCAGCACAAAGATGATCAGCGCAACCGCGATCACCAGTTCGGCAGAGACAAGAATGGTTTGCATGCAGGCGATTCCAGCTTGGACCGGGGCTTCAGACCGATATCGGTCCTCGTCCCGGTTTGGACAAGGCCGGGGTCTTTAGAACAAAGCGGGCCAAATGGGAAGCCGATGCCGCAGACCCACCCGAAAAGGCCGGAAAAGCCTCATGACGCCAGGGCTGTGGTCTGATTACGGGCCCGGATGATGGCGACGGTGGCGTCGATTTCGTTCAACTGGTCGGCGGGGGATTTTTCGGGGCAGATCAACTGATGCATTCCCAACGCCGCCGCGCCCACGGACGACAGCGACGCTTCGCGGTCCGCACCATTCTTCAGCCCATCGATGGCACCCAGGATCGCGGCGCATCGTTCCAGCACTTTGTCCTGGTTGGTATCCGTGCAGAGGCGCTCGATCGAGCGGCTGAGATTGCCCAACTTCATCAAGTCCGTTGCGAATTGTGGCGTGTCCTGCCGCTGTTCGCGTAACAGACGCCACAAGATGCAGACCTGGAAGGAATCGCGGCGCAACTTTTCGCCCGCCAGCTTCTCGCGCGCCACGTGCAATTCCATGTCCAGCTTCTTGGCGATGAGGTCCGCCGACATCCTGTCCTTGGCCTTCATCTTCAGCGAGTTGGGCGGATCGAACATTTCGATGTCACCTGACCGGGTGGCATCGCGGCGGCGGTCGGGACCGACATAATCGGTGGTGATGACGAAGCCTTTGCGGCGTTCAATATGCGCTTCGATGCGGGTACCTAGCAACGCGGTCGAAAACGGACGCAACAGAAGATCGTCGGCACCTGAATTGACGACCTTGTTGATCAAGGCCGAACTTTTTTCCCACGCCGTCACGATGATCACGATGAAGGGATTGTAGCCCCCTGAACCTTGGCGCAATTGCTGAATCGCGAGGCAAAGTTCATCGGCGGCGCCCTGCGTTTCAGCCAACACCAGGTCGGGCGTCTGCCTCTGGATCACTTCGATCATGGATTCGAGTGTGGGGACCGTTTCAGTGCGCCGGAAGCCGAGAGAATACAGTGCCGCACGTGTCGCCGTGCGATTGGCGGACACCGGGTCGTAGATCAATGCTTCGACGCTGTCATAGCTGAGACGCGCCATGCCCCACCCTTGTCTTATCGGGGCACAATGACGGTGGCCGTATTAAAGAAGGGTCGAAATTCCTGGTTAATGTGTGAGGCTGGCAGCGATGATCGCCAGAAAATCCCGCGCTTTCAGGCTCGCGCCGCCCACCAATGCGCCATTTACATCGTCCAGCGACAGAATGGCCTTGGCGTTCGAAGGCTTCACCGAGCCGCCATAGAGGATGCGGACCTTGCGTCCCATCGCGCCCAGATGCTCGATCGCGCAATTGCGGATATGGGCATGCATGGCGACGATGTCGTCATCGCTGGGTGTCTTGCCCGTGCCAATCGCCCAAATCGGTTCATAGGCGATGGCGGTATTTTCCGCGTTGGCTTCCGGCGGCACGCTGGCTTTGATCTGACCGCCGCAAATGTGATGGGCCTGCCCAGCATCGCGTTGATCTTCGGTCTCGCCAATGCAGATGATGGCGACCAGGCCGGCGCGCCAAGCCGCGCGGGCTTTGGCCGCGACATCCAGATCGCGCTCGCCATGATATTGACGCCGCTCGGAATGGCCGACGATGACAGCGGAAGCGCCGGCGTCTTTCAGCATTTCGGCGGAGATGTCTCCTGTGAAGGCGCCGGATTCTTCAGTATGGCAATCCTGCCCGCCCAGAGCGAACGCGCCTTTGACGGCCCAGGCAGCCCGCGCGATCAGGCTGGCTGGCGGGCAGACCAGCACATCGCAAGCCGCCGGATCGGCCGCCAACCCTTGCTTCAGGGCTTCAAGCTCGGCCAGATCGCCCGAGAGCCCGTTCATTTTCCAGTTTCCCGCCACCAGCTGACGCAATTGCGCTTCCTTTTGCATGTCCCTCGCCGCGCCCTTTTCGCCGCGGCCCGCGCCGCTTGCCCTGATCCTGCCCCCTCCCTATCATTCGCAGCTATTTTCTTACAACCCGTGGGAAGTTCTGATGATTCAGTGGATGCACCGGCTTTCCAAGTCCTGGGTGGCTTCGCTTATGATGGGCGGTCTGGCCCTCAGCTTCGTCGTCTGGGGCATTGCCGACGTTTTCACCGGCCAGTCGGCCGGCGCGCTCGCAACTGTGGGATCGACCGAGATTTCCAGCGACAGCTTCGCGCGCACCTATCGCAATTTCCTGCGCAACCAGGGCCAGCAGATGGGCATGGAGCTGACGCCAGAACTCGCCCTGAAAATGGGTCTGGACCGGGCCGCGTTGCAGCAGATGATCGACCGGACCGCGTTGGACAATAGCGCGGCTCGATTCGGTCTCACCACCCCCGATGCCGAACTGGCCCAGCAAGTGCGCGCCCTGCCCGTCTTCAAGGGTGCCACGGGCGATTTCGATCACAATGTCTTCCTGCAGGCTGTCCAGGGCGCCGGTTATACCGAGCAAGCCTTCCTGGAGGAGATGCGCTCCGATCAGGCCCGCGGCCAACTCACCACCGCATTGGAAGCAGGCTTCTCCCTGCCGGACGGCTATACGCAGGGCCTGTTCCGCTATGTCACCGAACAGCGCGCTACTGATTATGTGATCGTGTCACCGGAAGCGATGGGCGCGATCGCGCCGCCGACGGATGCGGTGCTGGCGGGTTACATCAAGGCGCATCCCGAGCATTTCTCCACCCCGGAATATCGCGAGATCGCCTATGCCTCCGTCACACCTGCGGATGTAACCTCCCAGGTGGTGGTGACCGACAAGATGATCGCCGACGAATTCAAGGGGCATGAAGCCAGCTACAACGTGCCGGAAAAGCGCGACGTCGAGCAGATCGAATTTCCCGCCGAAGCCGACGCCAAGGCGGCCCAGGCCAAGATCGCCGCAGGCACCGCGTTCGAGGCCGTGGCCACGGAACGCAAGATCTCGGCAGCGAATTTGCTGCTGGGCACTTTGTCGAAGGCCGAGATTCCCGATGAAGCCCGTGCCGACGCCATCTTCGCACTGCCGCTCAACCAGGTCAGCCAGCCGGTCAAGGGCGCCATCAACGGCTATGTCCTGCTGCGCGTCACCAAGATCACGCCCGGCATCGCACGCACGCTTGACGATTCCAAGGCACAGATTCGCGAACAGCTGGCTCTGCAAATGGCCGGCGCCAAGATCACCGATATCCTCAATGCCTATGAGGATGCACGTTCGGGCGGTGCCGATCTTGCCGCCGCCGCGAAAAAGACTGGCCTCAAGCTCGGCCACGTCGCTTCGGTGGACAAGGCAGGCCTTTCGCCGACCGGCGAGAAGGTCGCCGACCTTCCCGCCGATCCGGAATTCCTCGCCACAGCCTTCACCGCGGAAGTCGGCGAAGACAATGATCCGGTCGCCGCCAAGAGCGGCGCCTATTACGCCCTGAAGGTGAACGGTGTGACCCCCGCCAAGCTGAAGCCGCTGAATGACGTCCGCGCCGATGCGCTGGCCGCATGGGCGGTGGAGGAAAAATCCAAGGCGCTGGCCGTCAAGGCCGTTGCGTTGGCCGCCCAGGCCCAGAAGGACGGCAACCTGACCGCCGTAGCGAAGGAACTGAAAGTGACGGTGCAACAAAGCCCGGCGCTGTCGCGCAACACCAGTGACACCACCTTCTCAGCGGGGCTGATCACCAAACTGTTCGACTCAGCACCTGGCGCGATCGTTCAGGCGCCCCAAGGTACGGGCGGCAATTACATCATCGCCCGCGTCACCGGGGTCGTGCATCCGCAGAATATCGGAACCGTGCAAATGTATGCGGCGGGCCGGGGCCAGATTTCGCAGCAGGCGGCGGCCGATCTGTCCAGCGCGCTTGCCAATGCGTCGCGCACCCAGCAGGGCGTCAAGGTCAATCAGAAATTGCTGCAGCAGGTCACCGGCGGCGCTTCGTGAGCCTCAATCCCGATTTCCACAGCTTCGCGCGCATCTATGCCGCGAAGAAACCCCAGGCCTTGTTCCGCCGTCTGGTTGCCGATCTGGAGACGCCGGTCTCAGCGTTTCTCAAGCTCGGCTTTGACGAGAATAACGGCAGCCGCGACAACGCTTTCCTGCTCGAGAGCGTGCAAGGCGGCGAGACCCGGGGCCGCTATTCCATCATCGGCCTGAAGCCGGACTTGATCTGGCGCTGCCGCGGCGATGTGGCGGAAATCAATCGCCAGGCACTGACCGCAGACACCTTTGTGGCGGAAAAGTTCAAACCGCTGGAGTCGCTGCGCACCCTGATCGCGGCAACGCAAATGGAATTGCCTGCGGGTCTTCCGCCCATGGCTACCGGCCTGTTCGGCTATCTGGGCTATGACATGGTGCGCCAGATCGAGCATCTGCCCGCCATGCCGCCCGACCGGCTTGGCCTGCCCGATGCGATCCTGCTGCGCCCCACCATCGTGGCGATCTTCGACACCGTCAAAGACGAGATCGTGGTGGTGACGCCGGTCTGGCCCGATGCGAATGTCGACGCGCGGGCCGCGTATGCGCGGGCCAGCGAGCGCATCGAGGATGCCGTTGCGGCGCTGGATCGCCCCCTGCCCCCGAACGCGCAAGCGCCTGCCGATCTGCCGCTGGAATCCAAGATCGATTCCAACATGACCAAGGCGGAATATTTCGAGGTGGTGGCGCGGGCCAAGGATTACATCCGCGCCGGCGATATCTTTCAGGTCGTGCCCAGCCAGCGTTTCCGCCGGCCTTTCACTCTGCCGCCCTTTTCGCTCTACCGTGCCTTGCGGCGACTGAACCCCTCGCCCTTTCTCTATCATCTGTCATTTCCTGGTTTCTCGATCGTCGGCTCCAGCCCAGAGATTCTGGTGCGGCTGCGCGACGGCAAAGTCACAATCCGGCCCATCGCCGGCACACGCCCGCGCGGAGCCACGCCGGATAAGGATGCCGCGCTCGCCGAGGAATTGATGGGCGATCCCAAAGAACGCGCCGAGCATCTCATGCTGCTGGACCTGGGTCGCAATGACGTGGGCCGGGTAGCAAAGACCGGGGCGGTCAAAGTCACCGGCAGTTTCTTCATCGAGCGCTACAGCCATGTGATGCATCTGGTGTCGAATGTGGAAGGCGATATCCGCCCGGGCCTCGACGCCGTGGATGCGCTGTCGGCGGGCCTGCCGGCTGGCACTCTGTCCGGCGCACCCAAGATCCGGGCCATGCAAATCATCGACGAATTCGAGAAGGAAAAACGCGGGCCCTATGGCGGCGCGGTGGGCTATTTCGCCGCCGATGGTTCGATGGACACCTGCATCGTGCTGCGCACCGCGCTGGTCAAGGACGGCATGATGTATGTTCAGGCCGGTGGCGGCGTGGTCGCGGACAGCGAACCGGAAACCGAGTATCAGGAAACCGTGAACAAGGCCCGCGCCCTGATGGCGGCAGCGGAAGAAGCCGTGCGGTTCGCCAGCGCTGCGAAAAAAGGTCAGTAGCGCGGATCAGCGCGCTGCGACCAACGCGGATCGTTCGGTCTTGAGCCGTATCGCTTCGGACACCGGCACCAGCCGCACCCCATGATCTTCCGCCAACCAGGCCGCTACGACGCGCAAGGTGACGCCATGCGGATGGCCGATGGCGATGGCGATGCCGGATTTCTTCGCCTTCTCGGCCAATTCATTCAGCCGCGCCTTGATCGCGCTATCCGTCAGGACATTATCCAGGAAGACATCGCGTCCGGCGCTTTCCACGCCATGCATGTGCGCGACCCGCACGATTTGCGATCCGGCGATGGTGCGCGAGTCGAAGAAGAACAGGCGCTTTTCCGCCAGGGCCTGAACCACCGGGACCAGCGAAGCCGCATCGCTGGAGAATTTACTGCCTTCGTGATTGTTGATACCGGAAAGACCCGGAACGCGTGCCAGAGCCCAGGCGAGCCGATCCGCATTGTCCCGGGCGCCGATTTTCAAGGCCTTCGGACCCGGATCGCTGGGGCCGATCGGCTCCATCGGAACATGCGCCAAGACTTCATGGCCCATCTCTTTGGACTGCAGCGCCAGCGACGGCGTCGCGGCCGCATAGGGCAGGAAGGAAAGCGTCACCGCTTCCGGAAGCGCCATGGCCCTTGCCGTGCCCACCGGATCGCCGCCCATATCGTCGATACAGATTGCGATGGCGGGAACGGCGCCATTGGCAGGTGGCAGAAGGCTCCCTCCTGCATCCGGCGCCACAACCGGCGACGCTGACATCGGCCTGGAACGGCTCGCACGCAAACCGTCAGGAAATACAGCGTCCGATCCGGGCGGAAATAGAGACGCGGAATCCGCAGCGCGCGCCTCACCGGTCACAAATGACGTGGACAATCCGTCGAAGCGGGAGACGGCGGACGGCGCGACGGTCGCCAACGCAACAACACCCGCGCACATCCCCAAACGATGGACTGCACCACGCCGCAGACGACGAATCAAAGGGACGCGACCCATGGTCGATGTGCGCGTGACTGCTGATTCGAGTCAATCGCGGTTAAAAATCCAAAGCGGCCAAGCAAGCCGAACGTCTGCCAGCGTTGGCCTGTAAAAGCTCTAGTGGAGCTTTTACTGTTCGTCCTCACTGCCCGCGTGGCAGACAGATGGGGGAATCAGAAAACCAGGTGCTGCCGATCAATCGGCGGCAACCGGTGGTCCGCCACCGGACTTTGCTCTGCGGCACAGCCACACCATCCCGATCAGGATGAAACAGGACCAACCGGACACCCAGAAGATGTCATTGGCGGCCTGCAAATACGCCTGGCCTATCATGACGCGGACGACCGAAGCCTTGGCCCCCAGATCGGAGATGCCCAGCCGGTGCAGTCCCGCCAGAGTCTGGGTGAGCACCGGATTGAAGCTGGTGGTGACATCCGCCATGCGGGCCTGGTGAAATGCTTCGCGCCGATCCCACAGGGCGGTGACCATAGAGGCAGCGAACCCGCCAGCCGTGATGCGCGCGAAGTTCGACAGTCCGGACGCCAGGGGAATGCGCTGCGGCGGTATGCCATCGAGCAGAATGGTGAGCATCGCCAGGAAGAAGGTCGCCATCGCGACGCCCTGCACCAGCAACGGCAGCATGAAGGCAAAGAAGCTGGCATCGGCGGTGAGCCCTGCCCGCATCAGATAGGAAATGCCGAAAGCGATGAATGCCAGGGTTGCGATGATGCGGGCATCGACACGTGACATCATCCGCGCCGTAAACGGCGTCAGCAGAACCGCGATGACGCCGGTCGGCGCCGCCACCAGCCCCGCCCAGGTGGCGGTGTAGCCGATCTGGGTCTGCAGCCATAATGGCATCAGCAGATTGTTGGCGAAGAACACGGCGTAACCGAGACAGAAAGCCAAGGTGCCCAGCGCGAAATTCCGGTTCTTGAACAGCGACAGGTCCACAATGGGGTGGGTGTCGGTCAACTCCCAGATCAGGAAGGCAACGAAGAAGACGACCGTGATGATGGCTTCCACCACGATGATGGGGGAGGAGAACCAGTCTGCATCCTTGCCGCTGTCGAGCATGATCTGCAGCGCCCCGACCCACACGATCAGGAGGCCCAGGCCCACCGTGTCAATTGGCAGCTTGCGGGTCGGCGTCTCCCGGCTTTTCAACGCGCGCCAGGACAGGAACGCGACAATGAATCCCACCGGCACATTGATGAGGAAAATCCAACCCCAATGATAATTGTCGGAGATATAGCCACCGAGAATCGGCCCGCAGATCGGCGCCACCAAGGTGGTGATGGACCATATGCCCAGCGCCGTCGCTCGCTTGTTGGCGGGGAAGATCGAGATCAGCAGCGCTTGCGAACCGGGAATCATCGGCCCTGACGTGCCGCCCTGCAGGATGCGGAAGAAAATCAGGGACGGCAGATCCCAGGCGACGCCGCAAAGAAAAGACGCGACGGTGAATGCAATCACCGAGAATACGAAAGTGCGCACCACGCCATAGCGGCCCATCAGCCAGCCGGTCAGCGGCACGCCGATACCATTGGACACCGCAAAACTGGTGATAACCCAAGTCCCTTGGTTGGTGCTGACGCCGAGATTGCCCGCAATGGTGGGTAACGAGACGTTGGCGATGGTCGAGTCCAGCACCTGCATGAAGGTGCCCAGCGCCAATGCCAGTGCCGTTATGGCCAGCGCCCCGCCCTGCATCGGCAGCGGTTCGGTGCGGGCGACTGCGCCACCAGGACCTGGACCGGCACCGCTCATTTGCGCGCTGCCGTCTGCGTTGCGCCATTCTCCGCCAGGATGCGGGCAATAATCGCGTCGGCGCGGGCGCTGGAATTGTCACCCAGATCGGCCTGGGTTGATCCGGCCCCGATCCGCGCTGTCACCTGCGGCCCGGACGTATCCTTGATCGAGACACTGACGCTGACTGACAGACCCACGCGCAGCGGATGCTCCGTCAGTTCCTGCGGGTCGAGCATGATACGCACCGGCACGCGCTGGACGATCTTGATCCAGTTGCCGCTGGCATTCTGGGGCGGCAACAGCGCGAAAGCGCTACCGGAGCCGGCGCCCATGCCTTCGACTTTGCCGTGATAGGTGACGTTGCCGCCATAAATGTCGGCGGTGATGGTGACAGGTTGGCCAATCCGCATATTTTTCAGCTGAACTTCCTTGAAATTGGCATCGATCCAGACGTTGCTGAGCGATACCACTGCCAGAAGCGGCGTACCCGCCGCCACCTGCTGGCCCAACTGCACCGTGCGCTGTGCGATCACGCCATCCACCGGCGCGACGATCCGCATATGGCTCTGGGCGATGGCGGCGGACCGCAGAGCGGCCTCCGCAGCAAGGACGTCGGGATTGTTGGCGACATCGGTACCGGTGATCTGCGATAGGCTCTGGTCGTGTCCGCCTTGGGCCACGGCGACCGACGCTTGCGCTGCGCGGACATTGTCGCGGGCATGCGCCAGTTCCTCACCCGAGACGGCGCCATCGGCGGCGGCCTGCTGGCGGCGTTGATAATCGGTTCGGGCCAGCGCCAGCGCCACCTGCGCTTGCGACACCTGGGCGCCGGAGCTTTGGGCGCGGGAGAACTCACCCTTCACGGTGCGCACCGCACGCGCGAGATTGGCCTCTGCTGCTGCCAAATTCACATTCACCACCGACGGATCCATTTCCATCAGGAGCTGGCCGCGCCGCACTGACTGGGTATTGTCCGCATGCAACGCCATGACGGTGGCATTCTCGCGGCTGGTGACAGCCACGATATTGCCGCTGACATAAGCGTCGTCCGTGGTTTCATAGAAGCGGGCGTCCAAGAACCAGTAAGCGCCATAGGCAAGCGCCGCGATCACAACGATCGCACCGAAAATAATGAAACCGCGTTTGCGGTTGGATTTGTTGTTGCTGTTGCTGGCATCGCTCATGGCGTCAGTCCTTGGCAATATTGGTCTGGGGATTGGACGAAGCGTCGGCGTCCGCCGCTTTTGTGTCCGCGTCTTCGACGGGTGGCGTGAAACCGCCGCCCACCGACAGCAGGAGAGTGACACGCTGGATGGTGGAATTGGCGATCAGGCTGGCCATCTGCTCGCGAGCCGTCAGCAACGTGCTTTCGGCATTGAGCATGGGGATCTGATCTGAAAGCCCGCTCTTGTAGCGGGTCTCGGCCAGGGCCAGGGCGCGGGTGGCGCTGTCGACTGCGTCCTGCTGGTCGGCCCTCTGGCTCTCAAGGCTTTGCACTTGCGTCATGGCATCGGCGGTCTGGCGCACCGCCGACAGCACCGTACCATTGTAATCGGCGATAGCGGCATCGAGTTCGGCGGTCGCGCCGGCATAACGCGCGCGGATCTTGCCCGCGTCGAAGATCGGCAGATGAATGGCCGGCCCGGCGCCATACGTAAAAGAGTTGCCGGTCAGCAGATTGGAAAGCCCGATCGCCTGAAAGCCGGCCAAGGCGGTGATGTTGATGTTGGGATAAAAATCGGCATGCGCCGCTTCGCGTCCCTTGGCGGCCGCTTCGATGCGCGCCTGTGCTGCCAGAACATCCGGCCGGCGCGCCAGAAGATCGGTGGGCAGAACCTTGGGCAACGGCAAGGCCGAATCGAGATTGGGTGCGGGGCGCACAATATTCGCATAGGCGGCGGCACCCTGCCCGGTGAGCGCCGCGATGGCATGGACATTGAGATCGCGCTGCGCGGCGGTGCGCTTCACATCCACCCGTGCCAGCGCCAGTAACGCCTTGGCCTGTTCGACCGCGCTGGCACTTTCCAGCCCGGCATTGAAGCGTCCCTGGGTGAGCTTGAGGATATCCTCGCGCTCGGTCACGGTCTGCAGCGCGATGTCGTTGTCCTGATAGGCCAGCAGAAGATTGATGTAGCTCTGCGCCATCGCGCCTGACAAGGCCAACCGGGCGGCAGACGCATCGAGCGCTGCAGCCTTGGTACTGTCCTTGGCGCGCGCGATGATCGCGGCCTGCTTGCCCCAGAAATCCAGATTCCAGCTCAGGTTGGCGGCAACCTGCCCATACCATTGATAGGTGCCGCCGAATGGCGGCGGGATGATGTAGTCCTTGCTGAACAGCAGGCGTTGTTCCTGGCCATCCAATGTCATTTGCGGAAGGTCGTCAGCGCGGGCGCCGGACAATTGCGCCTGAGCGGCGCGGATACGCGCCAGCGCACCCTGCAAGGTGGGATTGCCGGACAGGATCAGTTCCGCCAGATGATCGACCTGCGGATCATGGAAGGCCCTCCACCAGGCATCATCGAAATGCGGAGCGGCGGGGCCGGAAAGCCCCAGGCTTTGTGGCGCAATCTGGCTGGCCTGTGGCGTTGTGGGCGGCGCGGAAACGCAAGCCGACAGCAGCAACGCGGACAAAAGAGCGAGTGTCGTCTTCATGGATGATGTCCCCGCCGATGACGGTGTTCGTGACTGTCTGTACGTCCGTTCGGCTTTTCCCGACGTTTGCGGCCGCGCGGGCTGCGTGCGTCGCGCCGATCTTCAGTCGCATTGGTCAATCGGGTCATCAATTTGATCAAGAGCTTGATTTCCAAATGACTGAAGTCGCCCAGCAATTCGTTCCAATGGTCCACAATCCGTGGCAGCAGACCTTCCACCAACGCGAGGCCTTGCGGAGTCATGCTGAGTGTGACGACGCGGCGATCGGTCTCGCTGCGAACACGTGCAATCAGGTCACGCTGCTCCAGTTCGTCGAGAATGCGGGTTAAAGAGCCGGCGTCATGGCAAATGTCGCGCGCCAGTTCAGCAGAGGTGGAATGACCCCATTCGCGCAGCGTCATCAACACGATCCACTGTGAAAAAGTCAGCGCCTCTTCCGTGAACAGTGCTTCCATCTGCGGCAGCATCAGATTCGAGGTGCGGCGGATCAGATAGCCCACCGAATTCTTCATGCTGTAATGGCTGGCGCGATAGAAAGGCCGCATGCCCTTATTCCTCATGGGGACAATGATTGCGTGGGCAATCATTGCTTCGGCAAGCATATAGAAGGTGGGAACCGGCAAACAACCCCGTTTTTACGCCTTGTCAGCCCTGCAAAAATAGCGGACCTAAGTACTATGCCGTCATTCGTCTATGTCCTGATCGCCCGCAACAAGTCCGGCCGGACAAGGACTTATGTCGGCTGGACCCTGGATCTGGAACGGCGCCTGGCTGAGCATAATGGCGCGGGCAAACGGGGTGCCAAATCCACCCGGGGCCAAAACTGGACACTGACGTATGCGGAAAAGCACCGGACCCGCCGCAAGGCGATGGCGCGGGAATATGCCTTGAAACAGGACCGGACGTTCCGGGCGGCGCTGCGGTCGCCTTGAACCGCCTTTTCTGGCACAATCGGCCAAGGGGAAAGCACATGATCTTCGAACAGATCGCCACCGGTGGATGCCAGTCCTATCTGATGGGCTGCGGCGAAACCCATGCCGGCATCTTGATCGATCCAAATCTCAAACAGATGGACCATTATCTGGGTCTGGCGGCCCGCGACGGCTTGCGCATCCGCTATGTGCTCGACACCCACACCCATGCCGATCATTTCTCCGCTGCAAGAGAGCTGGGCCGTGTGCTGAACGCAAAAGTCGTGACCCACCACCTCTCACCCGCGCCTTATGCCGATTTCCGTCTTTGCGACGGCGAAATCCTGCGGGTGGGCGAGATGCGGCTGACGGCCCTCCATACGCCCGGCCACACCCGCGACTCGATGTGCGTCGTGGCGGAAGACCGCGTCTTCACCGGCGACACGCTGCTGATAGGCGGCACCGGCCGCACCGATCTGCCCACCGGCGATCCCGAAGCTCTGCATGACAGTCTGTTCAATCGCCTATTGAAGCTGGACCCCGCGCTGAAGGTCTTTCCCGCTCACGATTACAAAGGCCGCAGTCACTCCACTATTGGGGCCGAGATCGCAGACAATCCCAGGCTGCAGAAAAAAGATCGCGATGCCTTTGTAGCGATGATGCGCGAACTCAATCTGGAAGCGCCCACCCATCTAACCGAAGCGCTGCGCACCAATATGAGCGGCGGCAAGACGGTGGCGCAGATGCTGTCCGATGCCGCCGCCAATATCGCCTTCATCTCCATGGCGGAACTGGCGGAGCGGGTGAAGCGCAACGACCTGGAGCTGGTGTTGCTGGATGTGCGGGAGAAGGACGTCTTCGCCGCCGGCCATATTCCCGGCGCCCGCCACCTGCCCCGCGGGCAGCTGGAATTGCGCGTCAATACAGAGCTGCAGGACCCCACCCGGCGCATCCTGGTGTGCTGCGAGTTCGGTTATATCTCCACCCTCGCCGCCGCGACCTTGCGGGAGCTGGGCTATACCCATGCCGCCGCGCTGGATGGCGGGATAAAGGCCTGGCGCGAAGGCGGGCTGCCGCTCACCCCAAGTTGATTTTTGGCGGCTGAACACGGTTATCAGCCATTAACCTTGGCTCCCTATGCTGCCCGGGCATTTTTTCGGGTGGTTTTTCATGTGCGGCATAGCGGTTGCGGTCAATTGGGATGGCGCGGATGACGCCGTCCGCAGCCTGATCGCGGGCATCCTGCATCGGGGCGACATCACCGATCCACTGGTCGCACCGCGCAAGGATATCGCGATGTGCACGCGCCGCCTGCGCATCGTGGACGCGCGCCAGGGTGCGCAGCCGCAAGCCTCCTTCGACGAACGGCTACTGGTCTGCCTCAATGGTGAAATCTACAACCATGCCGAACTGCGCCGGGAGATGGAGCAGCTCGGCATTCCCTTCCGCACGCAAAGCGACACTGAAGTCATGGCCAATGCGCTGCAGGTCTGGGGCGCGCAGGCGCTCAAGCGGTTCGTCGGCATGTACGCTTTTGTAGCCGTCGATACCGCGACAGGTGAATTTCTCGCGGCCCGCGATCCGTTCGGGGTCAAGCCACTCTATCTGATCCAGTCCGGCGCCAGCTTTCTGTTCTGTTCGGAAATCAAGCCGCTGCTGGATACCGTTCCCGAAGGTGATGTCATGCTGCTGCCGCCAGGCTATCTGCTGACGCGCAATTTCTGCCGCCAATTCTATCAACTGCCGCAACCCGCCAGTTTGGGCGCCGGATCGCCGGAAGCGCTGGACGCCATCCTGGCCGAAGCGGTCCGCAGCCGCATTCCACCCGACATGCCGGCGGCGGCATTGTTCAGCGGCGGCATCGACAGCACGTTGATGATGCATTATGCGCGCCGCCACCAACCCGACATGCCGGGCTATATCATCGCTGGGCGCGATGCGCCCGACTATCGCTATGCGAGATGCTATGCCGAAACGACAAGCCTCGACATGCGGGAAATTCCGTTTGAAGCGCAGAGCGCCGAGACATTGCCGCTATTGGAAACAGTCGCCGCAACGGTCGAAGCGTTCGAACCGGCGATCGTGCGCCCGGCCCTGTATGGCTATCTGATTTCGCGCCGCATCCATGACGACGGTTATCGGGTGGCGCTGTGCGGCGAAGGCGCCGACGAATTGTTCGCCGGCTACGCGCCGCTGGAACATGTCTTCGCGCAGAACAATGCATTGGGCCGCAATGTGCAGGAACAATGCCTCAGCATGATGCACCGGGCCAATCTGCAGCGCGTGGACCGTTGCTCGATGCGCTTCGAGCTGGAGATCCGCGAACCGTTTCTGGATCTGGCGCTGGTGGAATATGCCTGCGGGCTGGACGCCAGCGCGCTTCTGAAGACCGTTGACGGCCTGCCGCGAGGCAAGCAGCCGCTGCGGGCGCTTTACGATCTTTATCCCGATACCCTTCCCGTCATGATCCGGGATCGTCGCAAAATCCAATTCGACGAAGGTGCGGGCATTGCTTCGGAAAGCGCCGGTTGGTCGGCCCTGTTCGAAGAGGCTGTCAGCAACGCCGAATTCCAGGATGGTAAAAAACAATTCGACGGCTTCGAGATCGCCACCAAGGAAGAATTATTCTATTTGCGCGCGCTTTCCCGCAGCATGGATGTCAACCGGGTCTCACATCTACGCAGCCGCACTCGGCTCTTCGTGCCGGAGAATACGCAAACCATGCCCGAAGCGATGAAGAGGCTGCGGCCGGCAAACGCCTAACCCGCGATAGCGATTATTCCGCTGCCTGCCGGTTGCGCTTGTCGAACGAATCCCACACGCCGCCATTGCCGTCCCAGGAGCCGCTGGTGGCACCCTTGGAATATTCGGTGGAGCGTTGCTCGAAGAAATTGGCGTGTTCGACACCGTTGAGGATTTCGACCAGCCAGGGCAGCGGATGGGGCTTGAGCTGCTTGTAGCCGCTTTCGGTCTCCTCGAAATTCCCGAAGGCCGGTGACAGCTTCAACTGGGTCAAGCGCCAGTCGGCGATATAGCGGATATAGGCCTTGATGTCGGCAGGGGTCATGCCCTTGATGTCGCCCAGGCTGAAGGCCAAATCGACGAACCGCTCTTCCAGGCCCACCATCGTTCGGGCGACGTCCATGATGTCGTCGCGCACGGTCTTGGTGACCGCACCGGTTTCCTCGTTCCAGGCGTGATAGAGCTTGGTGATGCCTTCGCAGTGCAGGCTTTCGTCGCGCACTGACCAGGACACGATCTGGCCCATGCCGTTCATCTTGTTGTGGCGCGGGAAATTCAGCAGCATGGCGAAACTGGCGAACAGCGACATGCCTTCGGTGAAAGCGCCGAACATGGCCAGGGTACGCGCCACATCGCTCACCGTGTTGACGCCGAAGGTGTGCATATAATCGGCCTTGGCGCGCATCTCGTCATAATCGCGGAAGGCTTCAAACTCGGTCTTGGGCATCCCCAGGGTCTTGAGCAACAACGCATAGGCGTCGATATGCACCGTCTCCATGTTGGTGAAGGCGGCCATCATCATCTGTACTTCCAGCGGCTGGAAGATCGGGATGTAGCGCTTGAGGTAATTGTCGCCGACTTCGACATCGCTCTGGGTGAAGAAGCGGAAAATTTGGGTCAGCAATCCCTTCTCAGCATCGCTGAGATGTCCCGCCTGCCAATCCTTGATGTCGGCGCCCAGCGGCACTTCCTCGCCCATCCAATGGGTTTGTTGTTGGCGCTTCCAGCATTCATAGGCCCAGGGATAGCGCTCGATGTCATATGTACCGCTGGAATTGAGCAGGCCGATTTTGCCGGTCCCGATCAGGCTGCGCGGATCAAGGGCGCCGAAATCCACAGTCATTTCACCCAACCCCGTTTGTGATGCGGCGCCTGTTTTCAATTGTCGCTCCCGCTTGCGCGGACGCTCCGGCAAAATCTACTGACATGCCAGGCACTCTTCATAGTCGGTACGGGTTTCGGCCACGACCTTGCTGGCGGTCTTTTCCAGCTGACCGGCAAAGCCGGCACGGCTGATGGATTTGGAGCGGCAATAATAAAGGCTCTTGATGCCCCGTTCCCATGCCGTCCAGTGCAGCATGTGCAGATCCCACTTATTGATGTCGGCGGGCAGGAACAAATTGAGCGACTGGCTCTGGCAGATGAACGGGGTACGGTCGGCAGCCAGCTCGATGATCCAGCGCTGGTCGATTTCAAAGCCGGTGCGGAAGACGGACTTTTCGTCTTCATCCAAATCGTCCAGATGCGCCACCGAACCCTCATGCTCGACGATGGACTGCCAGATCGCCGGGGTGTCGATGCCCTTCGCGGCCAGCAAGGCCTGCAGGTAGGGATTGCGGACCGAGAAGGCCCCCGACAGGGTCTTGTGAGTATAGACATTGGCCGGGATCGGCTCGACGCAGGCGGAGGTGCCGCCGCAAATGATGCTGATCGAAGCGGTCGGCGCGATCGCGATCTTGTGGCTGAAGCGGGCCTTCATGCCGCGCTCGGCCGCGTCTGGGCAAGCGCCGCGTTCTTCCGCCAGAATATAAGACGCAGCATCAGCTTCGCGCCGTATCTTCTTGAAAATACGCAGATTCCACGACTTGGCCATCGCGCTTTCCATGGGGATGTCCTTGGACTGCAGGAAGGAATGGAAGCCCATCACGCCCAGGCCGACCGAGCGTTCGCGCAGCGCTGAATATTTGGCGCGTTCCATGCCGTCGGGCGCGGTCTCGATGAAGCTGGTCAGCACATTGTCGAGCATGCGCAGCACGTCTTCGACCAAGCCCTCTTCTTCCGCCCACTGGTCCCAGGTCTCGATGTTGAGCGAGGATAGACAGCACACCGCAGTGCGATCGGTACCAGTGTGATCGATGCCGGTCGGCAAGGTGATCTCGCTGCAGAGATTGGACGTATTAACCTTAAGACCCAGCTCTCGCTGATGCTTCGGCAAAGCCCGGTTCACCGCATCGATGTTGAGGATGTAGGGCTCGCCGGTCTGCAGACGCGTTTCCAGAATGCGCTGCCAGAGCTGGCGAGCATTCACTTCGCGCAGCACTTCGCCGCTCTTGGGGCTTTTGAGGCCGAACATCTTGCCGTCCTTCACGCACTGCATGAAGTCGTCGGTGATGTTGATGCCGTGATGCAGGTTGAGGCCTTTGCGATTGAAGTCGCCGGACGCCTTACGGATCTCCAGGAACTCCTCGATCTCCGGATGGGTGATGTCGAGATAGACCGCTGCCGAGCCGCGGCGTAGCGAGCCTTGCGAAATCGCCAGGGTCAGGCCGTCCATCACATGGATGAAGGGAATGATGCCCGAGGTTTGGCCGGTCTTCACTTTTTCGCCGATGGAGCGGACCTTGCCCCAATAGGTGCCGATGCCGCCGCCATTG
>JBEPVO010000032.1:0-22970 GCA_041690975.1 Alphaproteobacteria bacterium
GCGAGGCATTGCCGTTGGTCACCGAAACCGCCTTGCCCAGATAGGAGGTGGCGTAAGCACCAAGCTGTGTCGTGCCCTGGCCGATCAAGGTCTTGAGATTGGTGTTGGTGCCGATCTGTTGCTCGACCTGGCTGTACATCACCAGCTGCTGCGTGAAGGTGCTGGAATCCATCGGGCTGGTGGGATCCTGGTTCTTCAACTGGCTGGTCAGCAAGGTGAGGAAGGTGTTGAAGTTTCCAGACAGCTGCGACATCGCATCCGAACCTGCCGCGCTGCCGGATGTCGCGGCGGCGGGATTTTGGGTGGTGCTGGTGACGGGCGTTGTCATGGCATCTGTCCTTTAGACATGGATATCGACGCGCGCGTCTGCGGCCGCGCCGTTGAAGGAGATTACGCCCGGGCTTTGCACGGCCTGGATTGCGCGGGTGGCGATAAGATTGGTGCGCCGGCCTTGGCCCGCGCCATTGTTGCCATCGTCATTCTGACGGTCTTGGCCACGCAGCGAGAAATTGAGGCCGCTCTGCGAAACATCGAGGCCCGCATCGCGCAATGCCTGGGTCAGCGTGGTCGCGTCTTTCTGCAAAAGATCCAGCGTCTGGGGCTGGTCGGCGGTCATGTGCGCCTGGGTCTTGCCGCTGGCGTCAATCGACAACCGGACATCGACGCGTCCCAGTTCAGGCGGATCGAGGCGGATTTCGAATTGCTTGGCGCCGCTCATCGCGCGCGCGGCGACACTGACCGCCAGCGCGTCCATATCGGGCGTGGGATCGGAATCAGCCAGGGTGACCTGCACCGACGACGTCACCATGCCGTTACCTGCGGCAGCGGTTACGGGCGCGGCAATCCCGAAAGCGTTCACGGCGATATGCGGGGGCATTGCCGGTGCCGGTATGGCCTGGGGAGCCGGTGCAGGCATATCCGATGGCGGTTGGGCGTCCGCGACATGTACCGGCTTGGCGTCAGCGTTCGATTTGCCGCTGTCTTTCGCGGCGTCCTTGCCGCTGCTGGCCACGGGTATGGTTGTGGCGGCAGGTGATCCCGGCACTGGGACAGCAGCGGATGTGTCCGCCGTATCGCTGGCGGGCTGCGGCGATTTGGCGGCTGGGGCTGCATCGCTGCTGCTGGGTTTGTTTGTCGCGGTTGCTGCGATGCCTGCGATCTGTGTCGCGGCTGCGGTGTCGCTGGTTGTGTTGACGGCGACGGAGCCGGATGCGGCTGGCGCCGCCGTCATGATCATCTGTGCGACAGTATTTGCATCGGTCGCAGGAGCGGGATTCTGGGCCATCTCCGGCTGGTCGGCAGCAACGGGTTTGGCGGCGGCAGCTTTGCCGGGCGCAGGCTTGCTGTCGTCCGCACGGTTTTGAATGGTGACGGCAACGGTTACCGGCGGCGGCGTCCCGATCGGTGTATTGATGTCATCGTCGGCCGTTTGAATCTGCGGGGGCGCGGGCGCTTGAACGGCCGGCACATTGTCATTCACCGGCTGGGCTTGCGGGCCCTTGGGATCGACTTTGGAAGCATCGCTGCCGGTCGGCACGGCCTGGCTGGGATCGCTGTTCGGTTTTGCGGCGGCCAAGGTGATGTCGAAAGTCTGCGGATTGACTTGCATAGTCGGCGGCACAGCAACGGGAGCGGCCACCGGGGTGGATGCTGCGGGGACGAGCGCCTGTGCCGGCGCATCCGTATCGGCATCGTCGTTCTGATCGCTATGGTCTTTGTCGCTCTTCTTGTCGCGCCTGTCATCGCTGCGCGTCGGGGACGGCGTGGCTTGCGTGGTATTTGTCTGAGCAGCGCCGGCCTGTGCCTCGTCGACCTGGGCGGGCGGCTTGGGGGATGCCGCGTCACTCTTATCTGGCGCAGAAACCTGCTGCTTCTGTGAAGACTGTTGCGTGGTCGCCGCCAGCAGCGTCGCGAAGGGCGAACTGTCGGAGGATTTGTTCGACGCATGTGCGAAACTTTTGACAGACGCCTTGCTGGCGCTGTCGGAAGCTGCGATCAAATTGTTGGAAAGCGCCGGCAAAATTCAAACCCGAATGTTACATCGGCCGCGCACATGCGACGGCCCCCGCCGAAGACAAAGCAAGGGTCGGACCAGAGTTTTTGCCGCCGATTCTCCGGCTTTTTCCGGTAGGCGACCTGACCTTCGCAACACAAAGGGCAAGGCAGTTCATGCCCAGACCGGCAAACTCTGCCGCCCTGCATGGTATTGCGGCATGCGTGAAAACCCTTGATTTCCCGGGCGAAATCCACGCGCCAAGATGGCACAAGGCTTGCGACATCGTTCTTCGGCAACAAAGCATTTGGAATTTGGCGCGTGAGCCTGAACGGAATTGCAGCAACCGCCTTGAGTGCGCTTAAGACCAGCAGCTCTGCGTTGAGCGTGGTCTCAAACAACATCGCCAATCTCAACACGCCGGGCTATGCCCGCCGGGTCGTCAACCAGCAGACATTGGCGGCCGGCGGCCAACTGATGGGCGTCGATATCGGCAGCGTCCAGCGCGTGGTCGATTCCTTCCTGCAGCAGGAAAATCTTTCGGCCAGCGGCTCGGCCTCGCAATTCGATACCGCCGCCAGTTTCTTCACCCAGCTCAATGGGCTTCTGGGCGGACCGGGCGACAATCAGTCCATGGCGACCGGTCTGACCAATCTCGCCGCCGCTTTCGGCGTGGCGTCGCAGGCGCCGTCCTCGTCTTCCAGTTCCTCGGCCGTGCTCAATTCCTTGCAAGGCCTTGCGACCGACATCAACAATGTGTCGGGCACCATTTCCTCGCTGCAGAGCCAGGTCGACAGTCAGGTGGTGAATTCGATCTCCTCCACCAATGATCTGATTAAGCAGATCTATACCCTTAACCAGCAGATCAAGACCCAGGTCGCCACCGGCAACACGTCTACGGCCCTTCTGGATCAGCGCGACAACGCGCTCAATTCGCTGAGCCAGACCATGGGCATCCGCGTTTCTCAGCAGGGCGATGGCGGCTTCAATGTCACCACCACTGACGGCATCAACCTGGTCAGCAACACCTATGCCGTGCTGAGCTATGCCGGCGGCGTGCAGAACGGCACCTACAGCAATATTCAGATCCAGGATACCAATCCGCAAAGCGGCCAGATCATCGGCCAGTCCATTCCGCTGGATCCGCACCTGTCGGGCGGCTCGCTCAAAGGCATGATCGACATGCGCGATCAGACCCTAGGCGGCCTTGCCGAAGGTCTGGGCAATTTCGCGCAGAATGTGTCCCAGGCTTTCAACGCCCAGGCCAATGCCAATGCCGCTTACCCGCCACCCACCACTTTAACCGGCCGCGATACCGGATTGCTGGCAGGCGACGCGCTCAATTTCACTGGCAAGACCACCATCGCGGTGACCGATTCCACCGGCAAGCTGGTGTCGCGCGTCGATGTGAATTTCGGCGCCGGCACCCTGTCGGTCAATGGCGGCGGCGCGGTCTCGATTGGCTCGACCGTTGGCAGCTTTGCGACCGCGCTCAACACCGCGCTGGGCAGCAATGGCAGTGCGAGTTTCGTGAACGGCCAGCTTTCGGTAGCCGCCAATGGCAGCAACGGCGTCGTGGTGCAGGACGACACCACCACGCCCAGCGCGCGGGGCGGCACGGCTTTCTCGCAATTCTTCGGCCTCAACGATGTCTTCACCGCCCAGGGCCCTTCGGTTCTCGCTACGGGGTTGTCGGCTTCGGATGCCAGCGGTCTTGCGGCGGGCGGCGTCATTGCGCTGTCGCTGAAAGGTCCGGGCGGCGACATCGTCAAGCAAGTCAGCGTCACCACCACGGCCGGCCAGACCATTGGCAATGTGCTGACCGCTCTGAACAGCGCGATGGGCGGTGCGGCGACTTTCACGTTGAACAGCGACGGCTCAATCTCGACCGCCAAGTCGGCGCTCTATTCCGACTATGATCTCAATGTCACCGGCGACAGCACCCAGCGGGGGGCCACCGGCGTCAGCTTCACCCAGCTGTTCGGCGTCGGCAGCAACAATCTCGCCAACCAGGCGGTCAATTTCTCGGTGACCACGCAGGTCGCCAAGGCGCCGCAGCGTATCGGCCTCGGTACGCCTAAGATCACCGCCGCCAGCGTGGCCGGCGATTCCATCATCACGGGCGGTGACAATTCCGGCGCCATTGCGTTTCAGAACGTCATGAATGCCAACCGCAATTTCCCCGGTGCGGGTGGCATCTCGGCCCAGCGCGAATCTTTGTCCGACTATGCGGCGTCTTTCTATCAGCAGGTTTCCACGCTCTCGAACGCGGTGACCCAGAACCAGACCACCCAGGACGATCGCCTGCAGGAAGCCCAGTCGCGCATGGCGTCCAACTCGGGCGTCAGCCTGGACGAGGAATTGACCCATCTCACCACCTATCAGCAGGCCTATGCCGCGGGTGCGCGCATGCTCACCGTGGTGGACCAGCTTTACCAGACCTTGATGCAGATCCAGTAGGACATGACTCATGAGCGTTGACCGGATTCCCACCGCCCAGCAGAGCGCGTATTTCCTCAGCCAGATCAACAAGACCAGCGCTGCGCTGAACAAGACCAACGAACAGATCGCTTCAAAGGTGGTCTCCACCACCTATGCCGGCTTCGGCAATCAGACGCAGGTGTTGACCGCGTCGATTTCCGCCAATGCGCGCAACGACGCCTACAAGGCAGCCACCGATCTGGCCACTACCCAGGCCGATATGCAGGACACACAGCTCACCAGCCTGAGTTCGCTGGTGACTCAGCTGAAAAAGGCCGTGTCCGATGCGGTGGCAAACAACGACCCCACCACTCTGATGGGGCAAGTGTCGAACATTTTCGACCAGGCGACCGCGATCCTCAATTCCAAGGACGCCAATGGCAATTATATCTACAGCGGCGGCAAGACGGATGTGGCGCCTGTGACGGTGTCGTCCCTGTCGTCGCTTGTGGCGCTGCCGGCAATTTCTGGCGCCTTCAACAATGGCACGGACAAGAAATCGGTGCAGGTGGCGGACGGCCAGACCGTTACGTTCGGGATAACGGCATCGGATGTCGGTACCGGCCTGATGCAGGCCCTGAAAGACATTGCCGGCTTCGATGCCGGTGCCAGTGGCAATCTGGATGCCAGCACCAGCCTCAGCCAGGCGCAGAATGATTTTCTCACCAGCCAGGTCACCTCGGTCGGCACGGTCGCGGTCAATCTGAACACCGCCACGGCGCAGAACGGCTATGCATTTAACCAGCTGCAGAATGCCAGCACGCAGCAGGATTCGATGGCGACGCTGTATACGGGCTTCATCGGCAATATCCAGAATACCGACATAGCTGCAGCAGCGACCCAACTTTCGTTGAACCAGACCGCACTACAGGCGGTGATCCAGGTCACATCCGGCCTCAACAAGTTGAGTTTGTTGAATTATCTGCCGACCTCCACCGGCGGCTAAGTGGCTTTTTGTTGCGGTTTCGGCCGCGCTCTACTATATGCCGCGCATGTCTTTCAGCGCCGCTCCCACCAAAGGCAGAATTGTCGCCGCCATGTCGGGCGGCGTGGATTCCTCCGTCACCGCGGCGCTGCTCAAGCGCCAGGGTTACGATGTGGTGGGCATCACGCTGCAGCTTTATCCCGACACGCTGCAGAAGAAGAAAGGCGCCTGCTGCGCGGGACAGGATATCTATGACGCCAAGCGCGTGGCCGAAGCCATCGGTATTCCGCACTATGTGCTGGATTACGAAAGCCGCTTCCGTAAGGCCGTGATCGAGGATTTCGCGGATGCCTATGCGCGGGGCGAAACGCCGATCCCCTGCGTCCGTTGCAACGAAAAAGTGAAATTCGCCGATCTGATGGATACGGCGCGCGAGTTGGGCGCCGAAGCCCTGGCGACCGGCCATTATGTTCGCCGCGTCGATGGTCTGCAGGGCGCAGAGCTGCATGCCGCCCAGGATGTGACCCGCGACCAGAGCTATTTCCTGTTCGCCACCACCCAGGTGCAGTTGGATTATCTACGCTTTCCGCTGGGCGACATGGAAAAGAGCGCGGTGCGGGCGCTGGCCGCCGAACTGGATCTGGTCACCGCCGCCAAGCCGGACAGCCAGGATATCTGTTTTGTGCCGGAAGGCCGCTACACCAGCATCGTCGAGAAGTTGCGGCCCGATGCGGCGCGGCCGGGCGAGATCGTGGATCAGGCGGGTGCGGTGCTGGGCCGCCATGACGGCATTTTCAATTTCACCGTCGGCCAGCGCAAAGGCCTGGGACTGTCGGGCAATGACGAGCCGCTCTTCGTGCTGAAGCTGGATGCCGTGCATGCGCGGGTTGTAGTGGGGCCGCGTTCTGCATTGGCCTCGCGCGTCATCGAATTGCATAATGTGAACTGGCTGGCGGGAGCAAATGCGCCGTTCGATTGTGCCGTGAAAGTCCGTTCCATGCGCCCGCCGGTGGCGGCCCATGTGACGCCCCTGCCGGGAAATACGGCGCGGGTAGAACTGGCATCGGCCGAAGATGCTGTCGCGCCGGGCCAGGCTTGCGTCTTCTATAAAGAGGGCCGGGTGTTGGGCGGCGGCTGGATCAGCCGCGCCGAGGCCGTCAGGACCGCCGCGGAATAGCGGTTTTTCCTCATTTTCCGCCCAATCTTGACAGGAAAGGGCAGCCACCCCTACATCCCCGCCCCACGGTCTTCGGACCGTCATTTGGCTTGGCACCGTAGCTCAGCGGTAGAGCAGGGGAATCATAATCCCTTGGTCGGCGGTTCAAATCCGTCCGGTGCTACCAATCCAATCAGGGACTTAGCGGCTCGCTCGCATTCGGCGCTTTTGGTCGGGGCAACGCTGGGGCAACCAATCGGCCATTCCCTGTCACCGGAAATCCTAGTTTGAATTGCTACGAATCCGCGATGTTCCTTGAAATCGATATTATAATTTTCCCGATATGAAGTGACCCTCGCGATAGATCCGACGGGCCTAGTCCAGTCGGCGAAGTCTCAATGAAAATGGTGGGTCGGCGAAAACCAGCCAACCAGGAGTGAACTAGGAATAGAGAAACGCCCATCTGTATTAGGGCCACCAAGTTTCTACTTATTTGGGCTCGAGTATTCTCATCACCGATTTTCCTTGGACATCCCGAAGCGGCAGGAAAACACGATGAGTGACCGGATCCACCGCGACGGAGTGGGCACTGGCCCCCACGAAAATGTCTCCAAGCTTGACCGGCTTTGCAGCATCTTCGATGCCAATCACCGATAACGTACCGCTTTCGGACGCTACATAGAGGCGCTTCAGTCCGAGGTCGAAGGCCAGAACATCTGGATCGTGTCCCAACGGCAGGTGACTTAGCTCTTTGCCACTGTTCAGCTCTACCGTCACCAGAACATCGTTTTCATCGCAGGCGATATAGCCGATGGCCGCGCCCGGCACGATTGCCAGACCGTGCGGATGCTCGCAGCCCGTCAGGGGATGATTTCCTATGTGCGTGTTATTGATCGGATCGAATATCGCCAACGCATTCTTGGATTGGATGGGCGCATAAAGCTTGGCCGTTACCGGATCATACTGGACATTTCCGACCTCGCCGCCTGCTGCGATGCGCGCGATCAATTTGTTCTGCGCTGCGTCGATGACCGAGACCGCCGATCCCATCTCGTCAGAAACGAAGATGCGGTTGTCCTTGGAGTCATAGGCAATGCCATCGGGAAAAACACCAGCCGGAAGCCGGGCGACCTCGCGGAGCGTGTCGGTATCGACAATCGCGACCGCACCGTGACCCTTAGAGAGGCCCAGCATGCCAAGACCGACCGACAGCGACGGCCCCAGGCCCGCCCCCGGAACGCTGGCATAGACCCGATGTAGTTGTGGCACGACAAGTACGCCCGTGGTCTTGGGGAAGCCGTCCAATTGCCGCAAAGGCTTATTCAGCGCCGTGTCGAAAACCAGCAGCTTGCCCGCACCCATCAACGATACATAGAGCCGGTGCGCACCGGGATCGAAGCTTTGATAATCGATGCGATTGGCCACTGGTCCTATCGGGACATCCGCGACCAGCGAGAACATCGAGCCAAATGATTGCGGTTCTGTGTTCTGCGGGGCCGCACCGAAGCTAGCTGCACTGAGTGCAATGAGAATCGCGACGGACGAAACAATCCTGGCCGCTAACATGGCCGGGCCGCGAGTTCATCTGCGAGCGCCTGGATGTTTTTGGACAAGGCCTCCTTCGCTTCGGGATATTGATTGTTCCATGACGGGCTCTTCCAGACCCTCGCATGCTCCAGGCCGGGCGCGCTGGCGGCTTCATCGAAGGCAATTGTGATGTCCGCTTTCCCCGGGTCCGCCTTGGAAAAACGGCGCAAGGGATCGGCGAAGGGATCTATGCCTTCATCACGAAGATGCGCTGCCAGGCCGGGGGAGATGTCTTTCGCCGGATTTTTTGGTGGCTCGACACCCCGGGACTGAACTTGAACGGAAAACCCTCGTACTTTGGCGATGCGCCGGAGTTGTTCGCGGGCGATGGCGCTTTTCACCACGCCCAGCGGGCAGACGAATAAGACGCGGGTCGCGGCGCATGGCTTCGCGGCCACTTCGGCCACCGGCGCGAGAATAAACGCGGCGGTGGCAGTCCCGGCGACTTGAAGGAAGGCGCGGCGGTTCTGTTCGGATGCCATATCGATCCTTTCCGGCGTGGATGACTACGTTTCCCGGCTGTAGCGGTCGAACAGCGCAGCAGCATTTTCCCAGCGGATTGCCGCCATGAAGGCGTCAACATAGCTGCCTGCGCTGGCGCCATAATCCATGTGATAGGCATGTTCGTACATGTCCAGCGCCAAGATGGGTCGCCCGCCCGCGATATTGGTGGTGTGATCAGCTGACCATTGATTGACCAGCCGCTTGTCGCGCGGAGAATAGCTGAGCAACACCCAGCCCGACCCGCCGCCTTCGGCGCGTCCGAGGCCCGAAAACTCCGCCCGCCAGCGGTCCAGGCTGCCGAAATCGCGAGTGATGGCATCAGCCAGATTGCCCGCAGGAGCACTGCTGCCGCCCAGGCTGTCGAAATACAGTTCGTGCAGGATCATGGAATTCATCGCGATTAATTCCTCGCGCTTGAGGCCATTGACGGTGAAGACTGGCGCCTTGGCGAAATCCGTTTCCGCAAGCTGCGCCGCGATGGCGTTCAGTCGCTTCACCGCGCCAGCGTAATTATTGTCGTGATGGCTGACGACGATTTTTTCCGAAAGGCCTTTGATACTTTTGGGGTCGAAGGGAAGAGGCTTGATAGCGTAAGTCGCGGCTTTCCCTGCCGCAGCCGGTTGTGCGTTTGCGGATTGGGCCAACACAGCGGCGGATGCAGCGACGGCAACAAGGCTGGCGGTTTTGACGAAGTGGCGACGGGTGGATGTCATGCGGTTTCTCCTATTGCGACGGTTTGGCTAACGAATAAGCGTGAAATACAGAGCGCCAAGTGCGGTGCTGCCGACCAGAACCGCGAGCATTCCCATCTTGAAGCGAAAAATAGCGACGAAGGCGGTCAGCGAGATCGCGAGCGCGGCCCAGTCGATGCTTGCGAGGGTTGGAACGGACAGTGTCAGACCGGCGATTCGGAAAATCTCCATTTGCGCAAACAGGGTGTGCAATCCAAACCAGAGGGCGAGATTGAGAATGACGCCCACTACGGCCGCCGTGATCGCGGTCAAAGCGGCGTTAAGAGATTTGTTGGCGATCAGGGATTCCACATAAGGGCCACCCAAGAAAATCCAGAGGAAGGACGGAACAAAGGTCATCCACATGGCGAGCAATCCGCCAATCGTTCCGGCCACGAGAGGATTGAGCAGGCCTGGCTGCCGGAATGTGGCCATGAAGCCCACGAACTGGACAACGCTGATAAGGGGCCCTGGGGTCGTCTCGGCAAAACCAAGGCCGACCAGCATCTCCCCGGGTTTCAGCCAATGATAATACTCCACCGCCTGCTGCGCCATATACGCCAGAACGGCATAGGCGCCACCGAACGTCACCACTGCCATTTTGGCGTTGAAGAGCGAGACCGTCGTGAAAGCATTGCGGCTGCCTACCGTCGCCAAAAGAATGCCCAGCGGGGTCATCCAGACAATAAGCCCAACGAAAAGAACCGTTGCGAACCGGATCGCCGATGGTTTCACATGCGCAGGTATTTCTCTCGCAAAGGCAGTATCGATCAGAGCGGGGGCGACATCCATCGGCGATCCCGGGCCATGGCCGGCATTTCCCTCGAACCAAGGCAGATGGAGTGCTCGCCCGAGCAGACCAATGGCTGCCGCGCCAATGATAACTAGCGGAAATGGCAGCGCGAAGATTGCCAGAGCCACGAATGCCGCTCCTGCTATTGTCACCTGCGCGTGGGTTTTAAGCGCCCTGCTGCCAACGCGAATGACAGCTTGCAGAACCAGCGCCAGGACGGCGGCCTTCAATCCGAAAAAGAGGCCCTGTACCAAGCCGATCTCACCGAACACAGCGTAGACGAGACTGAGCAAGCCCAGAGAAAGCAAGCCGGGCAGGACAAATAAGGTGCCCGCCAGAACACCCCCGCGCGTCTTGTGAAGCAGCCACCCGATATAGACTGCAAGTTGGTGCGCTTCGGGGCCGGGCAGCAGCATGCAATAATTCAAGGCGTGCAGAAACCGGGCTTCCCCGATCCAACGCTTCTCCTCCACCAAAATGCGATGCATGACGGCAATCTGACCGGCCGGTCCGCCGAAGCTGAGCAGCGCGATGCGCATCCAGGTGGAGAAGGCCTCGCCAAGAGAAGGCAGGGTTTCCACGAAAGGTGATGGGGACGTCGTTGGGATTTCGCTCGCGGCGGACAAGCAACCTCCAATACTTGCACCCAGTTCAGAGAACCGGCATGTTCGACTCTTGATATGGAAGTTTCTTACTGTCAATACTGTGATACGAGTATATCATGAAGGCAAAAAGCAAGCGTTCAACTGTTGCAGCGCCTAGCTCTGGTTGGCTTCTGCTCGTCCATCAACTCCCTGCCAAACATGCCTATTTCCGAGTAAAAATATGGCGGCAGCTGCAAAGCCTTGGAGTGGTAAGTCTCAAAAACTCCGTGTTTGTTCTTCCGGCTTCGGATCAGGCCCGCCAAGCGTTTCAAGCACTTCTGCGAGAGATTGAGCGAAGCGGTGGCGATGGCGTCGTGTGGGAGGCAAATCTCGTTGCCGGGATGCGTGACGATCAGGTGCGGGACTTATTCAATGCCGCCCGCGACACCGATTATGATGCACTCGCGAAGGAATTGCGGCAACTTTCCCAATCGCTCCGAAAGGCGAAGAAACCGAAATCTGGCCTCGAACCTACGCTAATTAAATTCCGCCAGCGTTTCGCGGATATGGGCCGGCGCGACTATTTCGGTGCGCCTGGCCGTATGCGCGTCGAGGCATTATTGGCAGATTTAGAACACAGTCCTATCGCCAAGGCTGTCAGTTCCGCGAAGCTTGGTGCTATTGATCCCAAAGAATTGACGGGCAAGACATGGGTGACCCGTCATGACATTCACGTGGACCGCATCGCCTCGGCATGGCTCATAAAGCGCTTTATTGATCCGCACGGCACGCTCAAATTTGTGCCCGGCAATGACTATCAGCCCCTGCAAGGCGAATTGCGCTACGACATGCGCGATGCGGAGTTTACACATGAAGGCGATAATTGTTCGTTTGAAACTCTTCTGAAACGCGCGGGTATTTCCAACCCAGCGCTCCGCGCCATGGGCGAGATTATCCATGACATCGATTTGAAGGATAGGAAATTTGGCCGCCTTGAAACGGCGGGCATTGCGCATGTGATCGCCGGTATTTGCCGCACACATGCTGAAGACGAAGCCCGCGTCGCCCGTGGCAAAGAGCTGTTCGACGACGCATATGAGCAGTTCAGGCGTAGCGAGCGAAAAGCATGAGGCTTGGAGAAGGTGTAGAATTAGCGCCCAGCACACGGCCCCTGGCTCAGCGGCGTGCGCTCCTGATCGGCGCGATGCTTGCCGCGACATTATCGATCATTACGGACCGCAGCGCACAAGCGCAGCGCGCGTCAGAGAACGCTGTGACGCAAGCTGACGATGCTTTCGGTACAACTATTGGCAACGAGAAGATCGGCATCTACGACGAAGATGACGTACGGGGATTTTCGCCGCTTCAAGCCGGAAATGCACGAATTGACGGGCTCTATTTCGACAAGGTAGGTGATGAAAATGATCGAATTCAAGAATCATCGCGAATCCGGGTGGGGATTGCCGCGCAGGGTTATGCGTTCCCGGCACCTACCGGTATTGTCGATTTCGCGCTGAGAATCCCGGGCGACGTTTCGGGCTTGAGTGTCCTCGCGGAGGGCAGCAGTTTTGGGTACTCCACGCTCCAGCTCGATGGTGTGTTACCTCTGGATAAAACGCTGAGCATGGGCGGCGGCATCGGCTACAATCGCAATAGGTCTGCGAGTGGCGGGGACAATTACGAAGGCAATATTGGAGTTATTTTGAGATGGCGCCCCCATCCCAACCTTGAATTCCTGCCGTTTTGGTCGCGCAAGGATACTTATGCGGCGAAAGACGGCGAAGCTTATGAGCCAGAGGGCGATTTCCTGCCGAGCCCAATGCCCCAACACCATTTCTTCGGACCTCCATGGGCTCGCGGACAGGACTTCAGCATCAACTACGGCGGGCTCTTGGGTTATTCTTTTTCTTCCTGGGTCGTGAGGCTAGGAATTTTTCGTTCCGAGCTAACCAATCCAAAGAGCAGCTTTCCTCACCTTTCCGACCTTACTCCCAGCGGCCATGGCGAGCTTAAAGTGGATTTGAGCCCGCCGTCCCATCTTGGCTCGACCAGTGGGGAAATGCGGCTCGAGAAAACCTTTGACGAAGGGCCTTGGGTTCACCGGCTCATCTTTTCTCTCCGGGGGCGGAATTGGAACGGGCTCTATGGCAACTCCGTCACGGTGGATGCAGGTCCGCAGACAATCAATCAAGTAATCAATTCGCCCAAGCCCAGCATTCAATTTGCTTCGCTGACTCATGATCACGTGGATGAGAGCTTTATTGGTTTTGGTTATCAGGCCGCGTGGAAAAGTCGATTGCAAATCAGTGTGGGCGCACAGAGGGTGCGTTATCACAAACGCACCATCGTGCCGGGGAATGCGCCGACTTCTTTGAACGCGACACCGTGGCTGCTGACTGGCGCGGCCACGGGCAACCTGACCGACGACGTTGCGATCTTTGGCAGCTTTGCCCAGGGATTGGAGGAAAGCGGCATCGCCCCAAGCAATGCGGTCAACAGCAATCAAGCGCTTCCCGCCGTAACGACGCGGCAAAAAGAAGGCGGTATCCGTTGGAAGTTGTTGCCTGACGTAAGCTTAGTCGCCTCTATTTTCGACCTCAAAAAGCTCTACTTCAATCTGGATTCTTCAAAAGTCTTTCGTGAATTGGGAGAGCTGGAAAACAAGGGCCTTGAATTGTCGCTCTCAGGAAAATTGACTGATCAGGTTAATCTGGTAGCCGGGGCGGTGCTCTCGGAGCCTACCGTAGGCGGAGAAGCGGTGCGCTTAGGCATTACCGGCGACAAGCCGGTTGGTATTCGCTCTCGGAAATTCATTTTCGACGCCAATTGGAGCCCACATGAATGGACCGATCTTTCGTTCGACCTGGGCGTCAATCATTACGGAAGCGTACCGGCAACCTTGAATGGTGCCACCATCATTCCTGGGTTTACAACCATTGATTGGGATTCGCGCTACGAGTTCAAGATGGCCGGACAGGTCGCCTCACTGAAGTTCGCGATTATGAACATGTTCAATGTCCGCGCCTTTCGTGTGCTGGATGCCAACACGTATGGATTTTTTCCCAATAGTGGGCGACGCATAGATCTCAGACTAATTGTAGATTTATGAGCGATTGAAGCAGCGTCCGAAAAGCACAGAAGAAAAATTTTCGCGGGAAGCTGGCGACCTCGGACCGGCGAACGTGGAAAAAACCCGCGAAGGAGACCATCAAGCGTTTGCGTTTCTGACGACTGAACCCAACGCCGAAATCGCGCCCATGCACGAAAAGGGCGATGCCTGTTTGCCTGCTTGATCGCGAAGCGCGCGCGACCTGGCTGAACGGATCGGAAGAGGAAGCACTGGCGTTGCAAGGCCGTCGCCGGACGAGACGCTAGAGATCACGGCGACCGGAGCGCGGAAGGACAGCTAGAAAAAGAGAACGACTGCGTGGCGATTCCGGCGAGGGTTTTCCTGTCTCAGAAGATGCAATTCAGAGCAACCTCTTGCCCAAATCCTCGGGAGACGCCATCATAATCTAGTCTGCTTTTGTGAAGTGGGGGCTTCCTGGAAAATTCGAGCGATGTCCCTGGGGTAATTGTTCATCCGCCCATCGCGCATGGCATCGCGATCATTATGGCCTTTGCCGCCGATTGGGCCTGGCCGCTTCCTTTCGTCCCGCCGGAAATCCCGCACCTGGCGTCCGGATTGATCGTGATCTTTCTCGCACTATTGCTTATTGGCTGGGCGATACGAACCTTCCGAAAAGCCAATACCAATGTCCTCACCAGCAGTGCGACGCTGGCCATCGTTTGCACTGGGCCTTTCGCCTACAGCCGCAATCCCATCTATGTGGCGATTATCGTGAGCTTTATCGGCTTCGCGCTCGCGGTGGACAGCCTATGGTTTCTAATAGCTATGGTGGTGATGTTCTTCGTGCTTGAATTCGGCGTGATCGCGCGCGAGGAGTCTTATCTTACCCAAAAATTTGGCCGGCAATATCTTGAATACAAGCACAAAGTCCGCCGCTGGGTTTGACTATAAAGGTGGCGCCATAGCGGTCGTCCGCGCGGCGCCCGGAGGTGGGCGCGAGCTTCTGAGAATAAGATGGTAATTTCCGTCGCCGCCACAAGCGAGATCGAAGCACACAACCAATGGCCGTAAGACGGCCAGTAGCCTTTGAAGGCGTTGGTTAGAGCAGGCTCCAAGTGATCCTAATCGAGGAATATTTTGCTTGCGGGATTTTCGAGCGGTTCAGGGCGTGGGCTGCTCGGCACTATCACCAAGAATTCAGTCCCCGGATCGGCGTTTCGGATTTCGAGCGTTCCATTCAGCTGTTGCGCAAAGGCATTGACGAGCCTCATTCCTAGCCCGTTTGCTTTTTGCGGGTCGAAGCCGGAAGGCACGCCACGGCCCTTGTCTCGCACCGATATCGAAAAGCCCGCGTCACCAATCCGCGAAATGGTAATCCATACCTCGCCGGTATTTTTTTCGTAGGCGTGTTTGCAAGCATTCGCCACCAGTTCATTGACAATTAGAGCGGACGAAATCGCCCGATCAGTGGCTATTTCGATTTCGTAATCAACACTGGTATGAAGTTCCCAACCCGGCACGCTGGCGTTCAAGTCTTTACATACCGATTCGATATACCTGCCGAGATCCAACCATTCTATATTGGAGCCCTGGTACAGAAGGTCATGGGATCGCGCGATAGCTGTCACGCGATGAGAAGCATCTTTGAGGTGCATTGCCAGACCGGCATCGCCCACCTGTCTAGCCTGCAGGTTCAACATACTTCCCACGATCGTGAGACTGTTTTTTACACGATGGTTCATCTCTTTGAGAAGAAATTGATGGCGCTCAAGAGCAGCGTTTAAATTTCGTTCATGCCGTTCCCGTTCAATAGCCATCCCAAGGATGTTTGCAGCGCCCTGCAAGAAAGCCAGATCGCGCTCTTCGAATTCGTGATCGGATCGGCTATCGACTTCCAGCACCCCGTAAGGTTTTCCATCGCCCTGCAGGATTACATTCATGGCGCGAAGGATGTTGTGCTTTTGGAGGATATCTGGCGTTCGAAACCGTTCTTCAAGTTCAAGGTGGTTCGATATGACAGGCTTTCCGGTCTGTAAAGCGAACCCAGCCGGTGAATCAATATCGGCGCCAACGGTTGCTACGCCAACCACCCCTTCATTCCAGCCAATGCCAGCCCGAACAAGGAACCGGTTTTGAGTTGGCTGATATTCCAGAATTTTACAGAACTCGGCGCCCAAACCCTCGGCCGTGAGACGAGTGGTATCAGCTAGCAGCGTATCAAAGCTTGCGCCTTGCAAAGCAGAGACGCCTAGCTCCGCCAAAATTTCCTGCTGACGGATTCTTTCTCGCAAGGCGCGGAGTGTTAGGTTGGATTGGCTCCCGTCGGGGGGCAGTTCAACAACCGGCTCGTAATCATCAGGCGGGCACATCACGCTATCCTAGTGTTGAACGCCGCTCCCCCGGAGCCTGGAAGACTTGCCCTAGTGATAGGTGAGGTGGGGAGCGGAGTCATTACGAAACCAATGTAAATTGGAAAAAGCCGCAAATTCAATGTCTTCTCGGGCTTGACGCTAAAATGGTCGTTCTTGAACCGGCCGTTCCTTCCTTCAACTGTGTCTCCTTTTTTGTTGTCCAAATTGCGGGAGATACGGTGCGCGCATTGTGCGCACCGCATGCCCACAAGGCTAGAACGCGTTATCTGCCGCGCGCGCCGTGCCATCGCGCAGGGGACCGAACGCCGCCCGCAGCTCTGTCGCGAACAGTTCCGGGTGTTCCCACGCCGCGAAATGGCCACCTCTGTCTGCTTTGCGGAAATAGACGAGGTTCCCGAAGGCCTTTTTCGCCCATGTCAGGGGCGGACGGTAGACTTCCTCCGGAAACACGGTGATCGCCACGGGAACGGAGATCTGGTCCGTCTTTTGCGAACCCGCACTGATCAACTCTTGCCCGCGATTCTCCCAGTAGATCCTGGCTGAAGAGGTCGCGCTGTTCGTCAGCCAATACAGCGTGAAGTTATCCAGCACATCGTCTCTTGTCGGAGATTGTTTGGCATCTTTGCCGAACGTCCATTTCGCGAAACCCGGATGCATGAGCATCCACCCGGCAAGGCCGACCGGCGAATCCGTCAGGCCATAACCGACGGCTTGCGGCCGCGCATTCATCATTTTTACGTAGGCCAGGTTTCCGCCCTGCCCAAATGTTTTGAGTTCGTCGATTGTCGCCCGTTCTTCTTCGGAAAGGCCCGCCGGCAGAGGGCCGCCGCCCAATGCTGGAGCGACTTCGTTTGGAATTGTGGCGGGAAGGTTGGTGTGGATTCCCAGCAAGCCGGCTGGCGCCTGCCGTCCCATCGCCTGGACAATACCCGCGCCCCAATCGCCGCCCTGGGCGAAGTACCGCGTGTGCCCAAGTCGCTTCATGAGAACATCCCATGCGAGTCCGATGCGCTCCGAACCCCAGCCAGCCTCTATTGGCTGCGCCGAGAAACCGAAGCCCGGCAAGGAAGGGATGACGACATCGAACGCGTCCTCCGCGCGGCCGCCAAACGCCGTCGGATCTGTGAGCGGGCCAATAAGGTTGATCTGCTCGAAGATCGAGCCCGGCCATCCGTGCGAAATGATCACGGGCAGCGCGTGGCTGTGGCGAGAGCGAACATGGATAAAGTGGATTTCCACCCCGTCAATGTTGGTTACGAATTGCGGCAAGGCATTGAGCTTTGCTTCCGCCTTGCGCCAGTCATAGCCAGTGCCCCAGTACTGAACCAACGCCTGCAGATCCGCCAGCTTCACACCCTGCGTGCTGTCAGCGACGGTTTCCTTGCCGGGCCAACGGGCCATTTGCAGGCGTTGGCGCAGGTCGGCCAGATCGGTGTCGGGGAAATGAACCTGGAAGGGACGAATGGCGGGCTCCGAAGCCGCTGCGGCCAGGGACGTTGGTAAAATACTGATCGCACCAATGGCGGCCGAGGTGGCGAGCAGGGTGCGGCGAGTCATCTGGGTGGAATTTGTGGTCATTTTCTCTCTCCTGATTGGGTTCTTGTTTTGGTTGTGACGCCTTATTGGCGACACATGGACCCTAGGCGGAGTTGTTCGGCGGCTCTGTCGCGCGAATTGGGCGACTATCGCAATCTTGCGGTTTCGAAAGAAAAGCCAAAAGGGCCGGAATTCCGGACTTACCGTCGCTTTCAAATAAATTCCCTCCGAGGCCGGATAACCCCTTGTTCGGAAGGCGGGTTCGAATTCGTCGCATAGCAACTATCTGATACGAGGCACTGGACGGGGCGGGATTGCGACCCATAATCGCGGCGGCGGCTCAGATCGGTCTGAGCCTGCCGGATATTCCCTTAGGGGGCATGTGTGACTTCACTTCCCGTGAGTTTGGACGATATCCGTGCCGCGGCCCAGACCATCGAAGGTCAGGTGGTGCGCACGCCGATGCGCCATTCGCAGACCCTGTCCTTGATCGCGGGCTGCGACATTTATCTGAAATTCGAAAACCGGCAATTCACCGCGTCTTTCAAGGAGCGCGGCGCGTTCAACCGCCTGATGGCGCTGACACCGGACGAACGCAAGCGCGGCGTCGCCGCCATGAGCGCGGGCAATCATGCCCAGGGCGTGGCCTATCATGCGGGACGTCTGGGCATTCCGGCCACCATCGTGATGCCGGTGACCGCGCCTTTCACCAAGGTCAAGCACACGCGCGATTTCGGCGCCACGGTGATCTTGGAAGGCAACGATCTCAAACAGGCCAATGTCGCGGCGCGCATCATCGCCGATCGCGACGGGCTCACCTTCGTTCATCCCTATGACGATGCGAAAGTGATTGCGGGCCAGGGCACCGTAGGTCTGGAGATGCTGGAAGATGCGCCCGAGCTGGACACTTTGGTTGTGCCGGTGGGCGGCGGCGGATTGATTGCAGGCATCGCAGTGGCGGCCAAAGCGCTGAAGCCGGATATCGTCATCTATGGCGCCCAGGCCGAGCTTTATCCGGTGATGCGCCAGGCGATGCGGGGCGAGGCACTGACCGAGGAAGCGCCGGCCCAGACCATTGCCGAAGGTATCGCCGTCAAGCATCCGGGTGCGCTCACCACCGTCATCGTCAAGGCGCTGGTGAAAGACATTCTGCTGGTCAGTGAGTCGGCGATGGAACATGCGCTGGCCATGATCCTGGAAATCGAAAAGACCGTGATCGAAGGCGCGGCGGCGGCTGGCTTTGCTGCCGTGCTCAAGAACCCGGAATTGTTCAAGGGCCACAAGGTCGGCATTGTGATATCCGGCGGCAATATCGACATGCGGATGCTGTCGAATGTGATCCTGCGCGAGCTGTCGCGCGAGGGCCGCATCCTGACCCTGGATGTGGCGATCGCCGATCAGCCCGGCGCTCTGTCGCGGGTAGCGGCGCTGGTGGGCGATGCGGGCGGCAATATCCTGGAAGTGTCGCACAACCGGATGATGAGCGGCCTATCCGCCAAGTCGGCCACCCTGGGCATGGTGATCGAGGCGCGTGACGCCGAACACGCCGCTGAAATACGCGCTGGGCTGGAAAAGGGCGGATTTCCGGTCCTGACCGCCCGCAAGCCTGTTTAGCCCCTCGCCGCCGTTAACTATTGGAACAAAGCACGCTTTCCAAGTTCCCTTACCTGTGTCCTGAATTGGGACAAAACAGGTGGGTGGTGGGAATGCCGAAAAGTGTCGCGCAACTGACAGGCGTCATTGTCTGCAGCATCGTTGTCTTCGGCACCGATCTGGACGTCGCCTATGCGATACCGCTGGGCATGATGTCCGGTGCTCTGGCGGTGTTCTTCGTCGCGCTTTCCGAAGGTCAGCAACGGGTGAAGCTAGGCGCCTTCCGGCGGAATGGAATTAAGCGCCGCTTCTAGCTCCTGGAAGCTGGGCTGATATTCGCCCGGCACGCTGCCGCGTCCGATTTCGACCGACACTTGCGCCGCATTGCCATGCAGATGCGCGACCAGGATGTCGCGAATGACGTGATAGAACAGCGTGTCCTCATCCGCGATCGCTTTCAGCCGCTGGCCCATCGGGCCCACAATGCCATAGGCAAGGAACACGCCCAGGAAGGTGCCGACCAAGGCCGAGCCGATCATGCCGCCCAAGACAGCAGGCGGCTCGGTGATGGCGCCCATCGTCTTGATGACGCCGAGCACGGCGGCGACGATGCCCAGCGCGGGAAGACCGTCGGCCATTGATTGCAACGCATTGGCGCCAATCAAAGCTTCGTGATGGTGCTTTTCCAGCTGCTTTTCCATCGCGGTCTCGACCTGATGCGGGTCTTCCAGACTCATGGTCATCATCCGCAAGGTGTCGCAGATGAAATCGAGCGCGAAGTGATCCTTCATGACCTTGGGGTAGCGCTTGAAGATTGAGGACTCTTCGGGCCTTTCGATATGCGCTTCCAGTGCGATCAGGCCTTTGGATTTCATGGTCTTGGCCAAAAGGAACAGCAGGCAGAGAAGATCGCGATAATCGCCCGGCTTCCAATGCGGGCCTTTGACGATCTTGCCCAGGCTGCCGCCGATCTTCTTGAGATTGAACATCGAGCCAGCGATCAGCATGGCGGCGATGGCGGCGCCGAAGATGGTCAGCATCTCGTGCGGCGCCGCTTCGATGACGACTTCCAGCGAGCCGCCGGTCATCAGATAGCCGCCGAACACGCAGGCAAAAAGAACGACAACGCCGCCTAGCTGAAGCATAAAAAGAAAACCTGCCCGCGAACGAATTCAAGACGGCATTTCGCAATGAAATGCGCTGCGGACTTATTATTAACGCCAGGGCTTAAGGAGGGGTGAATTGCACCGCATTTCCGCGGCCGGAATTGTTAACGCTTCCTCAATTGGCCAAGTCAGAAATCGGTCAGACCGCCAATCAATCAGCCCGCGATAACAGCTCTGGCCTCGGCCAGCTTGTGGGCGACCAGTGCTGCAAGCTCCTTGACCACAGCGTCGCCGGCGCGATTGACCTCATCCTTGGCATGGGCGGCCCGCACGATGGCCGAGACGTGCAAGGTAATGACGGCGTTGTCGGGAACCGCGCCGAGCTTTCCCATTTCCTCGAAATACCGGCACAGCCCGGCGGCGATGCGTCCGGTCGCGCGCAAACCCGCGGTTTCCGCAAAGCCCCGTATTTCATGGGCTTTCTCGAAAATGACTTGGCGATTGCCGGTCGCTGCCTCCAGTTCGCGGACGTAATCATGCACGCCCTGGCGCAGCTTCTGCCCGGCGTCCTGAATCACGCGGGCGGCACGTGCGGCGGTCTCAGGCGCGCGCAAGACACGCGCCATTTTTATGGCGTCGCTTTTGCTCACCATCTGAGGGTAGGCATCGGGCGGAATGACCTGTGCCTTCTTCTTCATTTATTGGACCTGCAAATCATGAAGGTCGCCATGCCTGCGCCACGGACCGGCATAGTCTTCCTGCGCCTTGCGCCGCCGGTCGGGGCCGAAATAGCTTTCGCAGCGGACGAAAGCGCGAGGGCGCTCCACGATTTCGCCGATGCGCGTGAACAGGCTCTGTGCCGTGATCGGCTTGGCGATGAATTCGGTGACGCCGGCATCGCGGGCCGCTTCCACCTTGTGCCGCTCGGTATGCCCAGTGACCATGATGATCGGCAGGAAAGGATTGGTGCTGCGCGGGGACAACCGCACCTCGCGGGTGAAATCGATACCGTCCATCGGCTGCATCGCCAGATCGGACAAAACCAGGTCGCAGGGTTTTTCGCGCAGCACATCCAGGGCGGATGAGCCGTTTGCGGCTTCATAGACTTCTCGGATGCCAATGGAATTCAGCAGCGAACGCAGCAGCGATCGCATATGCTGGTTGTCCTCGACAACCAGTACTCGCAGCACCTCGAAAATAGGCCCCGACATACGCGTTATGATTCCCGGCTTTACACCAATTGCGGCACTGCATCCCTAAGCCGCCCATCTGGCCGCTAAGCCAGCGAAATGGACGTAATGGGGCGAAATTGCTACCGCAGGTTACGTAAGTCTGGTTATCAGGCGGTTTACGAATTTACGATGGAAAAATGATCTTGGACCTCTCCCGCGTCCTGACCGGCCTGCTTTTGACCGGAAAATCCGTCCTGAACCCGGTGGCTTTTGGCGTGGCCGGGGCCATCCTGGACGCCCAGGGCCAGGTCCTGCTGGTGCGCCAGACTTATATGACAGGTTGGCGGCTGCCGGGCGGGGGCATCGACCGGGGCGAGCCGGTGGAAGCCGCGATGCGGCGAGAGCTGCACGAGGAAGTGGGGCTCTCGGGCGGGTCGGCACGCTTGTACGGAATTTACAGCCGCAAGGTCTGGTGGGTCACCCACATCACGGCTCTTTATATCGTCGAAGGCGCCACAGTGGATTTCCGTCCCAATATGGAAGTGCGCGCCATCGCCTGGGCTAAGCCGGATGCGCCGCCTTTAGATACAGCGCCCGGTACCGCGCGCCGCTTGACGGAGCTTGCATCCGGAGCAGGCCCAAGTCCGCATTGGTAAGTCTTGCCTTTGCAGACCCGCGCGCGTAGTCGAACGCCATGCCGCCACAAGAAGAAATCCGCGACTGGGAAATCCGGCAAGAACGCGCCGAAGACGCGCCGCGCATCGACGCATTGACCGAAGCGGGCTTCGGTCCCGGGCGTTATGCCAAGACCGCTTATCGCCTGCGCGAAGGTGTGCACGCAGTGACGGAATTGGGTTTTGTCGCGGTGGAAAGCGGAACCTTGCGGGGCTCGGTGCGCTTCTGGCCGATCAAGGTGGGCGATGATGATGTTCTGCTCCTGGGTCCTTTGGCGGTCGACAGCACGCAACGCGGACGCGGTATCGGCATCTCTTTGATGCAGGCGGGCATTGCTGCGGCACGCGAACGCGGCTGGCGTGCGATCCTGCTGGTGGGCGATGAGCCTTATTATTCGC
This sequence comes from Alphaproteobacteria bacterium, assembly GCA_041690975.1. GTDB lineage: Bacteria > Pseudomonadota > Alphaproteobacteria > Micropepsales > Micropepsaceae > Rhizomicrobium. Next base: position 22,677 of record JBEPVO010000032.1, read on the forward strand.
GGGTTGGATTTGCGAAGCTGCGGTCCGGGCAACTGCAATTTCCCGGACCGGTAGATGCAAGCCGGTTGCTGGGACTGGCGCTGGAAAATGGCGCGCTGGAAAAACTGTCTGGCCTTATTCGACGCGCGCGCATCGACGAACCGGTTTGCGCGGATAGTGCACCACTTGGCTAGTTTTTTATTGGTCGCGCAGCCGGACGGAAAACCGGTGACCACTTTTCCTGGCTGCGCTCCTAACGCCCTTCTATTTTCCAGGGTCCATAGCTTCTGAGCGGCAGCGAAGAAGGCGTGTGGA
>JBEPVO010000033.1:0-22780 GCA_041690975.1 Alphaproteobacteria bacterium
GGCTACTCAAGTAAGGCTACTTAAGCAGCAACAAACCGCTTAAGCTGCGCATCATGATCGCGATGAACAAAGTGCAGGTATTTTCCATGGTCGTCTTGATGGCGGCCTTTTTCGTGTCGCCCGCTTCGGCGCAAGGTGGCCGGAACTACGACGTCAAGACCATGAATTTCGATTTATGGTGCCAGGAGCAGGCGCATCTGCCGGCCGCGCGTTGCGACAAGCGTTCGCCGGAAGATGAAAAAACCTTCGAGGCGTACCGCACACAGATCGAACGTTACGAAGTGCCCTATCTGCAGCAGCGGCAGAAAGATCTGTCGATCAACCGGGACATTTTGCACAACGATCCCATAGACAATCCGGTGCACCAGAATCCGCAGGCCCAGACTCAGGATCCCAACCGGCAGCCTCAATCGCCGCAACCCTGATCGGGCGCGGCTTTCACACAGGCGGGTTCAGTACCCGACGCGCGGCAGCTCGTCGGTATTGGCGGCGCGCGCGCGGCCCACGAAATCGAACATCTTCTGCAACAGATCGCCGGCGCCGAAGGCCGAAAGGCCGGGGTGATCCTGGTTGACGACCAGCCGCAGATACGGCGCCTTGGAATGCGCCCGCACGATCGGGCCCGGAGGCGGCGGCAGATTGGTCTGGTCGTAATTGGGAAGCGGTTCGTCTTCCTTGATCAGCTGCGAGCCGATCAGTCTTTCATATGTGATGGTGCGTCCCAGAAGCGGTGTGGGATCCGAGAGCATCTGTACCATCCCGAAAAAGCGGGTGGGCTCGCCGCCGTTGAAGGTCATGGGCGTGAGGATCGTCTCCAGCTCGACCATGCCGTTCTCCGCCGTCGCGGCGATGGAGGAAAGGCAGATCGGCTGGCGCAGCTTGAGCGATTGGCGCAGCAGCGCCGCCAGGGAAAGGCTCGATTGCGCTTCCCAGTGACCGAGAAATCCCGTGCCCTTGAGTTCGAAGCCGAAGCGCTCGCACAGCGCCGTACCGGCCAGGCGATAAGCCGGGCGCGCCGGATTCTCGCAATCCAGAATGAATGTATAGGAGAGCAGCCGCTTGATCGCGCGCGGATCGATATCGATCTGATCCGGGACATCGCGTCCGGCCCGAAGGCGGCTCCAATAGCCCACCAGCAGGTGAGAATTCTTATGCTTCATGGCCCCACATATCCTTGACGCCCAACGTCCTGCCCCGAAACGGAACGCAGACACACTCTTGGGAAGGAACGTGAGCAGGAGCCGTGCCAAGAAACGGTCCCGATTTTGCGGGCGTCGCACTGGAGAGAAAATCTCAGATCGGAGCTGGTCTTTTATGGATAACGGTTTTTAACCATTGGCGACCGGCGCTCGCTTTACTCTGTACGCGGCGCGCGATGGTCTCGCCCCCGGACGGCGGCAAAAGGGCCTGTCCCGGATTGATGCCGTGAAACGGATTCAGGCGGCGGGGGCGACCATCTCTTCTTGCGGCTGCGCCACGGCCTGGGCGCGATCCATCTGCGCCGTCAGATCGAAAGCCCGGCGCGCGAGCAGGATCGACAGCGCGGTAACCGGCACCGCCGCAAACACATCCACCCAGTGATGGCCGCCCTCGATCGGGGTAGCGAAAATCACGATGCCGTTCAGTATCAGCACCGGCCAGCGCAGCCACTGCACATCGCGCAGATACCAGATCAGCAGAAGAGCAAGCACCGCATGGTATGACGGAAATCCGATCAGGCCTTTGACATTGCTCGACGCGATATGGCCGGGTCCATCACGCAGCATCCGGATCAGCGCCTCGCCATAAGCGCCATCGACAGGAACATTGAGCCGCGCCGCCAGGGCGGGATCCAAATGATAGACCGACATGGCGCCGAAAGCGGGGAAAAGAGTCCAAACGAAAATGCAGATCAACGCGCCGATCGCAACCGCCAGGATAAAGCGATAAAGCGAAGGAATGCGGTTCAAAGTTGCCAGCACAACCACCGCCAGCGAAATCTCGGGCAAGAGCACGCCATAGGCCAGGTGCAGGATCTTGAGCAGGCACGGATGGTCTGCCATTGCCCGCATCATGCCGGGCCAGTCCAGCCCTAGCGCGATATCGGCCTGGGCCAGCAATGTGTCGATGCGCGGTCCTGCCACGGTCAGCAACATGGCATTGAGGACGCTGGCCCCGGCGGTGAAGCTGACCAGGAACCCTGTGCCGAACAACATGGCCGAAATCCGCGGTTCGGGACGCCAGATTCCATAAATATAGCCGCCCGCCCAGCACAGCCCGCTCATCGCTGCCATACCTGCATAGGCGGTACCCGCAACCAGGAAGTGCGATGTGACCGCCCAGAACCAGTCGATCAACCCGATCCCGACCGCCAGAAGAATCAGCAGCACCGGAAAATGACCGGGCGCCACCGGACGGGACAAATGCCGGGACGAATGCAGAACATCACCCATGCCGCGAGTTTCGCCGGATCGCATTAAGATTAGGTTTTGCTGCCGAAAAGCACTATCGGGGGTGGCGATATGGCTCTTGCAATTGAGGGCCGCGTAAGGCCTCCTCCGCCTCGTTTTCGCCCCCGCCCTTTCCAAGGTTCCGCCCTCATGAACATTCACGAATATCAGGCCAAAGAAGTCCTGCGCGGCTTCGGCGCGCCCGTGCCGAGCGGCAAGGCCGCTTTCACGGTGGAAGAAGCTGTCCAGGCGGCGCAAAGCCTGCCCGGTCCGGTCTGGGTGGTGAAGGCGCAGATCCATGCCGGCGGCCGCGGCAAAGGCGGCGGCGTCAAGGTGGTCAAATCCATCGAGGATGTGAAGAAAGAAGCCGAGCGCATGCTGGGCATGACCTTGGTCACCCACCAGACCGGCCCGCATGGCCGCCTGGTCAAGCGTCTCTATATCGAAGACGGCTCGGCGATCGAGCGCGAGCTTTATCTCTCCGCCCTGGTGGACCGCGCCACCAGCCGCATCGCCTTCATCGTCTCGACCGAAGGCGGCATGGACATCGAGGAAGTGGCGCATAAGACACCGGAAAAAATCCATACCTTCCAGATCGAGCCGGTTGCCGGCTATTCGGCCTATGTCGGCAACGAGATTGCCGGCGCGCTCAAAGTGAAAGGCGATGCCGCCAAGCAGGTCGGCCAAGTGGTCAAGAGCCTCTATGAGGCGTTCGTCGCCAAGGACATGAGCCTGCTGGAAATCAATCCGCTGGTCGTCACCAAGGCGGGCCAGATCGTCTGCCTCGACGCCAAGATCAATTTCGACGACAACGCGCTCTACCGCCACAAGGACATCCAGGCGCTGCGCGATCTGGATGAAGAAGATCCCGCCGAAGTCGAAGCCGGCAAATACGATCTGTCCTACATCAAGCTCGACGGCGAAATCGGCTGCATGGTCAACGGCGCGGGCCTGGCCATGGCGACGATGGACATCATCAAGCTCTATGGCAGCGAACCGGCCAACTTCCTGGATGTCGGCGGCGGCGCGACCAAAGAGAAAGTCACGGCTGCCTTCAAGATCATCGTCAGCGATCCCAATGTGAAGGGCATCCTGGTCAACATCTTCGGCGGCATCATGAAATGCGACATCATCGCCGAAGGCATCGTTGCCGCTGCGAAGGAGATTTCGCTGAAGGTTCCGCTGGTGGTGCGCCTGGAAGGCACCAATGTCGAATTGGGCAAGGAAATACTTGCCAAATCCGGCCTCGCCATCACGTCCGCGAATGATCTTGCCGACGCGGCCGAAAAGGTCGTCAAGGCCGTAAAGGGTTCCAAGTAATGTCCATTCTTATCGACAAGAACACCAAGGTCATCTGCCAGGGCTTCACCGGCAGCCAGGGCACCTTCCATTCCGAACAGGCCATCGCTTATGGCACCAAGATGGTGGGCGGCACCACGCCGGGCAAAGGCGGCCAGATTCATTTGGGCCTGCCGGTGTTCGACACCGTGCGCGAAGCCAAAGAGAAAGTCGGCGCCGATGCGTCGGCGATCTATGTGCCGCCGCCTTTCGCCGCCGACGCCATCCTGGAAGCGATCGATGCGGAAATTCCCCTCATCGTCTGCATCACCGAAGGCATTCCGGTGCTGGACATGGTCAAGGTGAAGCGCGCGCTGTCCGGCTCCAAGTCGCGATTGATCGGCCCCAACTGCCCGGGCGTGATCACGCCGGGCGAATGCAAGATCGGCATCATGCCGGGTCACATCCATCGCCGCGGTACCGTCGGCATCGTCTCGCGCTCCGGCACGCTGACCTATGAAGCGGTGTGGCAGACCACGGCGGTGGGCCTCGGCCAGACCACCTGCGTCGGCATCGGCGGCGACCCGGTCAAGGGCACCGAACACATCGAAGTTCTGGAGATGCTGCTGGCGGATCCGGAAACCCAAAGCATCATCATGATCGGCGAAATCGGCGGCACTGCCGAAGAAGACGCCGCCGACTTCATCCGCCATTCCAAGGTCAAGAAGCCGATCGTCGGCTTCATCGCGGGCGTCACCGCGCCCCCGGGCCGCCGCATGGGTCATGCCGGCGCCATCATCTCCGGCGGCAAGGGCGGTGCCGACAGCAAGATCGAGGCGATGAAGGCCGCGGGCATTCGCGTTTCGCCCAATCCGGCTGCTCTGGGCACTACTCTGGTGGACCTGCTGGCCGGAAAATAATCAAGCCGTGGCGGCGGCGCGTCGCGCGATGTTGCCACGGATTGCCCGCTGCAGCGGCCTTTCGAAGCGGTAATGCACCACGGCGCTCAGCCCGATCAGCGCCGCGAAAAAGGCGATCATCACCCAGCCCTGCATGAAAAATTCCGTGCCCCAGCCGAAACGGCTGGCTGCCAATGCAAGGGCGAGCTGCATGGGAAAATGCAGCAAATAGCTCGCGTAGCTGATATCGCCAAGAAAAGCGAAAATCGCGCGCGAGGCACCATACACCTGCTCGCGCAATGCCAATGCCAGGACCGTCAGAGGGCAAAGCACAAAATCGAACGGCGCCAAAAAGAGATTGTTGCTCTCCTCGCCCGCGATCCAGCCCGGTTTATAATAAATCGACGCGCATAACAGCACCCAACCCGCCACGGCCGCGAGACAGAGATATCGCGCGAGGGCGGCGGCATTGCCGTGATCTTTCCATTTGTCCCACAGCGTGAAGACGAAACCGCCCATGAAGAAGCCGATAATGCCGCGCGCGAAATGCTCTTCCACCGGCAATAGAAGACCGCCGATCAGTGCGATGGCGAGACAATGCAAGCCCCGCCTGAGCCCGGCGCGGCAAGCAAAAAAGAAAATGACATAGAGCAGGACTTCGATGGAGACGGACCAGGCCGGGCCGTCGAAGCTCTTGTCGGCGAATGGCCACCAATTCTGCACCATGAAAAGCTGTGCCAGAAAGTGCGGCCAATCGTTGGCCTGGTAGACGAAAAACAGGGACTTGATCTGAAAGAAGCGCAGCTGCAGCAGCGCGACCAGGATCAGCAGCAGGAAATGCAAAGGATAGAGGCGTGAGAATCGCAGTCGCGCGAACGCCCATCCGCCAACCACGCGCTCGCGAATGGCGGGGCCGTAGAGCCAGAAGAACACGAAACCGGACAGCACGAAGAAAATATCGACCGCGGCCCAACCCTGCACATAGAAGGGCCACAGCAGCTGAAAAAAGGGTTCTTTGGCCGGTTCCCAGCCTGGCTGCCGCAACCCGTCCAGGAAGAAGAAATGTTGCCAGTGCCAGAAGACGATGCTGAGGGCCGCGAACCCTCGCAGACCGTCCAAGGAGCGCAGCCGGTTCATTTTCGCCCCATTCAATGTCGTAATAAGCGGGTGTTGGGGCCATATTAACTGCATTCAGCGTTGAATTGACGTTAAGAAGGCGGTACCACCCCACCCACTCAGAAAGCCCGCAATCCCCAGCGGCCCAGGACAGGATTCAGCCTAACAAGCTGACCTTAAGCATCTGAAATGACTGAACAATCCCCAGCAGATCGTATCAATCGCGCCTCGAACGAAATTTTCGACGCCACCAGCTTCCTGTCAGGCACCAACGCCGCCTTTCTGGAAGGCCTGTATGCCCAGTACCTGGCCAATCCCGCCTCGGTCGACCCCGAATGGCAAGCCTATTTCGCGGGCCTAGGCGAACAAGGCCTGTCCCCCACCCAACTGGGCCGTGGTCCTGCCTGGCGCCGGGACAAGAAGCCCGAAACCCTGAATGACGACATTACCGGCGCATTGACGGGCCAGACTGCCCCCAAGCCCGCCCCGGCCAAGGGCGCGCCCGGCAAAGCCGCCGCCCCGGACGGCCAGAATGCCCGTGCTGTCGCCCAAGACTCTATCCGCGCCATCCAGCTGGTGCGCGCCTATCGTATCATCGGCCATCTCGAGGCCGACCTGGACCCCCTCAAGATCACCCCGCGCCAGCCGCATCCGCAGCTCGATCCGGCGTTCTACGGCTTCCATGACGCGGACATGGACAAGCCGATTTTCATCGACGGCGTGATGGGCGTGGAAAGCGCCACCCCGCGCCAGATCACCGAGCTGTTGCAGAAAACCTATTGCGGCAGCATCGGCTATGAATTCATGCACATCACCGATGCCGAGCAGAAAGACTGGCTGCAGCGCCGCATCGAAGGCCCGGACAAGGACATCACCTTCACGCCGGAAGGCAAGAAGGCCATCCTCAACAAGCTGATCGAAGGCGAAGGTTTCGAGAGATTCGCTGCCAATCGTTTTGTCGGCACCAAGCGCTTCGGCCTGGATGGCGGCGAATCCACCATTCCCGCGCTGGAACAGATCATCAAGCGCGGCGGCCAGCTCGGCGTGCAGGAAATCGTGCTGGGCATGGCCCATCGCGGCCGCCTCAACATCCTGGTCAATGTGATGGGCAAACCCTATCGCCAGCTCTTCCACGAATTCCAGGGCGGTGCTGCCAATCCGTCGGAAGTCGAAGGCTCGGGCGATGTGAAATACCATCTGGGCGCTTCATCGGACCGCGAGTTCGACGGCCATCAGGTGCATTTGTCGCTGACGCCAAACCCGTCGCATCTGGAAATCGTCAATCCCGTGGTCCTGGGCAAGGCGCGCGCCAAGCAGCATCAGCTGCGCGACACGCAAAGCCGCGCTTCGGTCCTACCGCTTCTGATCCATGGCGACGCGGCCTTTTCGGGCCAAGGCGTGGTGGCGGAATGCTTCGCCGCTTCCGGCACCAAGGGGTTCCGCACCGGCGGCACCGTCCATTTCGTCATCAACAACCAGATCGGCTTCACCACCGCGCCGATCTATTCGCGCTCCTCACCTTATTGCACCGACGTAGCCCTGATGGTGCAGGCGCCGATCTTCCATGTGAATGGCGACGATCCGGAAGCCGTGGTGCATGCCGCACGCATCGCCATCGAGTTCCGCCAGCTGTTCCACAAGGACGTGGTGCTCGACATGATCTGCTACCGCAGATTTGGTCACAATGAATCGGACGAGCCTGCCTTCACGCAGCCCCAGATGTACCGGGTGATCAAGGACCATGCGACCACCTTGCAGCTCTACAGCAAGAAGCTGGTCGCTGAAGGCACCGTCACCGACGCCGAAATCGATGCCATGCAGGCAGCCTTCATCCAAAAGCTGGATGTGGAATTCGATGCCTCCAAGTCGCATCTGCCCAATCGTGCCGACTGGCTGGATGGCCGTTGGGCCGGCTTCGCCGCCGCGCCGAAGAACAGCGACCGCCGGGGCGAAACCGGTGTGCCGGAAGATGTGCTGAAGAAGATCGGCAAGGCGCTGAGCAGCGCGCCCGAAGGCTTCCATCTGCACAAGACCATTGCCCGCCAGTTGGAAGCCAAGGCGCAGATGTTCGAAACCGGCAAGGGCTTCGATTGGTCCACTGCCGAGGCGCTGGCGTTCGGCACCCTGCTAGACGAAGGCATCGATATCCGCCTGTCAGGCCAGGATGCGTCACGCGGCACCTTCTCGCAGCGCCACTCCGCGCTGATCGATCAGGAAAATGAAGAGCGTTATCTGCCGCTCAACCATATCCGCGAAGGCCAGGGCGAATTTGAAGTCGTCGACACGCTGCTTTCGGAAGAAGCGGTGCTGGGATTTGAGTATGGCTACACCACGGCCGATCCCAAATCGCTGGTGCTGTGGGAAGCGCAGTTCGGCGATTTCGCCAACGGCGCTCAAGTGGTGATGGACCAGTTCATTTCATCCGGCGAGATGAAATGGCTGCGCATGTCCGGCCTGGTTCTGCTGCTGCCGCACGGTTATGAGGGCCAGGGTCCGGAACATTCCTCCGCCCGCTTGGAACGCTATCTGCAACTTTGCGCTCAGGACAATATGCAGGTCTGCGCGCCGACCACCCCGGCCAATTATTACCACATGATCCGGCGGCAGATGCATCGCCCGTTCCGCAAACCCTTGATCGTGATGACGCCCAAGTCGCTTTTGCGCCACAAGCGTTGCGTCTCGTTCCTCGCCGACATGCAGTCGAGCAATTCCTTCCATCGCGTGCTGCGCGACCAGGCCGAAGTCGTGCCCGGCGCCACCACCGTCAAGCTGGTTGCGGACGCCGACATCAAGCGGGTCGTGCTCTGCTCCGGCAAGGTCTATTTCGACCTGATGGAAGAACGCGAGAAGCGCGGCGAAACCCGCATCCAGCTCCTGCGCCTGGAACAGCTCTATCCGTTCCCCGACAATGTCCTGGCGGAAGAATTGAATCGCTTCCCCAAGGCGGAAATCGTCTGGTGTCAGGAAGAGCCCAAGAACCAGGGCGCCTGGACTTTCGTGGCGCCGCGCATCGAAGCCCTGATGGGCAACAAGATGCGTCTGCGTTACACCGGACGGCCGGAATATGCTTCGACCGCCGCCGGCCTGATGAAACAGCATCTGGCCGAACTGGCCGCCTTCCTGAACGACGCTTTGACATTGTGATTGAACGGCGCGGATTTGCGCCTTCCGAGAGGACGTTATGACCATCGAAATCAAAGTGCCCGCGATGGGCGAATCCGTGACCGAAGCCACTGTCGCGCGCTGGTTCAAGAAAGAGGGTGAAACCGTCGCCCGCGACGAACCGCTGCTGGAACTGGAAACCGACAAGGTGACAGTGGAAGTGCCCGCACCGGCTGCCGGCTCCATCGAATCCATTTCGGTCCAGGCCGGCGCCACCGTTCAGGTAGGCGCGATCTTGGGCTCCATCGCCGAAGGCAAAGCCGGTACCAAAGCGGCCGCTCCGGTCGCCGCGCCGAAAGCTGAAGCGCCCAAGCCGGCGCCTGCTGTCGCCGCACCTGCCGCCGCGCCGAAGACCGATGCACCGGTGATGCCGGCTGCCCGCCGCATTGCCGAAGAATCCGGCGTTTCCACCGCCTCCGTCGCCGGCACCGGCCGCGATGGCCGCGTCACCAAGGGCGACATGCTGGGTGCGCTGGAAGCCCGCGCCTCCAAGCCCGCTGCCCCGGCTGCGGCCCCTGCCGGTCCGCGCAGCCATGCCGAACGCGAAGAGAAAGTGGCGATGACGCGCCTGCGCAAGACCATCGCGCTGCGCCTAAAGGAATCGCAGAATACCGCCGCCCAGCTCACCACCTTCAATGAAGTGGACATGACCCGCGTCATGGCACTGCGCAGCGAATACAAGGACAGCTTCGAGAAGCGCCACGGCGTGCGCCTTGGCTTCATGGGCTTCTTCGCCAAGGCCTGCGTCGCGGCCCTGAAAGAACTACCGAACGTGAATGCCGAGATCGAAGGCGACAACATCGTCTACAAGAATTATTACGACATCGGCGTTGCGGTCTCGACCGAGCGCGGCCTTGTGGTGCCGGTGGTGCGCGATGCCGACCAGCTTTCGCTGGCAGGCATCGAAAAGGCCGTAATGGATTACGGCCTGCGCGCCCGCGACAACAAGCTGAAGCTTGAGGAATTGCAGGGCGGCACCTTCTCCATCACAAATGGCGGCGTGTTCGGCTCGCTGATGTCCACCCCAATCCTCAATTCGCCCCAATCGGGCATTTTGGGCATGCACAAGATCCAGCCGCGCCCGATGGCAATCGACGGCAAGGTCGAGATCCGCCCCATGATGTATCTGGCACTGAGCTATGATCACCGCCTGGTCGATGGCCGCGATGCCGTCACCTTCCTGGTCCGGGTAAAAGAAAACCTGGAAGACCCGGAACGGCTGCTTTTAGACGTTTAACCCCTCCGGCCTACGCAACCTCGAGAGGTTGCTACGGCCACCTCCCCTCCAGTGCTTCGCACGAGGGGAGGCGGGGCTGAGCCAAGGCGATAAAGGCGCACGACGCTGGCGCGCCGGTCGCCTTTTTTTATTGTCCCGGCGCTAAAAAAGTCTGCGCAGATCGTGTTCAATCGTCCCGAGGTGCCACCAAGGGAGAACGCCATGGCCTATGTCGACGGATTTGTGCTTGCCGTGCCGAAAGACAAGCTGGACGCCTACAAGACGATGGCGCGCGAATGCGCCCCGATCTGGAAGGAACATGGCGCCCTGGACTATGTGGAATGCGTTGGCGACGACACGCCCTATGGCGAAGTCACATCGTTTCCCCGCGCCGTGCAGGCTAAGGAAGACGAGATCGTGATCTTTTCCTGGATCGTCTACGAATCCCGCGAAGCGCGCGACACCATCAACAAGACCTGCATGGAAGACGAGCGCCTGAAGAAATACATGACCAACGTGCCCTTCGACGGCAAGCGCATGATCTATGGCGGGTTTAAACCGTTTCTGGGTCTATAGGGCAGAGTCTCGAGAGCTAGGCGATACGCTTGTCGAGCACTTCCAGCTTGGCCAGTTCGGATTCTATTTTTGGTCGAACTGGCCTGCGCCCGCAGAGTTACGCGATACGCTTGTCGAGAACTTCCAGCTTGGCCAGTTCGACATGCGCGCGCAATTCGATCTGGTCGAGCACGTCCTGCAATTTGGGATCGGCGAAGACGTCATGTCGGCGCGTCACCGCCACCGCCAGGCGATTCAAGGTGGCGCGGGGAATGCCGCCCGCCAGCAATCCATCGCGCACCGAATCCAGGATATCCAGCAGCTGCTCGCCATGGGTGAGGCCTTTGGAACGTCCGTCGGAGGCGTCGCCCATGTCCTGCAGGGCCAGAATGGAATCCAGGGCCGCGATCGGCCCGGGCCCGGACACGATCTGGGCATGGCTTTCGACGGTATCGGAGATCGTGAAGGTGCCGCCCGTGCTCGCGCTTGCGGGTTTGCGCCGGATGGTGCCGCTTTCGACGCGGCTGGGGCCTTTGATTTCCATGGGCGTGACGACATCCCATTGCGACGGGGTAGCATCGCCAATCGTGGTTAAGGAAGACTTTACGCCCCCAACTGTCTTCCTCAGGTCAAGCCTTCGGAAGACATCTCCCCCCCGCCAGAGGCTTCGCCTCGCGGGGGAAGACTGAACCGACTCAAGCCCGGTGGTAGGGATGGCCCGCCAGGATGGTCATGGCGCGATAAACCTGTTCCAGCAGCAGGGCGCGGGCCAGAAGATGCGGCCAGGTCTGGGGGCCGAACGCCAAGCTGCGGCTGGCTTTCTTGCCCGGCAGCGGCGCCAGGCCGTCGGGGCCGCCGATCACGAAGGCGAGATCCTTGGTGCCGACATCGCGCAGACTCCCCATGGTCTCGGCGAAATCCTCTGACGTCATGCCTTTGCCCCGCGCATCCAGCAACATGATGTGCGCCCCGTCCGGCAGTTTTGCCGCCAGGCGCGACGCTTCATCCGTCATACGGGTCGCGACATCGCGGGCCTTGCCCACCGCCAGCTCTTCCACAACGACGGATGTGAATCCCATGTTGCGGCCCATCTTGATGGCGCGATCAAGAAACTCGTCGCACAACGCCCCTTCGGACGTTCCACGCGAATGGCCAACGGCCAGGATTGTCAGGCGCACGGCTCAGGCCCGGTTGGGCGATGGGACGTTCCACATCCCTTCGAGATCGTAATAGTCGCGCACTTCCGGGCGGAAGACATGGACGATGATCTCGCCCGCATCGACCAGCACCCAGTCGCCCTGGGCGGCGCCAGTGACGGGACGGGTGCCATAGCCCTGCTCTTTCAGGCGGCGCGCCAGATGGTCGGCGATGGACATCACATGGCGCGACGAGCGGCCGCTGGCGATCACCGCGGCATCGCAAAGCGACGAGCGGCCTTCCAGGTCGATGGTGACGATCGCTTCAGCCTTGTCATCCTCCAGCGAGGTGACGATGCGTTTCAACAGCTCGCTTTGCGGTGCGGGCTTTGCAACTTTTGGAGCAACAGTCTTCGCAGCCTTTTTCGGCTTGGGCTTGGCGATTTTGCTGGGAGCAGCCTTGGCCTTGGTCGGCTTGGAAACCGCTTTCTTGGCGGCCTTTTTGACTGACTTCTTGACGGGCTTTTTTACGGGCTTTTTGGCGGCTTTCAGGGGCTTATCTCCAGCTATCGGGTCAAATCTAGCATGGCCCCGTCACCGGCCCAATAGCCGCAGGGCGCGCAGCCGGGTGGCGCTTTCGCTGTTCCGCGCACCATCCAGCACCATGACAAGGGGCGGACGCATAGGTTCGCGGGGATCGCGGACCATGCCGAAGCGCCGCACCAGGGGAGCGTTAAGCGCCGCCAGAATGCTGCCGGGCCGTTGAATCACCGCGATGGGAATGCGACGGGCCAGATCCTCCCATCGCTGCCAGCGGCTGAATTGCTCCAGATTGTCGCTGCCCATCAGCCAGACGAACCGGATCTGCGGAAAGCGGCGCTGCAAGGCTTCCACTGTATCAATCGTGTAGATGGTGCCGAGCTGTTGCTCAACCGCACTGACATGAATGGCGGGATGTTGCATCGCCATCGCGCGCGCACTGTCCAGCCGCGCCGCCAGGGACGCCATGGAAGACTTGTCCTTCAGCGGATTGCCCGGACTTACCAGCCACCAGACGGCGTCGAGTTTCAGACGCTTGAGTGCGGTCTCGCTGACATACAGATGGCCGTCATGCGCGGGATTGAAAGAGCCGCCCAACAGGCCGATGCGAAGACCGTCCGCCACCGGCCCGGGAGGCGCGATCCAGTTCAAGGAAGAACCATCAGCGTCGCACCATCACGGGCGGGCCATCATGGGCGCACTTGGCCGGCACCGCGCACCACATATTTGAACGTGGTGAGCTGTTCCACGCCGACGGGGCCGCGCGCATGCAACTTGCCGGTGCCGATGCCGATTTCCGCGCCCATGCCGAATTCGCCGCCATCGGCGAACTGGGTGGAAGCGTTCCACAACACAATGGCGCTGTCTAAGGCGTTCAGGAAAATCTCCGCCGCTTTCTCATCATCGGTGAGAATGGAGTCGGTGTGATGCGAACCGTAATGCTCGATATGCTGGATCGCCGCTTCCAGGCCATCGACCACGCGCACGGCAATGATCGCGTCCAGATATTCGGTATGCCAGTCTTCTTCCGTGGCGGGTTTAGCCGCAGCGAACACCGCGCGCACCGCCTCGTCGCCACGGATTTCGCACCCGGCCTTGGCGAGGTCCTCCAGGATGGGAAGCCCATGGCTTTTCAGGACCGCACGATCCAGCAGCAGGGTTTCCGCCGAACCGCAGACGGAGGTGCGGCGCATCTTGGCGTTCAATACGACCTTGCGTGCCATCTCAAGATCGGCGGCGGCATGGACATAGACATGGCAAAGCCCTTCCAGATGCGCCAACACCGGCACCCGCGCTTCGCGCATCACCCGGCCGGTCAATCCTTTGCCGCCGCGCGGAATGATCAGATCGACGGTGCCGTTCAATCCCTCCAGCATCAGGCCAACCGCGGCGCGGTCGGTGTTGCGGATATATTGAATCGCGGCCTCTGGAAGATCGGCGGCCTTCAAGCCTTCGATCATCGCGGCATGGATGGCGCTGGCGGAATGCAGCGAGTCCGAGCCACCGCGCAGGATGGCGACATTGCCGGCCTTCAGCGCGATGGCGCCCGCATCCGCCGTCACATTGGGGCGCGATTCATAAATGATACCGATCACGCCGATGGGCGTGGCGACGCGTGCGATATCAAGACCATTGGGCCGGGTCCAGCGCGCCAGCTCGCGGCCATTGGGATCGGGCAGAGCGGCGACTTCTTCTACGGCCTTCGCCATCGCTTCGATGCGGGCGTCGTTCAGCGCCAAGCGATCTTGCATCGCCACCGGCATGTTGTTGGCCTTGGCGGACTCCATATCGCGTGCATTGGCGGCCAGTATTTCGGTCTTGCGGGTCCGGATGGACCGCGCCGCTTCCTGCAACGCCTTGGTCTTAGTGGCGTCGTCGGCTTCGCGCATCGCCCGCGCCGCGTCGCGCGCGGCGGCGCCGATCGCCATCATCTCAGATGTCAGGGCATCGGCTTTGTCGTGCAAGGTCATGGCGTCTTCCGCTGCGTTTTCCGTTACTGGCTCGTGAGCGCCAGATCGTCGCGATGGATCATCTCGTCCCGGCCACGATAGCCCAGAATGGCCTCGATTTCGACCGTGCGTTTGCCCGCGATCCGCTCTGCGTCCGACGCATTGTAAGCCACAAGCCCGCGCGCGATCTCCCGGCCCTGGCGGTCTTTCACCAGCACGGTGTCGCCGCGCTCAAAGCGGCCATCGACCTGGCGGATGCCGGCCGGCAACAGGCTTTTGCCTTCGCTCAGCGCCTTGACCGCACCTTCGTCGATCATCAGCACGCCTTCCGGCTTCAGCCCGCCCGCGATCCAGCGCTTGCGCGCCAAGGTGGGCGAAAGGCTGGCGCGAAAGACAGTATGGCGCGCGCCATCGGCAATCGCGCAAACCGGATGCAGGCTTTCGCCCTTGGCGATGATGACGTCGCAGCCCGCGCCGGTGGCGATCTTGGCAGCGATCAGCTTGGAGGTCATGCCGCCGCGGCCCAGGCCGGAAATGCTTTCGCCGCCCATCGCCTCGATCTCGGCGGTGATGGCGGGCACTTCGGGAATATGCGTGGCGGAGGGGTCGCGTGACGGGTTGGCGGTATAAAGCCCATCCACATCGGACAGCAGCACCAGCTTGTCGGCGCCCATCATCGAAGCAACGCGCGCGCCCAGCCGGTCATTGTCGCCAAAGCGAATTTCCGCCGTCGCTACCGTGTCATTCTCATTGATCACCGGCACCGCACCCAGATCGAGCAGGGTGTTGAGCGTGGCGCGGGCATTGAGATAGCGGTCGCGCTCTTCGGTATCGCCCAGGGTCAGAAGAATCTGCGCCGCCACCAGATTCTCGCCCGCCAGGATATCGGAATAGGCTTGCGCCAAACGCACCTGCCCCGCCGCAGCAGCGGCCTGACTTTCTTCCAGTCGCAGCACGCCAGACGGCAGTTTCAGAAGATTGCGCCCCAGCGCGATGGAGCCAGACGAGACCAGAATTACTTTCGCAGCCTGGCGGCGCAACGACGCGACATCGGCGCACAAAGAAACAAGCCAGTCGCGCCGCAACGTGCCGCTGGCGCCATCGACCAGAAGCGAGGACCCCACCTTCACCACAATCAGTTTGGTGTTGGAGAAGAACCCGTTCATGGCACCCATTTTTCCTTCGCCGCCTCGATCGCCTTGGCGGTCTTGGGCTTACGGCGCGCACGGATTTCCTTCGCCATCGCCCGAAGGACCGTATCGATACCGGCACCAGACACGCCGGAGATCAGATGCACTTCCTGGCCGCAGGCTTTTTCCAGCGCGGTTTTTTTCTTCGCCAGCGCCGCCGTGGGAATTGCATCAATCTTGTTGAGTGCCACGATCTCGTGCTTCTCGCTCAGCCCGTGACCATAGGCTTCCACTTCACCGCGAATGACTTTGTAGGTTTTCGCCACCGCATCGCCGGTGCCGTCGATAAGATGCAGGATTGCGCCGCAGCGCTCGGCATGACCCAGGAAACGATCACCCAGTCCAACGCCTTCATGCGCGCCTTCGATCAGGCCCGGCAGATCGGCCAGAACGAAATCCGTTTCATCGATCTTCACCACGCCCAATTGCGGCTCCAGAGTCGTGAACGGATAGTCCGCGATCTTGGGCCGCGCCGCCGAGACGCGGGACAGGAACGTGCTCTTGCCGGCATTCGGCATGCCGATCAGTCCGGCATCGGCGATCAGCTTCAGCTTGAGAATAAGAATTTTTTCTTCGCCAGGTTGTCCGGGATTGGCGTGACGGGGGGCCTGGTTGGTGGGGCTTTTGAAGTGCGCGTTGCCGAAACCGCCATTGCCACCGCGCAGCAGCCGCACGCGCTGACCGATCTCGGCCAGGTCGGCGATCAAAGTTTCGCCATCCTCTTCATAGATCTGCGTTCCGGGCGGCACCTTCATGACGGCATCGTCGCCATTGGCGCCGGTCATTACCTTGCCCATGCCGCCTTCGCCGTTCTGAGCCTTCACATGTTGCTGGAAGCGATAGTCGATCAAGGTGTTGAGGTTATCGACAGCCTCGACCCAGACCGCGCCGCCCCGGCCGCCGTCGCCACCATACGGCCCGCCATACTCCATGAATTTCTCGCGCCGGAACGCAATGCAGCCATTGCCGCCAGCGCCGCTGGAGGCATAGACCTTGGCGATATCCAGAAACTTCATGCAAAACGCCTTTTCTGATGGTCGCACGGCCTGACGCGAAGTCTGCAACTTCGCGGGGCCGATGCTCCCTTCTGATGGTCGCACGGCCTGACGCGAAGTCTGCAACTTCGCGGGGCCGATGCTCCGTCACGCCGCCTTTTTCAGGAGGAACGCCTCCCGCGTCAACATCATCTCATGGCACAGCACTTTCACGCCACGGGCTGCACAATCGCGCATTCTGCTGCCGCTATGGCGTGCCCCCAGCTTGGCCAACACATGGCCGGAGGCCGGATTGTCGTGAAACCAGCCCGCCCAGACATGGGGCGCCTCCAGTTTGTCGAAGGCGAACCGGGTGAGCGTACGGGCCGCCTCGCTGGCATACCCAACGCCCCAGAACGGCTTGCCCAGCCAATAGCCAAATTCAGGGCCGGCTTCTTCTTCGTGAAGCCCAATCCCGCCCAGGAACATTCCGTCTTCCTTGCGCAGGATGGTGAAGCAGGTATGGCCATCGCCATGACGCCCGCGCTGGGCCACGAAATCCTCGGCATCATCCTCGGTATAAGGATGCGGCACCTTCGCCAGATTGCGCGACACCGAATAATCGCCCAGCCAAACCGTCATCGCCTGGATGTCGGCGGGCCTGGGCGGCCGCAATATCAGTCTTTCACTCTCCAAAAATGACATGACGTTTCCCCCGCGTTTGTTGGCGAGGGAAACAAAAAAGGGAGATGGCGGACCATCTCCCTCGCATAATGGGCCGCCAATTTCTTGGCGGCCTATGTCTTCAGCCGCCTATTCTGCCGCGATCTTCGCCGCCGGGTTTTGGGCGGTCGTCACGGATACGAACGTGCGACGCTTGAAACCTGACTTGAAGGTGACGTTGCCGTCGCAAAGCGCAAAGAGCGTATGATCCTTGCCCATGCCGACATTTTCGCCCGGATAGAATTTGGTGCCGCGCTGACGCACGATCACATTGCCGCCAAAAATCTTTTCGCCGCCAAACAGCTTCACGCCCAGACGCTGACCGGCCGAGTCACGACCGTTGCGAGAGGAACCGCCTGCTTTCTTGTGCGCCATGACTTATTCCTTGCCGGCCGAAATCGAGAGCACCTTCACGGCGGTGAAGTGCTGGCGATGGCCACGCTTGCGATGGGTGTTCTTGCGGCGCTTTTTCTTGAAGGCGATGACCTTTTCGCCCTGGCCGTGTTCGAGAATCTCGCACTCGACCGAAGCGCCTTTGACCAGCGGCGCGCCCAGCTTGGGGGTGTCGCCACCCAGCATCAGCACTTCGCCCAAGGTCAGCTTGGAGCCGACATCGCCCACAAGGGTTTCCACCTTGAGGATCGAATCCTTGACAACCCGATACTGTTTTCCGCCGGTGCGGACGACCGCGTACATGGTCTAATTCCTTGAAATGAAACGGTTTTCCAGAAACGGCAGGTTCCCAGAGAGCGGCGCACTATACGGAAAGGCGCTTGCCGGTCAAGCCTCAGATCGACAAGGCTTTTGTGTGCGAAAGTCAGGGCTCGATGACGGGCATCGCGCGGGTCTTTCGCATGCCGACTTTCGCCACGATGGCGGCGATCAGCAGCGCAATTCCCACCGTCACAGCCACTGTCTTGACGTTGGAGACATTATACGCCAGCCGCGCCAGATCGTCGGTCGCGCCGTTCAGCATCATGTTGAGCTGCAGGCCATTCTCGACCGCGTCCAACAGCGCGCCCGCCGGCGCCACCATGCCCGCCATCAGGACATAGCGGCGAAAGGGGCTGCGGCCGGGGGTGAAGCTTTCGGCCACCACCACGCTGGAAAGAAAGAAGCTGGCCGCATAGAGCGGCATCAACAGATAATCCAGACCCAGATTGAATCCCGCGCGCACCGCATAGGGTTCGGGCGCCCAGGCCTGGAACGCCAGGCGGAACTGGGCGGCGCTGGAAAGTCCTTGCAGGTCGGTGGTCGAAACACCGGTCAGCGACTTTAGCCACAGATCCATGCCTCCGACGGCGGTGAAGACGATCAAGCCTAGAATGGTGGACCACAGCCAGCCCCGATCCAGCATGGTTTTGGAGATGCGCATTGGACGTTCCGCTCTGCTATAAGCGCCACATTATGCGGCCCCTCGGCGATATTCTCTACAATTTCCACTGGGTGGTGCCAGGCGAATGCGGCCGCATGGCCCAGCCCTGGGCGGGCGGCACAGGCCCCTTCCTTGAAAAACGCGGGGTCAAATCGCTGATCAACCTGCGCGGCCGCAACGACGATCTGTCCTGGTGGAAGAACGAGACCGGTGCCACTTCGGCTCGCGGCATCGCCCATCTCGACGCCATGCTGGATTCGCGCAAGCTGCCCACCCGCGCCATGCTGATGCGCCTGATTGAAGCTTTCGACAGCGCACCCCGGCCTTTCGTCCTCAAATGCTCGGGCGGCCAGGACCGCACCAGCTTCGCCTCCGCGCTTTATCTTACCCATCGCGGCGGTTGGGCAGCGATGGCCGAAGCCCGCGCGCAATATGCGCGTTTTCCCTATTTGCATTTCCCCAAGAGACATCAGCGCTGGCTGAAACCCTTCCTGGATTACGCCGACGAGGATTCCAGGGGCCTGCCCCTGGCGAGCTGGATCGCCGAGCATTATTCGCCGGATCGCCTGAAGGCTTGGCTGGAAACCCATGGCATGGCCGACACCCATGGCGGCATTTTCCAGATGCCGACGCGCAGTCCTTTTCAATGGTGAAATCGGTCCAATGGTGAAGTCGGCTCAATGATGAACGGCATCACGGTCGCGCCCGGCGTGACGTTGTGGCGTGAGAAATTCTCCAAGAACGAACAACAGGCGTTGCTGCAAGACGTGCTGGCGCGGATCGAAACTGCGCCTTTCTATCGTCCGGTGATGCCGGGATCGGGCAATCCCTTCTCGGTCGAGGAAAGCAATCTCGGACCGTTGGGCTGGGTGTCGGACAAAAGCGGCTATCGCTATCAATCCACCCATCCCCTCACGACAAATCCCTGGCCCGCCATTCCCGATGCGCTGATCGGCTTGTGGCGCGAGATCGCGGCGGTGCCGGATCCCCAATGCTGTCTGGTCAATCTGTACCGCGACGGCGCCCGGATGAGCCTGCACCAGGACAAGGATGAGAAAGCGATGTCCGCCCCGGTGGTGTCGGTCTCGCTGGGCGATGAAGCACTGTTTCGCATCGGCGGCACGGCGCGGCGGGGACCGACTCTCAGCGTGCCATTGTCGTCCGGCGATGTGGTGATGTTCGGCGGCCCGGCGCGGCTGGCCTATCACGGCATCGACCGCATCCGGCCCGGCAGCTCGTCCCTGGTCCCGGGCGGGGGGCGCATCAATCTGACGCTTAGGCGGGTGACTGAATAAAAAAACGCCCGGTCTTTCGGCCGGGCACGGAGCATCGCCTTGGCGATGCGACCAGCATAAAAAAACGCCCGGTCTTTCGGCCGGGCACGGAGCATCGCCTTGGCGATGCGACCAGCATAAAAAAACGCCCGGTCTTTCGACCGGGCGTTGAATGCGCCGTTACGCGCGTGGATGCCCGGAGGGGATTACCGGCACCCGCGGAAAACAGGGTCTGGCTTGCGAGCGGGGGGGCAGAGCTTGCCGGACCACACTGTCTTCCGGGATCAACCTATGCACAGAAGCAACACTTTTCAAGTTTTTTTGTTTTACAAATCTTTTAGCGTGACAGTTGCGAATATGTCATAGCCATTAGGCGCTCAGCGCAGCCGAAAATGGCGCCCGACGCCCAGTCTGCCCTGTTATTTGGCTTTTTGGCCGGTATCCTTTGTCGGCACCGCAAAAAGTGCCTCAGGCAAGGCCAAGCCTGTCTGCACCCCGCTCAGCGCCACGGTGGTCACACCGCCCTGATTGTCCTTCACCGTCCATTGCCGCAGTTCGATGGCGGGGTAGGTAAAGACCAAGGTGATATTGCTCTGGCTGCGGGTGGTGTTGGCACGGGCATGCACAATCATCGCGCCGGGCTGTTCCTCGATACCCGTGACAGCGGTGTTGTGCCGAAGATCGACATCGCGGTTCAGCAAGATATCGAGCGGCGTGTCCGACAGCGATGTGCGATCCACCGTGTTGAGGCGGGAATTCTTCACATAGATGCTGCCGTCCGTCGCCACGATCAGGACCGCGCTGGGCGGATTGTATCCGAAGCGCAGCTTGCCGGGGCGGGAGAGCGTGAATTCGCCCTGCGCCATCTCGCCTTCCGGACTGAGCTGGACGAAATTGCTTTTCAGCGTGTGGATCGAATTGAGATAGGCGCTGAGCTTGTCGAGGTTCGCCGCTTCGGCGGGGCTATAAGTGCCCGGATAGCGCGTGGCGCCGCCCAATACCGTGATCGCTGCAAACGCGGCAAGGATGGCGAGACGGCGCATGATCGGGTTAAGCTCGGGCATTGCCGATCCACCAAACCATTTCATCTTCTCCCACGCAACCGCTCCAGATGACCGCATGACCATGCTTCCGCCATATTCCCGCATCGCTGTTCTGGGCGGCGGCGCCTGGGGAACGGCGCTGGCGATCGCCGCGATCACTGCCGGGCGCGATACCATATTATGGGCACGCGAAGACGACGTCGTGGCCGACATCAACCAGAGCGGCGAGAACAAACGCTTCCTGCCTGGCGTCGCGCTACCGAAAACATTGCGCGCGACGGGCGTGCTGGCAGACGCCGCTCGGGCCGACGCATTGCTTATGGTAGTACCGGCGCAAGTGCTGGCGGATTTCGCACGCACCTTGGCGCCGCTCATCGCGCCCGGCACACCGCTGGTGATCTGCGCCAAGGGCATCGAACGCGATACTGGCCGGCTGCTGAACGAAGTGCTGATGCAGGTCGTGCCCGGCGCGACGCCCGCGATTCTGTCGGGCCCATCCTTCGCGCGGGATGTGGCGAAGGGTTTGCCCACCGCGGTGACGATTGCGGCCGCCGGCGATACGGCAGCGCGTTTGCAGGCGAGTCTGAATTCACCGGCCTTCCGGCCTTATGCCAGCGACGACATCACCGGCGTGGCCTTGGCCGGCGCCGCCAAGAATGTCTATGCGATTGCGTGCGGCGTGGTCGAAGGCATGGGGCTGGGTGAAAATGCCCGCGCCGCCCTGCTGGCGCGCAGCTTCGCCGAACTGGCGCGACTGGGCGAAGCGCTGGGCGCAAAACGCGAAACCCTGATGGGCCTTTCGGGCTTGGGCGATCTGGTCCTCACCGCCACCAGCAAAAGCTCGCGGAATTTTTCGTTTGGCGTGGAACTGGGCCAAGGCAAAACTGTGGCGGAGCTGGATGCGCCCGGCCATCCGCTGGCCGAAGGCGTGGCGACGGCGCCCGCATTGGTGAAACGTGCGCGCGCCGAGCAGGTCGAACTTCCCATCGCTGAGGCGATGGCGGATCTTTTGAGCGGCGCCTTGCCGCTGGGCGAAGCGTTGATGCGGCTGATGAGCAGAAGGTTGAAGACAGAATGAAATACTGGCTGTTCAAGAGCGAACCCGAGACCTGGTCCTGGGAGATGCAGAAGAAAAAAGGCGCCAAGGGCGAACCCTGGAGCGGCGTGCGCAACCACACTGCCAAGCTGAACATGGCCGCGATGAAGAAGGGCGATCTGGGCTTCTTCTATCACTCCGGCGACGAGAAGGGCGTGGTGGGGATCGTCGAAGTGATCGGCGAATACCGCCCCGATCCCACCGACGAGAAGGGCATTTTCGGCCTGGTGGATGTAAAGGCCGTGAAAGATTTTCCCCAAAAAGTGTCCCTGGCGGACTGCAAAGCCAATCCTAAGCTGGCGCAAATGAGCCTGGTTACAAGCTTTCGCCTGTCGGTTCAGCCGGTTACGCCCCAGGAATGGAAAATCGTCTGCGCCATGGGCGGCGTTAAGGACTGACATAGACCTGACAAGGTTGGGGGCCGGATCAGGCGTAAAGTGCTTCCGAAAGTGCGCATTCCATGCGCGTCAATGGGAGTAGCAAATGGCCGCTCGCGACATACTCACACTCAATACGCCGATGGCGGACCGTATCATCCGCCGGCTTTATACCATCGCGCTCATCCTGATCGCGATCGGAACTCTGATGGGCATTGGCCGTGGCGTCATGATCATGACCCACACGCCGATGCAGCGGCCGGCGATTACCGCAGGCGCCAATCCATCCAACACTGCCACGACACCGCAACCCGGCACCGCGGCACCGCAAGCCGATGCCCAGACCGAACGGCGCGATTTCCGCGACCGCTCGCGCGGTGATTTCCGGGGCTGGAATCGTTACGGCCATCGTCCGTTCGGGATGATGCACCGCTCGCCGATGTTCGGG
>JBEPVO010000034.1:0-22438 GCA_041690975.1 Alphaproteobacteria bacterium
GCCTATCGCAACATGGGCGAAGGCTGGAAGCGGATCGTCAAGACCATCGACACCATCGCCACCGAATTGAACTGAGCAGGAGGACCAAGCATGACGGACCACACCACCGGAACACGGCAAGAATGGCTGGCCGCTCGCGTGGCCTTGCTGCAGGAAGAAAAGGCGCTGACCGCGCGCGGCGACGCGTTGGCGCGCAAACGCCGGGAACTGCCCTGGGTCAAGCTCGACAAGGATTATCGCTTCGAGACTGAGGCGGGAAATGTGTCGCTGGCCGATCTGTTCGGCGGACGCTCGCAGCTTCTGGTCTATCACTTTATGTTTGGCCCGGATTACAAGGCGGGCTGCCCATCCTGTTCGTCGATCGCCGATGGCTTCAACGGGATCGCGGTGCATCTGCAGAACCATGACGTCGGTTTTGCGGCGGTGTCGCGGGCACCCTTCACCAAGTTGGATGCGTATAAAAAGCGGATGGGGTGGACCTTTCCATGGGCGTCTTCCCATGGCGGCGATTTCAATTTCGATTTCGATATTTCGATCACCGAAGCGCAGCAGCAGAGCGGGAACAGCGCCTATAATTACCAGCGCGGCAGCCATGTGCTGGAGGGGGCGCAGTTTCCCCAGCCGGTCGTGGAATTCGCCAATAGTTGCGGCACCGATGCGCCCACCTATGTGCGCGACCGGCCGGGCATGAGCGCCTTCGTGCGCAAGGATGGCGCGGTCTATCACACCTATTCGGCCTATGCGCGTGGGTTGGATGCGATGTGGGGCATGTATCCCTGGCTGGACCGGGCGCCGCTGGGACGCAATGAAGGCGCGCCCTGGTGGCGGCGTCATGACGAGTATGCGGTATCGTAAAAGGAGAAATGTCATGCGGATATTGAATAGTGCGGCTGTTCTGTGCGTGCTGATGGCGGGACCGGCGCAGGCCGAACCGCTGACGGCGCTGGATTACGTCCAGATCGAACAGCTCTATTCGCATTACGCCCATTATCTCGACACGGCGGACGGCGCGAAGTTCGCAGGCTTGTTCACGCCGGACGGGGTGTTCATCACCAACAGGCCCGACTTCGGCAACATCACGGGACGCAAGGCGCTGGCCGATTTCGCCGCCAAGGCCGGTGCGCCGCCGCCCATCGTGCGGGCGGGACATTCGACCACCACGGTGATGATCGATCCGGCGCCGGGCGGCGCGACCGGTTGGGCCTATCTGATGGCGGGCACCGGGGCGGACCAGGGCTATGTCTATAACGACACTTTCGTGAAGACGGCGCAGGGCTGGCGCTTCAAGATCCGCGAAATCCGCCAGAACACGCCAGAGAACAAATAAGAGGCGCCGCGTCCGCAGCGATCTGTGCCCAGTGTCGATCTCAACCCTCTTTCCACAGCGCACGAAAGTGGTTATAGGTTGGTATCAACACATAGGAGATGCCGCATGGGCGATCTGGTCCTCACCACGTTCGATTGGGTTCCCGAGACGCCGCGCGGCTATGTGCGTGACTTGCGGGTGCGCTGGGCGCTGGAAGAAGCCGGATTGCCGTATCGCGTTGAGAGCGTGCCGTTTCGCGACCGCAAGCCCGCGCATTTCTCGCACCAGCCCTTTGGCCAGGTGCCGTGGCTGGCCGATGGCGATATCTCGATCTTCGAGAGCGGCGCGATTCTGCTGCATCTGGGCAATCGCAGCGGCGCGCTGCTGCCTGCCGATCCGCGCCATCGCAGCGAGGCCGTGGAATGGCTGTTCGCAGCGCTCAATTCCGTCGAGATGGCGAGTCTGCCCTGGTCGCTGCTCCAATTCACCGGCCAGACCGGCGACAATCCCGCCTGGAAGCTGTTCGACGACTTCCTCAAGAAGAGCAGGCTGGCGCATCTGGAGACGGTGCTGGCCAGGCGCGAATGGCTGGCTGGAGAATTTTCCGTTGCTGACATCTTGATGGTGGATGTGCTGCGCTTGATCGATCGTTTTGATGGATTGAAGGACTATCCCGCCTGCCGCGCCTATGTCGGGCACGCCACGTCCCGCCCGGCTTTCGCGAAAGCCTATGCGGACCAGATGGCGCATTTTGCGGCGGCAGACTGATCAGCCCGGCCGCTGATGGCAAAGAATATTCACCAGCCGGCCGAACGGATCGCGGACATAGAAGCGACGCACACCCCATGGTTCCGTCACCGGGCCATATTCCATCTTGATTCCGGCTTGCACCATCTTGGCGTGAATTTCGTCCAGATTGTCGACTTCAATGGAAAGGTCGGGCACCGGCGTTCCCGAACCGCCTTCGCGCGCAATGCTGACTTGCGGCTTACAGGTTTCGTCGGTTGCGAAGGTGACGATCCAGCCGAAATCCATGGCGACGTCCATGCCCAACAGGTCGCCATAAAAGGCTTTGGCCTGTTCGGGGCTTTCTGCTCCGATATTCGCGACGATGCGTTTCACAACCATCGGAAAATCCTTTGTAGACGATCTGCGGCGCGCGGTTGCCGATCAAATCGACCACCAGCCGTCCCGACCCGCTTTCACGAAAGCCTATGCGGGCCAGATGGCGCATTTTGCTGCGGCAGATCGGGTATTGGACGCCTAGGCTGACATCACCTTGTTGAGGGCGTTGAAGAAGCCTTCCATATCCGCTTTCGAGCCGATGGTGATGCGTGAGACTGTGGGCCAGGCCGGAAAGACCCGGGCAATTTCCACGCCCTGCGCCGCGAACGCCACCTTCATCTGCTTGGAGGTCTTGGTTTTCCAATCCACCATCTGCATGTTGGCCTGGCTGGGGCCGATCAGCCTCAGCCCGCGCTTGGTGAGGAAATCCACTGTCATGGCGCGGGTTTCTTCCAGCTCCTTGCGGCGCGCGGCAATCAGACTGGTCGCGGTCAGGCTGGCGTTGGCACAGGCTATCGAGGGGATCGGCAGGTCCGTGGCCAGCGCACCTTCGTCAAACAGTCCCATTTTCTTGACGATGTCCGGACGCGCCATGAAATAGCCCACCCGCATTCCGGCCATGCCGAAAATCTTGGAGAAGGTGCGCATGATCAGCACGTCTTTGTTGGCGCGCGCCAGATGCGTGGCGGTGTTGCCCGGATAACCGCTGGTGAAGTGGATATAGGCTTCGTCGATCACCACCATCGCGCCGGCAGGCTTATTGTTGACCAGCCATTCGATATCGGCCATCGGTGTGACGGTGCCGGTGGGATTGTTGGGCGAGCAGACGTAATAGACGCCGGCCTTGGGATCGGCCGCTAGCATCGCTTTCACATCGTGGCTGTAATCGGCTTTCAGGGGCACGGTCTTGATGGGCGCGCCCAGCCATTTGGCGGCAGTGCCGGCGGT
Source organism: Alphaproteobacteria bacterium (assembly GCA_041690975.1). GTDB lineage: Bacteria > Pseudomonadota > Alphaproteobacteria > Micropepsales > Micropepsaceae > Rhizomicrobium. The sequence goes on from JBEPVO010000034.1 coordinate 3,320, forward strand.
TTCATACGTCACATCGGCCTGCACCAGGCTTTTGGTGGGGGAGCAATAGGCCAGCACCGAACGGGCCAAGGCTTCGTTCGAACCCGGGAACACCATGATGTGGTCTTCGGGAATATTCTCGATCCGGGAGATGGTCTTGATCAGCTGGCCGCCTTCATCGTTGGGCGAATAGCGATTGCATTGCGAAAGAATTGCGGTCGTCGCAGCCAGGCCGGGCGCCATCGGGCCGGCCCAGCATTCGTTGAGACCGATGCGAACTTTGGGGGCGGTGGACATGGCCTTCGCCAGCGCACGTTCCGGATTGAAGGCGAGCGCGGTGGCGCCGCCGAACAAGGCCGCCGCGCGCATCATCTGACGGCGCGAATAGCCGCGGGAAAGCAAATCATCTTCGAATGCGCGATTGATCATTGAGAGTTTCCCCGTGAATTGCGCCGCAGCGCGTTCAAGCCAAGAGACACCGGTGGAGGCTATAGCGGCTCATGGGGTCATTCAAGGATGGCGCCTAATAAGCGATTTCCGGCGCGCGGCCGCTGATCAGGTCGGCCATCAGCCGTCCCGATCCCGCCGCCATGGTCCAGCCCAAGGTGCCGTGGCCGGTGTTGAAATAAAGATTGCCGATTTTGCTTTTGCCGATGATGGGCGGGCCGTCGGGCGTCATCGGGCGAAGACCGGTCCAGAAGCTGGCCTTGCTGACATCACCGGCATGGGGAAACAGATCGGTGACGACATGGTTCAGGGTCTGGCGGCGCGGCTCGCGCAGTTTCAGATTATAGCCCGCCAATTCGGCGGTGCCGCCCACCCGCACGCGATTGCCCAGGCGAGTGACTGCAACCTTGAACGTCTCGTCCATCACAGTGGATTGCGGCGCGCCTTTGTCGTCGGTCACCGGCAAGGTGAGCGAATAACCCTTGACCGGATAGACCGGCAGACGAAGACCCAGTTGCCGCGCCAACAGTGGCGAATAGCTTCCCATCGCGATCACGAAGGCATCGCCCCCGATCCGCGAAGGGCCCGAAGGACCATTGACCCGCACCGAGGTGACGCCCGACGCGCCTTGTTCCAATGCCGTAATGGTGTGACCGAACAGGAATTCCACGCCGCGCTGCTGCGCCAGGGACGCCAGCGCCTTGGTGAACATGAAGCAGTCGCCAGTCTCATCGCCCGTCAAGCGCAAGCCGCCCATGATCTTTTCGGGCACATGGGCCAGCGCCGGTTCGGCGGCGATGCATCCGGCCCGGTCCAGCAATTCGTAGCCGACGTTGAAGCGTTTCAGCACTGCAATGTCGGCGGCCGTGCCGTCGAGCTGCTTCTGGGTGCGGAAGAGCTGCAAGGTACCTTTCATTCGCTGGTCGTATTGAATGTTGGTGTCGGCGCGCAATTGCTCCAGGCAAATGCGGCTGTATTGCGCCAAAGTCAGCATGCGCGCCTTGTTCGCTTCATAGCGCGCGGCGGTGCAGTTGCGCAGCAAAGCCAGGCCCCACAGCGCCATGGCGATGTCGGGTTTGGGCCGGATCACCAGCGGGCGATGGCGCATGAACAGCCATTTGATCGCCTTGATGGGCAGGCCGGGCGCGGCCCAGGGCGCGGAATAGCCGGGCGAGATTTCCCCGGCATTGGCGAAGCTGGTTTCCAGCGCGACACCCGGTTGCCGCTCGATCACCGTCACTTGATGACCGGCGCCCGCCAGATAATAGGCGGTCGAAACCCCGATCACGCCGCCGCCCAGAATAATGACTTTCACGGGAATCCTGTTTGTTGTTCGCCCGGCACTCTACTTCGCCGCGGGATACACGTTTTTTATCAGCGCGTCGCGCAATTGCGTACGCAGGTCGGTTCTCGAATCCGGTTCGGTGTTGGATTGGGGGCGGCTGGGGTCGGCATCGGGCAGCCCGATGTCCGTGGTGTTGACCACCATAATACTGGCGGCGTGCCGGTCGGGATCGATAATCATCGTGGTCGAAAATCCACCTTCGTCGCCATTGTAATAAACATAATTGTGGCCGTTGACGTTCAGCAGAAAGAAGCTGAGCCCCATTGCCGGAATTTCGCCGCCCGGCCCGACGGTGGCGGTGGTGGCGGGAATAAGCCCTGTCCAGGCTTCCTGGAGCGAGCCGCGTTTCAACACGATGTCGTATGCGGCGTTTTTGGAGTCGCCGATGAGGAAGCGCAGATATTTCCGCAGATCCGAGATCGGCGCTTTCAGTCCGCTATTGGCCACGGTGATGCCGCTGTCGAAATTGAAAGGCTGCGGCGTCAGGGTTGCACCAGCGCGCACGTAACTGGTGGACAGATACGGTTCCAGATAATAGGGCGCGCGATCGAAATAGCTTTGCGTCATGCCCAGCGGCATGAGGATATTTTTTGTTATATAAGTTTCGTAATCGTCGCCGCTCAGCCGCGCGACGATCTCACCCAGAAAGATATAGCCGAGGTTGGAATAGCTCCAGCGCGAACCGGGCTGGAAGCTGATGTTGGTGAAGGGCAGCATGGCGTCGATCTGCGACCAGTGGGTGGGCTCGAAGGGCGTCCATCCGCAATTGGGTGCGCTGTCGCAACCCCATGGCCAGGACGGATTGCGAAAGCCCGCGCTATGCGCCAGCAACTGGCGGATGGTGATGGCGTCGATCGGGCCGAAGGCATCGTGGACCTGGCGCAGTTCGGGAATGTATTTCACGGCCGGATCGTCCAGCGACAGCTTGCCCCGGTCGCGCAATTGCAGGATGGCGATGGCGGTCATTGTCTTGGTGAGCGAGGAAAAACTATAGGCGGTCTCGGCGTCTGCTTTTTGATGCGTCTCGGCCCGCGCTTCCCCGAAATAAAATTCAACTGGTTGGTTCAGGCCATGCTCGAAACCGAAGCCGCCGCCCACGATGCCGTGGCGGGTCATGGTCCGGTCGAAGATTTTGTGAAAATCATCCAGTGGCGCGGCGGTGGCGGGCGCAGCGAATGCCATGGCGGCTATCATGCCGGCACGGAAGGCGCGTGAAACCTGCATGACCATCTCCTGTTGCCGTGACGCTATGGCATCACTCAAATCTGGTTTCACCGAACGCCCGAATACACATCCTTGATCAACACCTCGCGCAGCTGCATGCGCAGGTCGGTCTTGGGGTCGGGTTCGGTGTTGGACGTGGCGTGTGAGGTGTCGGCGGGCGGGGCGCCGGTGTCTGTGGTGTTGGACATCACGATGCTGCCGGCATGGCTGTCGGGCGCGACCATCAATTCGGCGGTGAAGCCGGCCTGGTCGCCGTCATGGAAGACATATTTGTGTCCGCCGACATCGAGAATGAAAAAGCCAAGACCCATCATCGGCACCGCGCCGCCCGGGCCGCCGGTATAGGCCGTGGCAGGCTGGCTGGCATCACCGGTCGGCACCACGCCGGTCCAGGCTTCGTTCAAGGTGCTGCGCTTGAGCACAACCTCATACATCGGGTTCTTGGCGTCGCCGATCAGGAAACGCAGGTACTTGCGCATGTCGGATAGGGGCGCTTTCAAGCCACTGTTGGAGACGGTGATGCCGCTGTCGAAATTGTAAGGTTGCTTCGAGAGCTTGGCGCCTTCGCGCAGATAGGAATCCGCAACATGGGATTCCAGATAATAGGGCGCGACATCGAAATAGCTGGCCGTCATGCCCAGCGGCATCAGGATGTTCTTGGTGACATAGGCTTCGTAATCATCGCCCGTCAGCCGTTCGATGATCTGGCCCAGAAAGACATAACCGACATTGGAATAGCTCCAGCGCGAGCCGGGCTTGAAGGCGATGTTGGTGAAGGGCAGCATCGCGTTGACCTGGGCCCAATGGGTCGGCTCGAACGGCACCCAGCTGCAATCCGGCGCACTATCGCAATCCCAGGGCCAGGTCGGATTGCGGAAGCCCGCGCTGTGCGACAAAAGCATGCGGATGGTGATGGCCTCGATCGGGCCGAAGGCGTCATGCGCCTGGCGTAGTTCGGGAACATATTTCACCGCCGGATCGTCCAGCGACAATTTCCCATGATCGCGCAATTGCAGGATGGCGATGGCGGTCATGGTCTTGGTGATCGAGGCCCAGTTATAGGCGGTCTGCGCGTCGGTCTTTTGGTGGAGTTCGCCCCGCGCGTCGCCGAAGAAGAATTCGGCGGGCTTGTCGGCGACGTGTTCAAAGCCGAAGGCCCCGCCGACAATGCCGTGCCGGGTCATGGTGGCGTCGAACGTCTTGTGGAAATTGTCCAGCGGCGCGGCGGATGCGGCGGACGCGATCACAAGCAGCGCGGCGGCGGCGAACAATGTCTTCATCGGAAGTCCCCCTGTTGCCGGAACGGTACGGCGGGGCGGCATCCTTGCCAAGGGCTGCAAATCCCCTGGGTTTGGGTCCCAGAAAAATCTTTCCGGGCCTGTCGGATCGGGGTCTGTTGCGCCGTCCTTGTGATACGAACCAACAGGAGACGGTGATGGCAGAACAACAGGTGCTTCCCCCGGTCAAGGGCGGCTTGACCCCCTATTTGACCATGGACGGCGCGATCAAGGCGGTGGAATTCTACAAAAAGGCTTTCGCGGCCGAAATCGCGATGGTGCAGCCGCCGGACGAGAAGGGGCGCACTCTTCACGCCCACTTATATATAAACGGCAGCTCGCTGATGCTGAGCGATGCCTATCCCGACCAGGGCCATCCGTGGAAGCAGCCGGCCGGGTTCACGCTCACTTTGACGGTGGGCGATACCGATCAATGGTTCGACCGCGCCATCGCGGCGGGCTGTACCGCGGTGATGCCGCCGCAGGACATGTTCTGGGGCGACCGTTATGGCCAATTGCGCGATCCGTTCGGCGTGCTGTGGGCGATCAACGGTCCGGTCAAGAAGTAGATATGGGAATGCTCTTCGGCTGACCTCAACGGCCGAGGAGCATTCGTCCGCCCAACCCGATCAGGATCACGCCCATCGTGACCTCGATGCCGGTCTTCGCCCGGGCGAAAATTCGCCGTGCGGCGCCATGCGAGAAGGCAAGCGCCATGCCGCAATACCATGTCCCCGAAACAAAAGCCGTGATCGCCATGATGGCGGCGTAGAACCAGGCGGGGGCGGAGGCTGGAACCATCACAGTCAATATGCTGCCATAGAAAGCGATGGATTTTGGATTCGTCATGCTGACGAAATAGGCTTTGCGGAATGCGGCCCCGGCATTGGCGCTGGCGGGATTTGCCGCGCTCATCGGTTGGCGGGCGCCGGTCAGCATCTTGATACCGATCCAGATCAGATAGACCGCGCCGGCGATCCTGATGGCCGTGTAGATCCAGGGCGCTTGCGTGAGAACGAAACCTACGCCCGCAATCACGAGCAGAGTCCAGGTGCAGGATGCGGCGGCCAGGCCGAGGCCCGCGAAAACCCCAGCGCGGCGGGACACCGTCATTGCCGTTGAGGTCACCATGGCGAAGTTCGGGCCGGGGCTCACCACGGACACGAAGAACACGCCTGCAATGGTCAGAAGCTGGAGTGCGTGGTTCATCGCTATTGCCGTTCGGAAGTTGTTACGTCCGCGCAGCGCGGCGCGTTTCGATCAATTGCCACAATAGCAGCACCGGTATCGCCACCACCAGATCGCGGGCCCGCCGCAGCAATGAGACTGCTATGCCGATTTCCGGGGTCAACCCGAATATAGGCGCCAGCACGGCGTAACCGGCTTCCTGCACGCCGACCGAGGCGGGAATGAAGACAGTGGCGCTGCGCAAGCCTTCCACCAGTGCCTGGATTGCGATGGCGGTCCATAATCCGGTCTGAAGGCCCATCGCTTTCAGCACCACCCAAAGCCACAGGCCGCTCGCCACCCAGCCCGCTAGCTGCAGCAGGATCGACAGGGCCATGCGCGCATGGCGGCGATAGATGGCGTGAATGGTGTCGCGGAAAATCTGCATCGAGCCGCGCTGGGTGGGAAACAGGCGCTCGCTCATGCGATTGGCGAAATGGCTGCCACCCAACTGGAACAGCGCGAAGCCGATCGCGCCCAGCGACAGGAAGATCGCCCCGCCCAACATCGCGCCGATATAAGGCGACAGAATCTGGCTGGATTGCAGCAAGGACAGGCTGGCGACCACGCCGAGCAAGACATAAAGACCTTGGGCGAAAGTCTCTGCGGTGAGATCGGCGATCACGGCGGCGGCGGCTTGTGATGCACCCATCCCCGCCAGCACCAGCGCGCGGGCTGCGAAGGCGACGCCGCCCAATTGCGTGATGGGCAGCACGTCGGCGCTGGAGTCGCGCAACTGCCGCGATGCCGCGATCACCCACAGCGGCAGGGGCGAGGGCAGCAGCGGCCATATCCCCAGCGCCAGGACAAATTCCGCTGCAAGCCCCGCCAGCACGATCAGGGTAAAGCCGCCGATCCCCGCCCGCGTGAAAGAGGCCATGACCACCGGAAGATCGAATTGCGACAGGACCGCCCACAGCACGGCTAGGCCCAGCAGCAGCGGCAGAAAAAGGCGCAGACCCCGTGTCATGGAACGACCATAACGGGGGAACCCGGACGGTCGAGAATTTTTATGCAGGCCTGTCGGAATCGAGGCCGGTCTTTCGTCCTTGGGCAGATGGCGGTTTATGCACCATGATCCGCCACAATGAAGATGGGGAGAGACCGCCATGCGCAAAGTGATCGTATCGACATTCATGAGTCTGGACGGCGTGATGCAGGCGCCGGGCGGGCCCGAAGAAGATCCCACCAGGGGCTTCACCCTGGGCGGCTGGTCGGCCAATTACTGGGATGAGGGCATGAACGCCGCGATGGGCCAGTTGATGTCACAACCTTTCGATCTGCTGCTGGGCCGCAAGACCTATGAGATCTTCGCCGCGCACTGGCCGTTCGCGGGCGACAATCCCATTGCCAATCTGTTCAACAAGATAACCAAGCATGTCGCGACCACGACGTTGAACACATTCGACTGGGTCAACACCAAGCGGATCGAAGGCGATGTCGTGGCGGGTGTCAAAGCATTGAAGGCGGGCGATGGCCCGGACTTGCAGGTGCATGGCAGCGCCAATTTTCTGCAGACCCTGATTGGCGCGGGTCTGGTGGATGAGCACAGCATCTGGATTTTTCCGGTGGTGCTGGGGCACGGCAAGCGCCTGTTCGAGAACAGCGCCCCGGCACATGCGCTTGAACTTGCCCAGACCAAGACATCGGGCACCGGCGTGATCATGAGCCTCTACCGGCCCAAAGGCGCGGTGGTGCCGGGCACCTTCGCGCTGGCCGAGACGGCTCCGGCCGAGATCGCGCGGCGGGCGAAGATGGCCGACGAAGGGTGAGGAACGGTTCGCGAAGCGAAAGCAATGGTCCGGTGGACCATTACTAGCGACGAACGCCCGAAGCGAAAGCGAAGGGCTGGGAGCAGAAGAAAGGAGAAGCGCAATGGAAACGCAAACACAAACACAGGCGGGATGGACAACAGCCGCGTTGCTGGCGGGCCGGGTGATTTTCGCTGCCGTCTTCCTGATGGCGGTGAGCTTCAAGTTCATGGACATGCACAGCACGGCGAATTTCATCGCGGCAGCGGGGTTTCCTTTTGCGGGATTGCTCGCCTGGTGCGCGGCGATCCTGGAGGTGGTGCTGGTGATCTGTTTTCTTAGCGGCGCCTATTTCACCGAAGCGTCGCTGGCGGCGGCGGTCTATGTGCTCTTCCTGGGCGCCGTTTTCCATGGCCCATCGCATTGGGCCAAGAGTCAGGACGAGTTCGGTTTTTTTGTCGACCACTTCACCTTTCTGGCGGGGCTGTTGTTTGCCGCCGTCCATGGCCCGGGCCGGGTGCTGGCGATCCAGGCGGGCTTCCTGAAACGGTAATGCACCCACGATAGATAAATCCCGGCGGCTGGTTATAGTCTGCGCATCGGTCGGCCGGGGAGGGCGCATGCCAGTCTGGAAAGCGTATGTCGGGGAGTTGATCTCCGAATGCCTGGCGATGTTCATCATCATCGTGCTCGGCTGTTCGGTCGCCGCGATGTATACGCTCTATGATCCCAGCCCGTATCAGAATGCTTATTGGGGCGTGTGCATCGCCTGGGGCATGGCGGTCACCATCGCCATCTATGTGACGGGCGCGGTGTCGGGCACCCATGCCAATCCGGCAGTGACTTTGGCACTGGCGCTGTTTCGCGGCTTTTCCTGGCGCAAGGTGTTGCCGTATGCGGCAGCGCAGGTGGCGGGCGGATTTCTGGGCGCGGCGGTGGTCTATATTCTGTTCGGGCCGGTGATCGACCATTACAACGTGGCTCATCATCTCTCGCGCGAGCTGGATGGCGGGGCTGCGGGCGTGTTCTTCACCCATGCCGGGCTGGCGATCACGCCGGTGCATGCCTTCTTCGACGAGATCATTCTCACCGGGTTTCTGGTGTTGGGCATCTTCGCCATCACCGAGGAATTCAACACTGTGGCGCCCACCGCCAATTCCGGCGCGCTGATCATTGGGCTTCTGGTGGCGACCATCGGCGCGTCGGCCGGATATCTGGAAGCCTGGGCAATCAATCCGGCGCGCGATTTCGGGCCGCGCCTGTTTGCGTATTTCGCGGGATGGGGCAGCGCCGCCTTGCCGTCGCCGGGCCATTACTGGTGGGTGCCCATCGCCGGACCGTTGATCGGCGGCGTGGTGGGCGGCGGGGCGTATCAGCTGTTGATCCTGCCGTTCCTGCCCGCGCGCCATGCCCATCGCGCCAAGCGTAAGGCGGCGGCATTGGAAGAACCGGCGCGGCGGTAGCGGAGGTCATATGTATATGACTGCCCTGTCTGTTTGTGCACATACATTCCGTTTTCAGGTCGCTGCCGCGCATGGGCCGGGCCGGGTGTTGCCGCTCAAGGCCGCCTTCCGGAATCGGTGCCGGGCGCGAACGACGCACGATAAAAAGCGTGTGCTGTCCCGGCGGATTGGCGGTTAGAATTGGCGGGAGGCGGTCCCCATGTCCAATTTGCGTCCCCTGCTCATTATGGTTGCGACGGGAGTATGGCTGGCCGGGTGCGCGCCCCCCGATCCGCAGATTATTTCCCAATGCAGGCTGGCCGCTATCCGGCAAGCCAAGGGTCATGCTGTCGATTCGTCTGATGCAGGAGAATTGATTGAGGCCTGCATGATGACCAAAGGATTTGCGGTGCAGGAGGACGGTCCCGGCTGCGAGGACGACACCAAGGGGCCGTTCACGCCCGCCTGTTATTATCCTGACACGATGGCCGGCCGTTTCGGTCATCTGCTGCGGCGGCTTCTATAACAATTGGTATTGTTGCCGCCGCATTGGCGCCACGGTGCCGTGGTTGATGGCGTTTGGACGGGCAATCCAGGAGTCAGTCATGACACGATCGAAAATTGCTGCGTTGACGCTGCGCGTCGCCGCCATTGCGGTTTTCTCCACCGGCACTGCCTTCGCCTATACCGGCGAGGATTTGGCAAAAAATGCCAAACTCACGATGCAACAGGCGACCGCCATCGCCCAGAAAGCGCGCCCCGGCACCATCACCGACAGGGAGCTGGAACGCGAAGGCGGCGGGCTCAGATATTCCTTCGACGTCAAGGCTAAGGGCCGCACGTATGAGGTCGGCGTCGACGCCATGACCGGCAAAGTGCTGGAGAATGGCGCCGAAGGTAAGAATCCGGACTAGGGCACATCCTGGCTCCGTGAATGCCCACGGTCTGTGCTTTGAACAAGAGCAACTGTTCTTGTATCGTCACGGATGAGGCAGGGGGTTCAGCCATGATCATGCGCACCGTCAGATATTTTTTTCCGCTGACCGTTGCGCTGGCCTTGGCGGTGCCGGCGGCTTCCGCGCAGACATCCATTCCGGTGGGCGCTCCGGTGGGCGAGCGGCATCTGGCGGCGATGGTGCCCAGCGCGATTTTGCGCGATGCCGGGCATAGTGCGGGCGTTCGGATAAGTGTGTGGTATCCGGCGGCAAAAGGCGCGCGCGAGACGCGGATCGATCTGGGTCCGTCGGGCAAGCCATTCTTTATCGAAGGCGCCAGCGCGCAAGATGCGGCGTTTGCCGATGCGAAGCTGCGGCCGACCATTCTGCTGTCGCACGGCTTTGGCGGCACGGCGCGGATGATGGCGTGGTTCGGGCTGGCGATGGCGCGCGCGGGTTATGTGGTGATTGCGGTCGATCATCCCGGCAACAATGGGCAGGACACAATGACGGTGCCGGGCGCGATCCTGTTCTGGGACCGGGCAACCGATCTGGCCGCGGCGCTGAAAGCGGCCAAGGCCGATCCGGTGATCGGGCCGCATGTCGACAACACCAATGTCGGGGTGGCGGGCTTTTCGCTGGGCGGCTTTACGAGTTTGGTGTCGGCGGGCGCGCGGGTGGACATGGATAAGTTCTTCGCCTTCTGCCGCGCCAATCCCAAGGATGGCATCTGCATGCCGCAAAAGGAATTCGCGCTGACGATGAAGGATGCGCAGGCCGCGCTGACGTCAGCGGAGCTGTCGGGCGAAACGGCGCATGCGGGCGACGATCACAGGATCCCCGGCGTGCGCGCCGCCTTCGCCATGGGCCCTGCCGCGGTGCAGGCGCTGACGCCGGACAGCATGGCGAAGATGAACGTGCCGGTGGCGATCATCCTGGGCGATGTCGATCCGGTCGCGCCGCCCGCGACCAATGGATTGGCGGCGGCCAAGATCATTCCCGGCGTGCAGCTGAAAGCCCTACCCGGCGTCGGCCATTATGATTTCCTGGGTACTTGCACCGAGGCAGGCAAGGCGGCGACGCCGCTCTGCACCGCCACGGTTTCGCAGGACAAGACCCACAAGACCGCCACCGACATGGCGCTGGCGTTTTTCCGCAAGAATCTAGGCAAGCCGTAAGTGGCCTAATGTGATTTGCGATCTCGATCACGTCAGTGGCGGCGCTTCCACGGAACTTTCGCCGAATTGACCCGTTGTCTATAGGCGCGTCTGCATTCCGCCCGCGTCTTCTGAATCCGCCCGGCCGAGCCGTGGCAGAAAGCGTCCGTCATGCGCAAATATATCGCCATTACCGTTACCAGCCTCGTCGTGATCTTCGGTGCTGCCACGTTTCTGAGTGCGTGCAACACGGTTGAAGGCGCCGGCAAAGATGTCTCGAAGGCCGGACATGAAGTCAGCGAAGAAGCAAAAGAGCACAAGTAACGGCCTTTCGCGCACGCGGTTTCCCGCGATTGTTGCGAAATTCCTTAACGACGGGCGCACAGGGCCGAACGGCTTCGTGCGCCCGTTCGTGCCTGCGACCGAATGCATCGTTTCCGTCCGACGGACGAGCAAGAAGGCCGGTAACCAAGAAGGTCCATGATGCGTGTGCCGATCGTTGCAGCGGTTTGCGCCTTTCTCGCGGGCTGCGCGGCCGTGCCGAAAGTGGACGACACGCCGCCCCGGCAAGGCACCACGCAAATTCAGGGCGCTCGCGGGCCGCTGACCGCTCAGCAAAGCAAAGCCCTGATCGACAAAATTGCGCCCGAACCGGGCGATGCGGGCATTCTCAAGCGCCATCTTGCGATCGAGGAAGCGGTTGCGGAAACGCCGCTGGTTGCAGGAAACGCGACTCGGCTGCTGGTGGATGGCGACCAGACATTCGCTGCCATGTTCGCTGCCATTAAAAGTGCCAGGACCACCATCAATCTGGAATATTATATCCTGGAGGACATCGAATCCGATGGGGAACGGCTGGGCGACCTGCTGACCGCCAAGCGGCAGCAAGGCGTTGCGGTCAACATTATCTATGACAGCTATGGCTCCAACGCCACCGTGCCCGAATTCTTCACGCGCCTGAAGAGCGCCGGCATCCAGATCGTGGAATTCAACCCCGTTAATCCACTCAATCCGGTCAGCCTTAACAGCCGCGATCATCGCAAAATACTGGTGGCGGATGGCGCCATGGCGATCGTGGGCGGTATCAATCTCAGCACCACCTATCAAAGCTCGGGGCCGGGAAAGTCGGGCGGCGTCCAAAGCAAGCCCGGCCAGCACTGGCGCGACACCGATCTTCAGATCGAGGGGCCTGCCGTGGCCCAGCTGCAGACCCTGTTCCTGGAGCATTGGTCGCAGCAAAAAGGCCCGCCGCTGGAGCAGGAGAAATATTTCCCCGCCGTTTCGGCCAAGGGGCCCGACGTGGTGCGGATTGTCGGCAGCACGCCGGCCAAGGAAATTCCCCGCTTTTATGTCACTCTGCTGTCCGCCATCCGCAATGCTGAAAAGAATGTCTGGCTCAGCGCCGCCTATTTCGTGCCGACCGATCAGGAGAAAGAAGATCTGATCGGGGCCGCGCGGCGCGGCGTCGATGTCCGCCTGCTGCTGCCCAGCGACAGCGATTCCAAGATGGCTCTGGCGATCGGGCGGTCGCATTACGCGTCGCTGCTGGACGCCGGGGTCAAGATCTACGAAATCCAGAATGAAGTGCTGCATTCCAAAACCGCTTCCATCGACGGCGTTTGGACGGCGGTGGGCTCTTCGAATTTCGATCCCCGCAGTGTCGTCTTCAATGACGAAGTCGATGCCCTGGTGTTGGGCAGCATCACGGCGGACGGCTTTCAGAAAATGTTCGAGGACGATATGGGCCGGGCCCGGCAGATCGAGGCGGCGGCGTGGCGGCGCAGGCCCTTGCGGGAGCGGTTCCTGGAAATCTTCGAACTGTCCTCGTTTGTCTGGCAGAACTGGCTATGACCCGCCGCATGCGCGTGGCCTTGTTCGCGGGATGGGTGCTTCTTCTGTTCCCGAGTGTTGGGTTTGCCGCGCCGCAATCGCCCCGTCCGCCTTGTGCCGGCCTGCCCGTCCCGGATTATCCGGCGCCCGGCGCGGCGCCCCAAGTGAGGCTGTGGACCAGGAGCGATCTTGGTCCGGGCTGGACCCCCCCGGCATGCACGGCATGGCAAGCCGGCGCGGCGACCATTGTCGTGGCGCTGGCTGGCCAATTCCGTCATGCGGGCAGCGCGGACACCCTGCTGGCAAGGATCGGAGCGATCTCGTCACTGGGCGAGGTGCGCTATTGGTCGGTGACCGACAAGCAGTGGAACAACATGTTCGTGCACGCCAGCGCGCTTGATGGAGCGGACTCCAAAAAGCCGCGCCGCGATTTTTCTCCGGGCGAATTGCGCGCGGGCGAGAATCTCTATTTCACCGCCGCCGACAATCGCTCCGGCAAAGATGCCGTTTCGCGCCTTCATTTCGTCGCGGCGGATGACGCGCATTTCGTGATCGAGACCGAGAATGTGACACCCTTGCGCTGGGGGATTCTGACATATGCCGCCTCGGGCAGCTTTCAGACCTGGTACTTTTTTGATCGCAATGCCGGCGACACGTGGCGATTCTATAGCCTGACGCGCGTTCTCTATTCTTCGTCGCTTTTTGGCGGCATCATTCCCGAAAATTCCTATGTCAATCGCGCGGCGGCCATGTACCGCCACTTTCTCGAACTGCCCACCGACCGCGATCCGCCCGCTGCGCCGTAGCGCGCCAGCCCAGGGCGGCATGGCGAAGGCGTTGGCGTTTTTCGCAAAGACGTTGGGCAAGCCGTAGCGTTCGCGATTTGCGAACCCGCAAAGAAAGTGGGCCACCCGCTCATCGCTGACGGGTGGCCCAGCCTTCGAACGTCGCCGGGGGAGGCTAGCGCGCGTTCTTGACGTCTTCGGGCTTTACCTTGTCCTTGTAGGCATTGCCGAAATTGCTGCGGACGTAATTGACCACGTCGGCGATCTGCTGGTCGCTGAGTGCGCCGCCAAAGGCCGGCATGGATTTGAGACCATGCGTCACCACCGATATCGGATAGCCCGGCTCGGCCAGCTTGGGATTCTTCGTCAGCGCGGGATACTGGCCCGCGCCTACGGCACCGCGCGCGTCCGGCATGTGGCAGTCCTGGCAGATGCCTTTGTAGAGCGCTTCGCCGCCCTGTTGCGGCAGGAGGTTTCTGTTCGCTTGCGCCTGAGCGGCGGTCGTCAACGCGCAGAGAGCCGTAGCGATGAGAAGAGCGTGGTGGTTTTTCATGATGGTCTCCTCACGCCGCCATGGCGCGTTTGTGCAGGCGGGTGATGGCGTCCAGTGCCGACAGCACCGAGCCTTCCTGCCATGCCATCAGCCGCGAGCAATGTTCGCCCGCCAGCACGATGCGATTGTCCACCGCGCACATATTCTCGTAATTCTTTTCGCGCAGTGCATCGCTCCACAGGCCCGAGCAACCCAAGGTCCAGGGCACACGATGCCAGGCGATAGCGACGCCGTTCATGAACTCGCTGCGATATTGCGGATGGATCTTGCTGCCCTGTTCCAGCGCGGCTTCGATCTGTTCCTGGGCCGATAGTGCTTCGAAATTATAGACCCGCATGCCGCTGCGATAGATATAGGCGCCCAGCAACACTGCCGGCCCCTTGTCGAAGAATCCGTGGCTGGGATAGCTGATGTTGAAGATCGGCTGGTCGGTATAAGTGTTGCCGCCATAGATGGCGTCGTCTTCTTCCCAGAAGCGGCGCTTGAACTGCAAGCCCACTTTTACTGCCGGAAGATAAGGCAGATTGTCGATGGCGGTGCGCATCTTGCCGCCGACATTCATCGGGATCTGGCTGAGGATCGAAGCGGGAATGGTGCAGACGCAGAAGTCGGCGCTTTCGGTCCTGGGTGCGCCGCCTTTCTTGGTGTCGACATAGGTGGCGGTGACGCCCTTGTCGTCCTGGTGGATGTTGGTGACTTTGCAATCATACTGGATCAGGTCGCCCAGCAATTTACCGAAGGCCTTGCCGATCTGGCCCATGCCGCCGACCGGCTGGAACAACTGGCCCTGGAAATCCCATTGCTTGGGAAAGAACAACGCGTTCCACAGCGTGGAGTTGAACAGCTCCTTGCGGGGCATCAGGTCGGAATCGACCGGGCCGGGCATCAGCCCGCCGCCGGGCGGAACGTCAAAGCCGCGGAAATCGCTGGCGGCCGGGCCCTTCTTATATTCGTAATTCTTGTCGAGCCCGCCCCAGGTCTTGAGCATCTGGAGCATGCCGTCCTTCTCGTCCTTGTCGAGAAGATCGTCCAGCTTGTTCTGGCTGGTCGCTTTGGCGAGCAGTTCGGAGACATAGCCGTTCTGGTCGGCGGCGACTTCGCGGAAGCGCTTGGGTTTGCCGCCAAAAGCGTTGGTGGAATGAACATAAGCGCTGTTGTTGTCCATCACGAAACTTTCGAGCGGGACATTCAGCATCTTGCAGTAATGCAGGATGCCCTGATGGTGATAGGGCAGGCGCCAGGGACCGGGATTAAAATAAAGGCCCTTTTCGAATTGCACTTGCTGGGTGTTGCCGCCGATATCGGTGTAGCTGTCGCCGGCGGTGAGTGACCAGTTCCGTCCACCGGGGCGGCCGTTATATTCCAGGATCTTCACTTTATATCCGGCCTTGCGCATCTCGTACGCCGCGACCATGCCCGCGATGCCCGCACCCAGAATCAGCACGGACTTGCCTTTGGCGTCGCCCGACAAGGTGATGGGGCCGGCAAAGTCGGACGTCGCGGCATAACCCATGCTGAGCATCGCGTCGTACATCGCCGCGCTGCCGCCGGCCAAACCGATCGCGGTCAGCAGCGAACGGCGCGTCAGCTTTTCATTCACCAGGTCTTTCATTGCGATACTCCTTCGGCGGTCTGCGAGCAGTTGCCCTTAAAATAAGCGTATATACTCGCATTTTGGGGGTCACAAGGCGCGCGGGCCGGATTTACACGAACTTTACAAGGCCGCGGAACCGTCACGTGATGCGGGCGTAATTCCTGTTTCGAACAGAAGATCGGCGATTGAGCAGTCATGCGCCCTGTCTCCAATGGTGTGCGTTGGAAACTTTGTAGCCGGGGCCTCAATATCGCGGGGGTACGAATTGTGGACCGGATATCGGTCCAGATTCCGTACCGCTTTCGCGCGGCCACCGTGATAAAGTTGGCGCATGACATCGTACGGCCAATTCTGTTCGGTTGCCCGAACGCATGAAATCATGGGCGGGCGCTGGACCATCTTGATCGTGCGTGAGCTGCTGTGCGGCAACCGCCGTTTCAATGACGTCCGCCGTGGCATTCCCCGAATTTCGCGCACGGTGCTTTCCGAACGGCTGCAGGCCCTTACCCGGACGGGCGCGATCCAGCGCGTCGAGGGCGCCAGCGGTCCGGAATATATCCTCACCCAGGCTGGGCAGGAGTTGGGGGAATTGGTGAAAGCCTATGCGACATGGGGCCAACGATGGTTGCCGCGCCGTCCCGAGCAGGAAGATTTGGACGCGGAGGCGGTTCTTGTCGACATGGAACGGCGGGTATGCTTTGAAAAGTTGCCGCCCAATCCGTTCGTGATCCGCTTCGAGTTGCGCAAGCGCCCGCTGCGTTTTCTGCTGCTCAAGAAATTCGAGGCGGCGCTTTGCTCGAGCAATCCCGGCTTTCCCGAACCGATACGCGTCTGCGGTCCTTTATCCGCCCTGGTTGCCTGGTGGCGGGGTGATGTCACCTTTGCGGTCGCGCAACGTGAGGGATTGCAGGTCGATGGGCCGCGGGACATGCGGCGGGATTTTCCGGAGTGGTTCCAAAGATATATGTTCGCTCATATTCCGCCCGCATCGCAGCCGCGCAAGGCCGATGCACGCGAAGGGCGCGCCCTGTGAGCGGCGCGCCCTGCTTTTTCGGAAAAGATGTCGTTATTTGCTGGTGAAGATCTGCATCGTGACCTGGCGTCCGTTCATCGGGCGGCAGTTCAGTGAGATGCTTTCCAGATCGCGGCGGTTACCCGGCACGTCCAGCTTGTAATACTGGTTTTCGCGCAGGACATCGCCGCGATTGACGTCCAGCGGCTGCATCCGTCCGTTGCGGAAGCGTGCCGCCACTTGCGTGCAGCGCGCATCGGCGCCAACCGGCTTTAGCGCCAGGGCATCGATGTTGCGTCCGCGCCAGCCGGCGAAGTGGTTTTCAGTATCGCCGCGACCGCGGAAATCTTCGCTGCCGAGAAACTTCCAGTTATTCACCAGATCACTGCCCCAGTTGAAGGTGCGCGCCCAAACCCGGTCGAAATCGGGATTGCGCCGCCATTCGTCACGATAGCGGCCGACATCGGCAACCACTCGGATGCTGGCATCGCCGCGATGCTGCGGGCCGCATTGGAAGGAAAGATTGCGCAGATTGCGGCGGTCGCCCGGCATGTCGACATCGGTGGCATCGCCCCGGCGCAGCGGGCCTCGGAAGATCTCGCGGGTCTGGCCGTTGCCGAAAGTGGCGCGGACCGAACGACAGAACACATCATCGCCTTCTGCCCGCAGTTGCAGCTTTTCCACCGCGCCGCCCAGGCGCACATCCTGCATCTCGCGGTCGTTGCGGGACCGCAGGTTGATCCGGCCGACTTCATCCCAGTCGGCCAATGCGGGTATGGCGGTGCCCAAGACCAGCATCGCCGCCAGAGCGGGTAACGTCGCTTTCATCGAAATCTCCAGTTCGCGCCGAAGCGCATGGTGCCCGGTTTGAGAACGCGGAGAGCCGCGCGCTTGTTCCGCGCGACATTGCATTATTGCAATGTGGATTGTGCGCCGCCGCGAGGCGGATCTGGCAGCCATCCGCCAGGCCGGTTAGGCTGTTTGTCGTCTGGCGCGCGCACAGGCTGTAAAATGCGCAAAAGTGGAGGGCTCGATGATTTATCGGAACATCATGGTGGCAGCGTTGGTTATCGCCGGATTTGCGGCGACCGGGGCCCGGGCGGCAGACGCACCTATGCGGGCTTATGTCGTGGGCGAGGTCAATGTCACCGATGCGCAGACCTACAAGACCTATATCGCCGCGACAACGCCCATCGTGGCGAAGTTCGGCGGCGTCTATGTCGCGCGGGGCGGGCGCAGCGTGCCGGTCGAAGGCGCGCCGCCGGCTGGACGTATCATCATGATCCAGTTCCCCAGCCTGGCCGCAGCGCAGGCGTTTGAAGGTTCGGCGGAGTATCTGAAGGTTGCGCCAATCCGCCAGCGCAGCTCGACGGGGCGATTTTTCATTGTCGAAGGCACGACGCCCTGACGCCCGGATGTGTCGCCGATAGGCGGCGCGTCCCGCATTTTGGCTTGTCATCCCGAGCTGTAATCCCAGCTGTAATCCCAGCTGTAATCATTGTGTAAAGGCGTGGGTGGGATGGTAGCCGGGCGGCCATATCCTCGCTAAGCTGCCGCCAACGCCGATTTCGCCCGCCGCGTTTTTCCCATTCCGGGAGGCATGTCGTGACATTCATCTGGCCGCCCGCCCTCTGGCTGATGCTGGTGCTGCCCGTGCTGGCGTTCGTCTATTGGCGCAATGCCGGACGGCGCGGCAAATTACTGGCGCTCTATCCCACTTTGTTGCGCGCATCGCAGCCGAAGGGCTGGCTGGGTCAGGTGCGCCGTCATGCGCCACCACTGCTGTTGCTGTTGTCGCTGGCGTTATTGATTGTGGCTTTCGCGCGGCCCGCCGCCACCATCACGCTCGCCAGCCAGCGCGGCACATTGATATTGGCGATGGATGTGTCGGGCAGCATGCGCGCCGATGACGTCAATCCCACCCGCATCACGGCGGCGCAGCGCGCGGCCAAGTCCTTCGTCAAGGAACGGCCCCGCCAGGTCAAGATCGGGCTGGTGGCATTCTCGGGCGGCGCGTTCCTGGTGCAGGCGCCCACGGCGGACGCGGTCGAACTCAACACCGCCATCGACCAGTTGCAGCCCGAGCGCATGACCGCCATCGGTTCGGCAGTACTGACCTCGTTGCAGACGCTGTTCCCGGACCAGCGGTTCGACACCATGTTGCCCGGTTTCGGCGGCGACCAATTCTATGTCGGCACCCCGATCGAGAATGCGAAGAAGCCTAAGTTGCCCAAGCCGAAATCGCCCACCCCGGTGGCGCCCGGCAGCTACAAATCCGCCGCTATCATCCTGATGACCGACGGCAAGAGCACGTTGGGCCCCGATCCGGTCGAGGCGGCGCGCATCGCGTCGAATTACGGCGTGCGGGTCTTTACCATCGGCTTCGGCACCGCCAACGGCCAGATCAAGCTGTGGGGCGACCGCATCATGAAGGTGCAACTGGACGAAGAGACCTTGAAGACCATGGCCAAGATCACCGGCGGGCAATATTTCCACGCCAAGACCGAAGGCGAGCTGGCCAAGATCTATTCCCAGCTCAACACCAAGCTGCAGGCCGAGAC
>JBEPVO010000035.1:0-21348 GCA_041690975.1 Alphaproteobacteria bacterium
CCATGGGCGTGGGCTATGCCGCCACGCCGGGCATCTGGTCTGACGAACAGACCGAAGGCTGGTCCAAAGTCACCCGCGCCGTGCACAACAATGGCGGGCAGATGTTGTTGCAGCTTTGGCATGTGGGACGGATATCCGATCCCATCTTCCTGAATGGCGCGTTGCCGGAAGCGCCCAGCGCGATCCAGCCCAAGGGAAATGTCAGCCTGGTCAGGCCGGAACGGCCCTTCGTCACGCCGCGCGCGCTGGAGACTGACGAAATTCCCGGCATCATTGCCGCCTACAAGCACGGCGCAGAGAATGCCAAGCGCGCCGGTTTCGATGGCATCGAGATTCACGGCGCCAATGGCTATCTGCTGGACCAGTTCCTGCAGGACAGCACCAATCATCGCAGCGATGCCTATGGCGGCAGCCGCGAGAAGCGGGCACGCCTGATGCTGGAAGTCACCGATGTTTGCATCGATGTCTGGGGCGCGGACCGTGTCGGCATGCATCTGGCCCCGCGCATGGACAGCCACAATATGGGTGACAGCGACGGGCTCGCAACCTTTGCCTATGTCGGTCGCGAGTTGAGCAAGCGTGGGCTGGCTTTCCTTTGCGCGCGCGAGAAGCTCCAACCCGATTCCATCGGCAAGGCGATCAAGGACGCATTCGGTGGTGTCTACATCGCCAATGAAGGCTTCAGCTTCGATAGCGCCACCGCCGCACTCGCCAGTGGGACGGCCGATGCGGTGGCGTTCGGCAAGCTCGCCATCGCCAATCCCGACCTGCCGCTGCGATTCGCGGAGGGCGCGCCGCTCAATGAATGGAACGGCGCGACCTTTTATGCGGGCGGCGCGTCGGGCTACGTAGATTATCCAGCCCGCGCTGTCGAACCGGTCTGATTTTCGCCACGTTTCAGCAACATTACGGAATTTGGAACGAATTGGCCTCGCCACTCGTTTCTCTTCCACATTCCGGCTTTAAAAAGCCAAGGAGGACGACATGAAACATTTTGCCAAACTCGCCGCCGCCTGCGCCATTGCTCTTACCGCCAGCACAGTTGGTGCTGCGGCCGATGCGTGCAGCGGGCGCTCGCATGACACAGGCACAGCCCTGGGCGCTGGCGGCGGCGCCTTGATAGGCGGTCTCGCTTCGCACAGCATCGCGGGTGCCGTGGTTGGTGGCGTTGCAGGCGGCTTCGCCGGTAATGCGATTGCCCGCAGCGAAGACTGCAATCGCGGTTCGTCACATTACCGCAGCCGCGATCGCGATTCCTATTACATTGATCGCCACGGACGCCGTCACTACCGTTAATCGGCGATCCTTAGAAAGCCAAAAAGCCCCGGGTAAATAACCCGGGGCTTTTTGGCTTTTGGCCCGGGGGCAGGCGGCTTGAATGCAAGTGCGCCCTAAGGCCATAGTCCCTTTTCTCTTCCGGAAAGCTCCCATGGTTAAAATCGACAAATCCCGGCTGCCGTCCCGCCATGTCACCGAAGGTCCCAGCAGGGCGCCGCATCGTTCTTATTATTACGCCATGGGCTTGACGGAAGAAGAGATCCACCAACCTTTCGTGGGCGTGGCCAGCTGCTGGAACGAAGCGGCTCCCTGCAACATCGCCCTGATGCGCCAGGCGCAGTCGGCCAAGCGAGGCGTCAAGGAAGCCGGCGGCACGCCCCGCGAATTCTGCACCATCACCGTTACCGATGGCATCGCGATGGGCCATGAGGGCATGCGTTCGTCTCTGGTGTCGCGCGAAGTGATCGCGGATTCAGTGGAACTCACCATGCGCGGCCATTGCTATGACGCGCTGGTGGGATTGGCGGGCTGTGATAAGTCGTTGCCGGGCATGATGATGGTGATGCTGCGCCTCAACGTGCCGTCCGTATTTCTCTATGGTGGTTCCATTATGCCGGGCCGCTTCCAGGGCAGGGACGTGACGGTCGTGGATGTGTTCGAAGGCGTCGGCCAACATTCGGCCGGCAAGATGCCGGAAAGCGAATTGTACTTGCTCGAAAAAGTCGCGTGCCCCGGTGCTGGCGCGTGTGGCGGCCAATTCACCGCCAACACCATGGCCTGTGTTGCTGAAGCCATCGGCCTGGCGCTGCCTTACTCAAGCGGCCCGCCCGCCGTGATCCTGGAGCGCGACGATTTCGCACTCAAGGCCGGCCACGCCGTGATGAAACTGCTGGAATTGAACCTGCGTCCGCGCGATATCGTCACCCGCAAGAGCTTCGAGAATGCGGCGATGGTGGTGGCGGCTACGGGTGGTTCGACCAATGCCGCGCTGCATTTGCCTGCCATGGCGAACGAGGCCGGTATCAAGTTCGACCTGTTCGATGTCGCCGAAATTTTCAAGAAGACGCCCTATATCGCCTCGATGAAGCCGGGCGGCAAATATGTCGCCAAGGACATGTGGGAAGCAGGCGGCATGCCAATGCTGATGCGTTCTCTGCTGGATGCGGGCCTGCTGCATGGCGATTGCATGACCGTGACCGGCAAGACCATCGCGGAAAATCTGAAAGACATTGCTTTCGACCCCAACCAGAAAGTGATCGTATCGGTGGACAAGGCGCTCGCGCCCACCGGCGGCGTGGTGGGCCTGAAGGGCAACCTCGCGCCCGAAGGCGCCATCGTAAAGATCGCTGGCCTCAAGCACGTCAAGCACAAGGGCCCGGCCCGGGTGTTCGACTGCGAAGAAGATTGCTTCGATTTCGTTCAGGCGCGTCATTACAAGGAAGGCGATGTGCTGGTGATCCGCTGGGAAGGTCCCAAAGGCGGTCCGGGCATGCGCGAAATGCTTTCCACCACCGCGGCGCTGTACGGACAGGGGGTCGAGAATATCGCCCTGATCACCGATGGCCGTTTCTCGGGCGGCACCCGCGGTCTTTGCGTCGGCCATGTCGGGCCCGAAGCGGCCGATGCCGGACCGATTGGGCTTCTCAAGGACGGCGACATCATCACTATCGACGCGGAAAGCGGTGAATTGTCGGTGGCGCTGTCCGATGCCGAGTTGGCGGAACGCAAGCGCGCCTTTAAGCCCAAAGCACCCGGCTACAAGACCGGCGTACTGGCCCGCTATGCCAAGAATGTCGGTCCCGCCCGCAACGGCGCTGTCACCACACCCGGCGCGGACCAGGAAGTGCGTTGCTACGCCGATATCTGACGCCCGTCAGATATTTGAAGTGCTCAGGCCTTTTTGCGAACGTCGTGCGCCTTGCCCAGCACCCGCAGCGCGTTGCCGCCCCAGAAATTGGTGAGCTGTGCTTCGGTGTAGCCGGCCTTTAGCAGGCGCTCGGTGATCTTGGGGATCGCCGTGATGTCCTCCAGCCCCGCAACGCCGCCGCCGCCATCCCAGTCGGCGCCAATGCCGACATGCTCTGGTCCCACCAGATCGAGAGCATGAAGGATATGCTTCATGTAATCGTCGAGGCTGGCGCGAGGTCCGGGATATTTCTTGTCGAGCGCCTTGGTGTCGATGGCCGCCTGGCGGACCGTGGCGGTGGCCTGTGCGGGCGTCATGCCGCTGAGATTTTCTAGTTTGTTCCCGATGGCAGCTTCCGCTTTCGAACGATCCGGATTGTGCGGCGCGGCGATCAGATAAACCGAATTCATCTGGATGGTGCCGCCCGCGGCCGCCAGCTTCTTGATCCGCGCATCGTCCAGATTGCGGGGATGGTTGTTGATCGCCCGGCAACTGGAATGCGAGCAGATGATCGGGGAGCGCGACATTTCCAGCATCTGGTCGAAAACGCTATCGGCGGAATGGCTGGCATCCAGCACGACACCCAGATCATTCGCTTCTTTGACGAATTCCTTCCCCAGAGGTGACAAGCCATTCCATTTCGGTTTGTCGGTGGCGGAATCGCCGAACTGGTTGTTGAGGAAATGCACCGGCCCCGCCAGCCGCACGCCCAGCTTGTAAAAGCTTCTGAGCAAGGTCGGATCGTTGCCCAGGATCCCGGAATTTTCGATCGACTGATAGACAAAGATCTTGCCCTTGGCGTTGATGCGCTTGGCATCCTCCTCAAGGAAGGCGAGTTCGAACTGCTTGGGATAGGCGGCAACCATTTCCCGGATTTCCGCAGCTCGCAGGAACGCGGCATCGCGCATCGCGCTCATGCCTTCCGGCGTCACCGGCGCTTGCGGCGTGTAGATCGCGAAGAAACCGCCATCCAATCCACCCTCTATCATGCGGGGGTAATCGACCTGGGTGAAATCCTCTTCAACTTTGTGCCGCTCCAGCACATTCCAGCCCGGCCGTGCCAGATTGGCGGGCATGTCCAGATGGGTGTCGAGGCAGAGAAGCCTTTTATGCAGAGCCAGCGGATCGGTGGCCGCCTTGGCCAGCTGTGGCGCCATCGCCAGAACAGCCGCACCATTCACCATCATCGCGCGTCGTGAAATCTGCATCATCCCCTCCAACCCGGTATCCCCCGCCGATGCTAAGTGATTTGACGCTGGCCGCAAAAGGATTGTTGCCTGTCCGGGTTGTAATACACCGTCCGGTACAGGCGAATTCAGGACAGGCTTTTGCTCAAAGCCAGCACGCCGTCGGCAACATATTGCACCGACAGAGCCGCCAGCAGCACACCCAGAAGCCGCCCGAACACCGCCTGGCCCTGCGCACCCAATAGCCGCTCGAGATACGAGGAGGTGAGAAACACCACATAGGCCACCAACAACATCAGCGCCAGGGTGGCGATCAGAAGCATGAAACCCAGCGCGTCACCATTCACGCGCCCCGCCAGAAGCACCATGGCGGTGATCGCCCCGGGACCTGCCATCAAGGGAATCGCGAGCGGGAAAGCAGCGATATGCGCCCCCGCCGAGCCAGACTGATCCGCTTTGCGTTCGATGCGGCGCTCGAACACCATTTCGAAGGCGATCGCGAACAGCAAGAGGCCGCCCGCGATGCGGAACGCCGCCAGCGAAATACCCAGCTTGGTCAGCAGCCAGTCGCCGAACAGCGCCGATCCGGCCAGAACGAAAAAGGCGATGAAACTCGCTTCCAGCCCGATCTTGCGTTTCAGCTTCTCGGGCATGCCGCCGGTGAGGCCGATGAAGATCGGACCGAGCCCAATCGGGTCGATCACCACAAACAGAGTGACAAGTCCTGAAATCAGCGCCGTGACCATGGCCGGTGTATAGCCCAAAACCGGCATCCATGGCGGATAGCGGTGTAAAGTGTCACAGCCATTGGCAAAAAGCCCCCAATCAAGGCCGACGGGCCATTTGGCGAGGGATTGAAAGCGCCCCGGCAAAGAGGCATCGTTCGGTCACAAAAAGGGGAGGAATTTATGGGTTATCTGTCCGCGCGACTGCTGGGAACGGCTGCGCTGCTTTCAACGCTGGCAATCATGCCTGTCCACGCCGCCGGTGCGGACGATGCCAGATTGAAAGGCATCGCCGCCAAAATCCAGATCACGCGCGACAGCTATGGCATCGCCCATGTGAAGGGAAAGACCGACGCCGACGCTGTGTTCGGCATGGTCTATGCGCAGGCGGAAGACGATTTCAACCGGGTCGAAACCAATTACGCCACCAATCTGGGCGTTACGGCGGAAAATGACGGCGAAAAAGCGATTTGGAGCGATCTGCGTCAGCGCCTGTTCATCGACCCCGAAGTGCTAAAGGCCGACTATGCCAAGAGCCCGGAATATCTGAAGAAGATAATGATCGGCTGGGCCGACGGCCTGAACTTCTATCTGGCCTCCCATCCGAATGTGAAACCCAAATATATTACCCATTACGAACCCTGGATGGCGCTGTCCTTTACCGAAGGCAGCATCGGCGGCGATGTCGAGAAGGTTCGTCTGACACAACTCCAGGCCTTTTACGAAAAGCGCACCGTGGCGATGAACGATATCGAGCTCGGGTTTAAATATGTCGAACCCGTCGGATCGAATGGCATCGCGATCGGATCCAAGATCAGCAAGGGCGGCCATGCCATGCTGTGGATCAACCCTCATACTTCATTCTATTTCCGCTCTGTCGTGCAGATGACCAGCGACGAGGGCCTCAACGCCTATGGCGCCGCTACTTGGGGACAGCCTTTCATTTACCAGGGCTTCAACGAACATCTCGGCTGGATGCACACCACCAGCTCGGCGGATACCGCCGACGAATTCGCCGAAACCGTCAGCCAGAAGGATGGCAAATACGTCTCCAAATATGGCAGCCAGGAACTACCCGTGGCGGTGAAGAACATCACCATCAACTACAAAACCGCCAGCGGCACGGCGAAGAAGACCTTCGTCACTTACGCCACCAAGCATGGCCCTGTGGTGCGCGAAGCGGACGGCAAGTGGATCACCATGGCGATCATGAACAAGCCGATCGAGGCGCTGGAACAATCCTATGGACGCACCAAAGCCAAGACGCTTGCCGAATACATGAAAGTGGCGGAGTTCAAGGCAAATTCTTCGAACGACACCCTGTATGCCGACGACAAGGGCACGGCCGCACTCCTGCTGCCGCAATTCGTGCCGCTGCGCGACAACCGTTTTGACTACACCAAGCCGGTAGACGGATCCGATCCCGCCACCGACTGGAAGGGCATGACGCCGCTGAACGATATTCCCCATGTCATCAATCCGGCTTCGGGTTGGGTGTTCAACAGCAACGACACACCGCAGAACGCCGCGGGCCCGAACACAGTCGATATGTCCAAATTCCCCAAATACATGGACGCGTCGGGTGAAAACCCGCGTGGCGTGCATATGGTGAAAATCCTGACTGGCACCAAGGACATGACGCCGCAAAGCCTGATCAAGACAGCGTTCGATCCGTACCAGCCCGCTTTCGCCCAAATGGTGCCGGCCCTGGTGCGAGATTATGATGCACTGGCGTCTTCCAGCCCACTCAAGGCCAAGCTGGCCGAACCGGTGGCGCTGCTGAAGGGGTGGGACTTCAAATGGGGGTCGGAATCGGTGGCCAATTCAGTCGCCATCTTCTGGGGCGAGAATCTCTACAACCGCCTGATCCGTCCCATGCGAGCCGCCGGCATCCGGGAAGACTATGTCGACTATCTGACCAACAAGGCATCAGCCAACGACCGGTTGCAGTCGCTGTCTGACGCGATGGACCAGCTCACGGCCGATTTCGGCAACTGGAAAACGCCCTGGGGCAACATCAATCGCTACCAACGCATCACTGACGACATCAATGCCAAGTTCGACGACAACGCGCCCAGCG
Source organism: Alphaproteobacteria bacterium (assembly GCA_041690975.1). Lineage (GTDB taxonomy): Bacteria > Pseudomonadota > Alphaproteobacteria > Micropepsales > Micropepsaceae > Rhizomicrobium. The sequence continues at coordinate 7,177 of JBEPVO010000035.1, forward strand.
AGCCGGTGCCGTTCGACTCCGCGCAATGGGGTTCGATCGCGTCCTATGGCGCCGTGCATGAAAAGACCAAGAAATGGTACGGCCTCAGCGGCAACAGCGTCATCGCATCGGTGGAGTTCGGACCCAAGGTCAAGGCCTGGGCCGCGACGGTGGGCGGCGAAAGCGGCGATCCGAAGTCGCCGCATTTCAAAGACCAGGTGCACGCCTATATCTCCGGAGAGCTCTTGCCGGTGTTCTTCTATCCGGAAGATCTCAAGGGCCACATCGAACGGACCTATCGTCCGGGGGAGTAAAGTCTGCACAAGAATTGGCCGCTGCCTGGATAGTTTTCAGGCAGCGGCCACTCTTGACGCTTGTCCGAATCCGGGGGCCAAATATCGCAGCCGTCGCGACACTCCATGCATGCAACAAAGGGGCTTTTTATGTCGAACCTGCACAGCCGTAGGGGATTTCTCAACCTGACCGGCACCAGCGCCGTTGGCCTTTTGGGGGCTTCTGCCTGGACGCGCGCATGGGCGGCCGAAACACCCGATCTCATCGTCACCAATGCCAAGGTCTATACGGTCGACAACGCCATGCCGCGGGCCGAGGCATTCGCGATCCGCGACGGCAAGTTCGTCGCCGTGGGCAAGAGCGACGAGATCAAGGCCCTGGCTGGCAAAGGCACCCAGACATACGACGCCAAGGGCATGACCATCGTGCCGGGCTTCATCGACTGCCACAACCATGCCCCCGGCAATGTGCTGATGTACGAGGCGGTGGTCGGCAATCCCTATGTCGTGGAATTCGTCACCATCCAGAGCATCATCGACAAGCTCAAGGCGCGTGCCGCCACGCTTCCGCCGGGCACCTGGGTCGAAGGCTATTTCCACGACGACACCAAAGTGAAGGACAACCGCATCATCAACGTCCACGATCTGGACAAGGTTTCCTCCGACCATCCGGTGGCGGTGCATCATCGCGGCGGTCATACGTCTTTCTACAACAGCAAGGCCCTGCAGATGGCGGGCCTGACCAAGAACACGCCCGATTCCTTCGGCGGCACCTATGACAAGGACGCCAAGGGCGAGTTGAACGGGCGCGTCACCGATCGCGCCCGCGGCGTCTTCGCCAAAGTCGGCGCCCGCAAAACCTACAGCGCGGCAGAACAGCTGCAGCGCGACCGCGAAGGCCTGGCCTTCATCTCCAAGCAGTTCGTCAAATACGGCCTCACCACGGTGCATCATGAAGGCGGCGACCTGATGGCACTGCAACAGGTGCGGGCGCGCGGCGACCTGCTGCATCGCGTGAGCTATGAGTGCCAGGACAAGATGCTGGACGCGATGATCAACACCGGCATCCAGACCGGCTTTGGCGACGAATGGATCCGCTTTGGCGCCACGTCAGAGCATACCGTTGATGGCTCCTTCTCGGAGCGCACCATGGCGATCAGCAAGCCTTATATCGGCATCACACCCGCCTATCAGGGCAACCTGACCGAGAAGCAGGAAGATCTCGACGCCTGGGCGGACAAGGTCAATCGCGCCGGCATTCAGATGAATTGCCACGCCAATGGCGATGTCGCCATCGATCATGTGCTGACGGCTTATGAGAAAGCCCTGAAGGCATTCCCGCGTGCCGATGCCCGGCCCAAGATCACCCATTGCAGCCTGATCAACGATGGTCTGCTGGCGCGCATCAAGGCGATGAATGCCGTGCCAGCACTGTTCACCACCTACGCCTATTACAACGCCGACAAATTCCATTTCTACGGCGAAGACATGATGAAGCACATGATGGCGTATCGCAGCCTGCTGGATGCCGGTGTGCGCGCGGCGGCGGGTTCAGATTTCAGCCCCGGTCCCTTCGATCCCCTAATGGGCATGCAGGGCATGGTGACGCGTCATGGCTGGAACGGCGAGACCTGGGGCGCGAACCAGAAGATCACGGTGGAAGAGGCGCTGCGCGTCAACACCATCAATGGCGCCTACAACAGCCACGAAGAGAATATCAAAGGCTCGATCACCGCTGGCAAGCTGGCCGACTATGTCGTGCTGGCGGAAGATCTGCACACCATCAATCCGGAGAAGATCAAGGACATCAAGATCGTCCGCACCGTCACCGGCGGCAAGGCGGTCTACGAAGGCTAGGAATCACTGGCCAATCGGTGCAGCGCTTCGCCGCTGAGGCGCTGCACTGTCCATTCGTCCATCGGCGATGCACCCAGTTCGCGATAAAAGCGGATGGCATTCTCATTCCAGTCCAGCACCGACCATTCAAAGCGGCCGCACTCTTCCGCCACCGCCTTGCGCGCCAATGCTCGGAACAATCCTCGGGCGACGCCCTTGCGGCGAAATGCCGGACGCACGAACAAATCCTCCAAATAGAGTCCGGGACGACCAAGGAAGGTTGAGAAATTATAGAAATACAGCGCAAAGCCGGCCGGTGCGCCATCCCATTCCGCCATCATCGCGCCGGCGCGCTCGTCCTCGAACAGCGACCGGCGAAGCATATCGGCATCGGCGACGCATTCATGAGAGAGATGCTCGAATTGTGCCAACTCGCGAATATATTCCAGCATGAGTTCCGCGTCACCGGGAACCGCATCGCGTAAAATCAAGGCATCCATCGCACTTACCTCTCGAAACATTACAAGAAAAATAGTCGGAAATAGGGCCAGCCTCAACTCAAGCCGCGCGATGCTGGCGGAACCAATTCACTTTCATTTGCAAACGCGATGCGAATCCTGGAAGTAGCAACGAGCATTCACGGAGGATCAGATGCGCGGAGGAACGCTTCCGACCCTGGCGGCATTTTTATTTCTGTTTTCGGCTGCGGCCCAGGCAGATCCGGTGCCGGAAAAGGTCGCGGACATCATCCGCGCGGCAGCGGCCGATGGCAATCCTGCCGAATTTTCCGCCACGATCAAATTCGCCAAGAAAGCCAATCCACGCTCAGTACGCGAAATCGACGCGCTGGCGGCGCAATTGCAGGCCGCCGCCGATGCGCGGCATCGCGCCGAATTGCTCCGGCGGCGCTTCTTTGACGGTTGGGCGGGGCAGGGCGAAGTCGGCGCATCCAATTCCACCGGCAATACGCGCAGTACGACTCTGGCATTGGGTTTGAATTTTTTGCGGACCGGATTGTCCTGGGATCATACCTTCAACGCCACCGCGGATTATCAGCGCGACAATGGCACGGAGAGCAAGGGCCGTTACTTCGCAAGCTATACCGGGCATTACAAATACAGCGAGCGGATGTACGCCTTGGGGCTTCTGAGTTGGGAAGCCGACCGGTTTTCGGGTTTCGACAGCCGGTTGAGCGAATCCATCGGGTTGGGATACGCAATCCTGAAAGGTCCGCGCGTCACCCTATCCGTGGAAGCGGGGCCCGCGCTTCGGCAGACGGATTACAGCGTAGGACGTTCGGAAAATGAATTCGCCGGCCGCGCATCGGCAAACTATCTCTGGAAAATTCTTCCCAATCTCGCGTTCACGCAAATCGTTTCTTATTACGGCCAAAGCCATGACAGCACCTTGACCTCGGACACGGGGCTGACGGCGAACCTCATCGGCGCCTTGTCGGCGCGTGCTTCGTATCATCTTCAATACGAAACCAGCCCGCCCCTGGGGCTGGACAAGGCCGACGCTCTGACGCGGCTGACACTGGTTTATGCGTTCTGATCGGACGGCCGAATACCACCGTATTCACCGTCTAGATTTTTGCCCATCTCCCACCGGGACCGGGCAGGATGGGGTTTGAACCGAATCGCGCGACGCCGGATACAGACCTATCATGCAAATATCGGCCGTCACGCCCGGCGATCCCAAGCGCCGCGTTCTCAAGGACATATTCGGCTTCGACGATTTTCGCCCCGGCCAGACCGGCGCCATCGAAGCTCTGCTGGCCGGGCGTCATGTCCTGACCGTGATGCCGACCGGGGCGGGCAAATCGCTCTGCTATCAGGTTCCGGCGCTGGTGCTGGGCGGACTTACCCTGGTGGTGTCACCGCTGGTGGCCTTGATGCAGGACCAGGTTGCGGCCCTGCGTCTGGCAGGCGTGGCCGCCGATACCATCAATTCCTCCTTCGACCGGGGCGCCAATGTTGCGACCTGGCGGCGCGTCACCACTGGTGAAACGCGCTTGCTGTATCTGGCGCCGGAACGATTGATGACCGAGCGGATGCTGGACGCGCTGGGGCGCCTGGATGTCCGCCTGATCGCCATTGATGAAGCGCATTGCATTTCCCAATGGGGCCCGTCGTTCCGGCCCGAATATGAGGGCCTGGCGCGGCTGCGCGGTCTTTTCCCGAACGTGCCGATCATCGCACTGACCGCGACGGCCGATGAATCCACCCGCGCCGATATCGCCCGGCAGATTTTCGCGGGAGAGGTGGACACGCTGGTGCTGGGTTTCGACCGTCCCAACATCAAGCTCAGCGTCGTGGCGCGCAATGATGGCAAGCGGCAACTGCTGGATTTCGTAAAGCGCCATGCCGGACGCAGCGGCATCGTTTATTGCCTGTCGCGAAAAAAGACCGAAGAGACCGCAGCCTTCCTGGTCCAGAACGGGATCCGGGCGCTGCCTTACCATGCCGGCATGGCGAAGGAGGCGCGAGACGCCAACCAGAACAGCTTCATGACCGAAGCCGGCTTGGTGATGGTGGCGACCATCGCCTTCGGCATGGGGATCGACAAGCCCGATGTCGCGTATGTTTTCCACACCGATCTGCCGGGCAATCTAGAAGCCTATTACCAGGAAATTGGGCGCGCCGGCCGCGACGGGCAACAGGCCGAAGCGCATATGCTGTTCGGGCTGGGCGATATCCGCATGCGCCGGATGTTCATCGAGGACGAAGATGCCTCGGCGGAACACAAGCGGCGCGCGCATGGCCGGCTGGGAACCTTGATCGGCTATTGCGAGACGGCAGGATGCCGCCGCCAGATCCTGCTGAATTATTTCGGCGAGAATGCGGAGCCTTGTGGCAATTGCGACAATTGCCTCGACCAGGCGCCGCGTGCGGACGGCACGGCCGAAGCGAAGATCATTTTCGCGGCCATCGTGCAGTCGGGCGAGCGTTTCGGCCCGGCCCATATCGTCGACATTCTGCGCGGGCAGGGGACGCAGAAGATTGTCGACCGGGGCCATGACCGGCTCGCCAGCTTTGGGACCGGCAAAACACGCAAGAAAGAAGAATGGCAATCGCTGATCCGCCAACTTGTGGCGGGTGGATTTCTCACTCTGGATCTGGCCGGCCATGGCGGCCTTTCGATTGCCGACAAGGGCGGCCTGCTCGGCCTCGGCGAAATCGCGTTCCAGTATCGCGTCGAACGTCCCGCACCGCGCGGAAAGGGGCGGGCCGATCCTTCCGACAGCGCCGGAGATTCCGATCCAGCGTTGCTGGGCATGCTCAAAAGCCTGCGCCTGCGCCTGGCAAAAGAACGCCAGGTGCCCGCTTATGTGATCTTCTCCGACCGGACCCTTGCCGACATGGCCGCACGCCGTCCGCATGACCTGGACAGCTTCGCCGAGGTCAATGGCGTGGGCGCCGCCAAGCTCCGCGATTTCGGCCCACTGTTCCTCAGCGCCATCGCCGCGCACCAATCTGACACCTAAAGGCGCATTTATGAGTTGGCGGATGGGGTGAGATTCGAACTCACGGTGACGTTTCCGCCACGCCGGTTTTCAAGACCGGAGCCTTAAACCACTCGGCCACCCATCCAAGACTTCCGATTAAGCCCTTGCAACCATGGATGCAAATGGAAGTCCGGGCTTTGCGCCAGCCCGAGGCATCCTTTAGCGTCCCCAAGACCCCATGGTTGATTCGACCTGATGCGCGCCCTGCGTTTCCTTGCAATTTCCGGCCTGGCCCTGGCGGCGGCAGGTTGCGGCACCACGAAGATTGCCCCGCCGCCGGAGAACCACGCGGTCACGGTTCCGCGCAACGCCGGCATCTACAAAGTCGGCAATCCGTATCAGATCGACAATGTCTGGTATTATCCGCACGAACAGCCGGATTATGACGAGACCGGCATCGCGTCCTGGTATGGCCCCACCTTCTACGGAAAATCCACCGCCAATGGCGAATCCTATGACGGCAATCAGCTGACCGCCGCGCATCGCACCTTGCCGATGCCGGTCAATGTGCGTGTCACCAATTTGGACAATGGCAAATCCATCATCGTGCGGGTCAACGACCGCGGCCCTTACGCGCGCGGCCGTATCATCGATCTGTCCCGCCGCGCCGCCGAACTGCTGGATGTAGTGCAGACCGGTACCGCCAAAGTGCGTGTGACCTATCTGAGCCGCGCTGACATGGAAGGGGGCGGGCCACCACCGTCCATAACACCGCCCGAAATTGCCTCGGCATTGCCTGCCGTGCCCGCCGCCAGGATTGACACCTCCACTTTGAACGCTGTGCCAGGCGCGCCTTTGGCGCCGCCTGTCAAGCAGAACGTGCTGCCGACGCCTGTAACAGCCCCGCCGATACAGGTCGCGTCCAACCAACCCAGCGATCAGGTGGTTCAGGAACCGGTTTCCGCCGCTACCCATCTCTATGTGCAGGCCGGCGCCTTTTCCAAACTCGACAATGCCAAAGTCATGCTGTCGAAGCTGGGCGGCGATCTGCGGATTTCACCCATTCAACGGAATGGACAGACTCTCTATAGAGTGCGAACCGGCCCGCTCAATTCGATCGAAGATGCCGACGCCGCCTTGTCCCGCATCAGCGGAGCGGGCAGCAACGACGCCCATATCGTGGTCGATCAATGAACCACCACTGGAGTACATGCATGCGCCGTCTTTTCCTGACCACACTCTCTCTGCTGGCTCTGGCTGTCCTTCCGGCGGTTTTGTTGTTGGGCGCCGTTCCGGCGCAGGCCGCTCTGGACACCAATGCAGAGCACGCTCTGTTGATGGACGCCGCGACGGGGCAGGTGGTGTGGCAGAAGGACGGCATGACACCGATGCCGCCGGCCTCGATGTCCAAACTGATGACTCTGGAGCTTTTGTTTCAGCGACTGAAAGATGGTCGGGTCAAACTCACAGATACCTTCCCGGTGTCGGAACGGGCCTGGCGCACGCAGGGTTCCAAGATGTTCGTGGAGCTGGGTACCAGCATCACGGTCGAGAATCTGATCCGCGGCATCATCATCCAGTCGGGCAATGATGCCTGCATCGTGGTCGCCGAAAGCATGGGCGGAACGGTGGAAGGCTTCGTCGACCAGATGAACAAGCGGGGCAAGGAATTGGGCTTGGCCCAGTCGCATTTCGTCAATCCGGACGGGCTTCCTGATCCTCCGGGACAACTGATGAGCGCCCTCGATCTCGCCAAGCTGGCGCGCCACCTGATCCGGGATTATCCGGACTACTACCACTATTTCAGCGAGAAGAGCTTTGTCTGGCACAACATCACCCAGCCCAATCGGGACCTGGTGCTGGGGACTTTGCCAGGCGCCGATGGCCTCAAGACGGGCCATACCGATGCGGCCGGTTATGGCATTACCATCTCCGCGCTGCGGGAGAATACGCGCTTCATTCTCGTTCTGAACGGATTGCGCTATCCCCAATACACCAATGATTATTTCCCCAACATCAAACGCGCCGAAGAAGCCGGCCGGGTGATGGACATGGCATTCCGGGAATTCCGCCGCTATCCGATCACCGCCGCCAACCAGGTGGTGGGCCAGGCGGCCGTGAATGAAGGCACGCAGCCGAGCGTACCGGTCACGCCGACCGCCGCGATTGCCGCCACCATGCAGGTCGACTCCCATTCCAAAATGACGACCGTCATCAAAACGGACCCCGGACTGACCGCACCTGTGGCACAGGGCCAGAGAATCGGCACCATGACCATCACGGCGCCGGATTTCCCCGCGCTGACTGTGCCCGTTTTTGCGGCGCAGCCGGTCACCCGCGCCAATATCTTCTCGCGCATCTGGAACCGCTATTTCGGAAAGCACTGACGGAGCCATGGCCGGGCGCTTCATCACCCTGGAAGGCGGCGAGGGCAGCGGCAAGTCCACCCAGGCCAAACGATTGGCGGCCGCGCTGCAGGCCAAAGCCATTGCTGTGGTGACCACCCGTGAACCCGGCGGCTCGCCCGGCGCGGAAGAAATTCGAGCTCTGCTGGTCAACGGCGCGCCGGGGCGCTGGGATGCGCTCACCGAAACACTGCTGGTCTATGCCGCCCGCGCCGATCATGTGGGCCGCACCATCGGTCCGGCGCTGCTGGCGGAGAAATGGGTGATCTCGGACCGCTTCACGGATTCCACCTATGCCTATCAAGGGGCGGGGCGGGGACTGGCGCGCGAGACCATCCGTCGCATCGATTCCGTTGTGCTGGATGATTTCAAACCCGACTTCACTTTGATGCTGGACATCGATGTGGAAACCGGACTGAAGCGGGCCGGTGCGCGCGGCAATGCTGAATCCCGTTTCGAGAATTTCGACCGCGATTTTCACGAAAGATTGCGCCAGGCCTTTCTCGAGATCGCCAAGCGCAATCCCGACCGCTGCACCATTATCGACGCGGCTGCGGATGAGGAGGCGGTGGCGGCTGCGATCTGGACGGCCGTGGCGCGCCGTTTTGGGCTATAGTCCGGCATGGCCAAACGTGCACGGATCAGCGAACCGGATGAAAGCGATCGCATCGAAGGTTTCCCGCATCCGCGCGGCGCACCAAATCTGATCGGACAGGAGCTGGCGCTGGCCCGCGCCGCTCGCGCCATTCGCGGTGGAAAACCGCCCCAAGGCTGGTTGATTTCGGGACCGCCCGGCATCGGCAAGGCGACCTTCGCTTATCGTATCGCGCGCTATCTTCTGACGTATGGTGCCGGCGATGCGGGCGCGGAGGATCTGTCGGTGCCAGCGAATGATCGCAATGCCATGCAAGTCACGGCCGGTTCGCATCCGGGCTTGATGGTCCTCAAGCGCGGCATCAACGAAAAGACCGGCAAGCTGATGACGGACTTGCCGGTGAGTGAAGTGCGGCGACTGGCGGGATTTTTCGGCATGACGTCGGGGGCGGGCGGCTGGCGGGTTGCCATCGTCGATACCGCTGACGACATGAACAGCAATGCCGCCAATGCCCTTTTGAAAATGTTGGAAGAGCCACCCGGCCGCGCCATGCTGATCCTGCTGGCCAACCGGCCTGGCCAGTTGCTGCCGACCATCCGTTCGCGCTGCCAGCGTCTGGATCTGCGGCCGCTGGACGACGCGATAGTCGCGGATGCGCTGAAGATCTATCTTCCCGAGGCGAGCGCGGATGAACGCCGCTCGCTGGCGCGCCTTTCCGGCGGCGCGATCGGTGCCGCTTTAACCCTGGCAAGCGGCGAGGGCGGCGAACTGGCTGCCGAAGCCGACCGCCTGATCGAGAATGCAGCAAGCCCCGACACGATCGCACTTCTGGTGCTGGGCGACCGGCTCTGGCGCATGAAAGACGGGCTGGCGCGGTTCGGCGATTTCCTCGTCGAGGCGCTGGCGGCACGTATCCGGGCCAAGGCGCGCACATCCGGCGCCCATCTCGACCGTTGGATGGCGTTGCTCACCCGCCTGGAAGACAGTTTCGCGCGTTCCCGCGGTCTCAATCTGGAACCGCGGCAGACCATCCTCAGCGCGGCGCGCGACATGGCCACCACAGCAAGACGGGCGGGGCCGCTGTAACGATGCTGGTTGATAGTCATTGCCATCTGGATTTTCCCGATTACGCCGGTGATGTGGAGGGCGTGGTGATGCGCGCCCGCGCTGCCGGTGTCGGCACCTGCCTCAGCATCGGTACCGAACTGGCGCGCTTTCCTGGCGTGCGGGCCGTGGCCGAGAAATTTCCCGATGTCTGGTGCACCGTGGGTGTTCATCCGCATGAAGCGGAAAAGGAATTGCTCACCGATGCCGCCCCGCTCCTGGCGGAAACCGGCCACCCCAAAGTGGTAGGGATCGGTGAAACCGGGCTCGATTATTATTACGAACATTCTCCGCGCGCGCCACAGATCGCCAATTTTCGTGCCCATATCGCCGCCGCGCGCCAGGCTCGCTTGCCGGTGATCGTCCACACCCGCGACGCCGATGACGACACCATCGCGGTGCTGGAAGACGAGATGGGCAAGGGTGCTTTCACCGGGCTGATTCATTGCTTCACTGGCACGCAAAGATTGGCGGATGCCTCATTGGCGCTGGGCCTGATGATTTCGGTTTCCGGCATTGCGACCTTCAAGAATTCGACGGCCTTGCGCGATGTCATCAAGACGGTGCCGCTGGACCGTCTCCTGGTCGAAACCGATGCGCCGTTCCTGGCGCCGGTGCCGCATCGGGGAAAAACCAACGAGCCGGCTTTCGTGGTGCACACCGCCAAGATGCTGGCCGAGCTCAAGGGCGTCAGCGAAAGCGAACTTGCCGCCGCCACCACGGAGAATTTCTTCCGCCTGTTCCGCAAAGTGAACCGGCCCGGATGAGCGCCGACACGATTCAAGTCGAGATTCTCGGTTGCGGCTCGTCCGGTGGCGTACCGCGCCTGGGAGGCCCGAACGAAGCCGGCAATTGGGGCAGCTGTGATCCCGCAAATGCGAAAAATCGCCGCCGCCGTTGCTCCATCCTGGTTCGCCGCAAATCCGGCGAAAGCGAAACCCGTGTGCTGGTGGATACCGCACCCGATCTGCGCGAACAGCTGCTAAATGCGCGCATCTCCCGCCTGGACGGAGTTCTGATCACCCATGATCATGCCGATCAGACCCATGGCATAGACGATCTTCGCGCCATCACGTTGATCACCGGAAACCGCATCGATGTGTGGAGCGACCGGGCAAGCTGGAAAAGCATCATGTCGAAGTTCGGCTATTGCTTCGTGCAGCCGCACGGCAGCGATTATCCGCCCATTCTCAATGCCCATGAAATCCACGAGCCCTTCAAACCGTTCGTCATCGCCGGTCCTGGCGGCTCGCTGCCTATCCAGGCGTTCGGGCAGGGGCATGGCAAGATTCGCAGTCTGGGTTTCCGCTTCGGCCCGGTCGCTTATTCCAGCGATGTGGACGTGCTGGACGAAGCCGCCTTTGCTGCGCTGCAAGGTGTCGAATGCTGGATCGTGGATGCGCTGCGGCGAATCCCGCATCCTAGCCATGCCCACCTGGCCAAAAGCCTGGAATGGATCGCACGGGTGAAACCCAAACGGGCCATCCTGACCAATATGCATCTGGATATGGATTACGAAACCTTGCGCCGGGAGCTGCCGTCTGGCGTCGAACCGGCCTTTGACGGCATGCGCCTGGAACTCCCGGCCCAATAAAGTTTACGCCCCATACAAGGAAGCGTGCTATATTCCCGTTCAGGAATGAACCCGGAATTTGGGAGGTTTGTGATGAAGCGTCTTGCTCTACTTGGTGCTTTGCTCGTTACCGCCATGGCCGCACCGTCGGCGATTGCTGCGCCCCAATTGGGCGGATCGATGCCTGACAAGTCGATCGACAATCTGACGATGATCTACAGCACCGATCCGGCGCTGCAATGCTACAACACCGCACGCGAAGGCTCCGATCTGAAATTCGGATTGGAACACTGCAACACCGCCGTGCTCGACCCCATGATGAATTATCGCGCGGAGACCTTCGTCAATCGCGGCATCATCCGTTATGACCTGGGCGACCATAGTGGCGCCCTGAAGGATTTCAGCAACGCGCTTGAATATAATCCCGCGCTGGGTGACGCCTATCTCAACCAGGCGCTGGTCCTGGTCGCCGAGAAGCGGCCGGCCGAAGCGATGGCCGCAATCAACCAGGGCATCGCGCTGGGCGCCGCCAATCTGCAAGTGGCCTATTACAGCCGGGCCATGATCGCGGACGACGCCGGTCATTATGCCCAGGCTTATCGCGATTACAGCCAGGCCCTGAAAATCAAGCCGGATTACGGCCCGGCACAGCGTCAGTTGGCGAGATTCAAAGTGGTTCCCAAAGGAACCGCGACGCAATGATCGGGCGCAGCGCGGTATTCCTCTGCGCTGCATTTTTGCTCCTGTCGGCGCCCGCGAATGCCTTGGTGGCAGTCGTGGGTTCCGGCTTTGCGCATGACTGTTTTGTTGCGGCCAAGTCCGGCGTCGATCCCAGGGGCGGCATTGCCATTTGTGACATGGCGCTGGCTGAAGAACCGCTCGACGCACACGGGCGCGCCGGCACCTACGTCAATCGCGCTGTCATGAAAGCAACGCTTGGCCGCATCAATGATGCCATGGCCGATTACAATTCCGGTCTCGCACGCGATCCGAATTTGGGCGACGGCTATGTCGATCGCGGCGCGGCGCTTATCACGCTCAAGCGCTATGATGAGGCCATGGTCGATATCAACAAAGGCATTGCGTTGGGCCAGACCTATGAGCAGGTCGGCTATTACAATCGCGGCGTGGCGGAATTCTTCCTGGGCCGGGTCACCGAGTCCTATTACGATTTCAAGAAAGCGCTGGAGATCGCCCCGGAGTTCACAAAGGCCAGCGAACAGCTCAAGAATTTCGTGGTGACGCGCAAACCCGCGCCGACATCGTCGGACCAGGGATTATAAGACACCCAAGACTATAAAGCTGAGGGGACGCGGGGCAGGGCATGACACGCCTCTTCCATGCGCAATCCGTGATGCTATCGTTGCGCGCATTTGCGACCAGAAAGACATGCCGGCATGAATGACGCGATCCGCCATTACGACGAATTGTTGGCCGAGCATTACAGCTGGATGGTTGGCGTACCGTTCGAGGAAAAGGCGGCCGAACAAAAAGCGCTCCTAATGGAGCTGGGCCTGCATGACGGCAAGGGCGGCACCGCCATCGATCTGGGCAGCGGGCCTGGTTATCAGTCCGCGGCACTCGCCGATCTCAATTATGGCCGCGTGATCGCCATCGACACCAGCCAGACATTGCTGGACGAATTGGCGGCGCTGAAAGGTGGACGACCGATCGAACCGGTCTTCGGCGACATGTGCCGCTTTGACGACCATGTCGCGTCCGGTAGCGCCAATGCCATCGTCTGCATGGGCGACGCGCTGACTCATCTGGAAACGCACAAGGATCTGTCCGCTCTTCTGGCCATAGCTTTCACGGCGCTGGCGCCTGGGGGCAGGCTGGTTCTCACATTCCGCGACATGTCTGAGGCGCTGAGCGGCCTGGACCGCTTCATCCCGGTCCAAAGCGATGCAGACCGGGTCATGGTCTGCTTCCTGGAATATGAACCCGAGACGGTGGTGGTGCATGATCTGATTCATTCCCGAACCGCGGACGGCTGGACCATGCGCAAAAGCAGCTACCGCAAGCTGCGCGTGTCATCGGATCAGCTCGTTCGCCAGCTCAAGGATCTTGGTTTCGAGATCGACATTGACCGGATGGCCGGACGGATGTGGGCCATCAGCGCGCGGAAATAAAATCAATCTCGGATTGAAACGGTTGCCAAGGCCGGTTCTGTTTCCAGCGGAGCGCTGCTATAAAGAGGCCATGACGGCTCTGAATTTCGACGAGTCCAAGGAGCTTATCCACCAGTATGATATGCTGGCGATGGCGGTGGAACGGGCGGCCTCGGCCATGCACATGCACGGCATGGATTCTCAACAATTCGCCACCGAAGATGCCAAATGCATCGCGATCTGGAGCCGCATCCGGAGCCTGATCGAGAAAAAGAGCCTCTGACATATCGGCGCGTGGAGCCCTAGGCGTTGCGCGCGCATAGGCGTACGTTGGCCGTGTGAAACCTGATCCCGTCAAGTTCGCCGTCGCCTTTGTCTGCTCCAACTGCGGACAAAAAGGCGCGCGCCACTGGAAGGAAGGCCCGGACGGCGGCCACGCCCTGGGCTCGAAGCGGACCTATATCGACGTCTCGAGCGGCTTTCACCCCGGGGACGGCCGCGCCGCCAATGGCGAGCCGGTCATCGTCTGCGATATCTGCGACCAGATTCAGCCCGACTGAGCTTAACGCTTACGCATCCGCTTGATGACCATCTTGTCGACCCGCATGCGCGCCGTGCGTTCCGCCTTGGTCACAGGGGGACCCGGCTTGGGTTTAACAGGGGCGGCTTTGCCCGATGGCGTCGGAGCATCGTTCTTGGAAATATCATCGGGGGTTTTTGTCATCGCTGCGCCGCCATGTGCCGGGCCGTCCTATAACAGCCATTGTCCGGCCCAGGTAAGCGTCCAGGCCAAAAATCCCTGTCCAAGCCACTCTGGCAGCATTTATT
>JBEPVO010000036.1:0-21297 GCA_041690975.1 Alphaproteobacteria bacterium
AGAAGCAGAAAACCGCCCGCACCAACCAGCAATAACGGCTTGCGCCCGATACGATCCGCCATCATGCCGAAAAAAGGAATGGTGACGGCCAGGATAAACAGGCTGAGCGCATTGGACCACAGCGCCGCCGCCTGACCCAGATGCGAATAACGCGCGGTGAAGACCGGCATGTAGGTGAGGATCGCGTAATAGGCCACTGTCCAGATCACGATGACGCCACTGGCTTGCGCCGCGAGCCGCAACCCCGCGCGCATCGTCACCGGCTTGTCCTGGCGCGCGATAAAGACCGGGGTCTCTTCCACATAGCGCCACATGTAATAGGCGACCGGCAGGATCAGCACGCCCAGCAGGAAGGGAATGCGCCAGCCGAAATCCGCCATCTGTATCTTGCTGAGAAAGGTGCTGAACAAGGCCGCGACAGCAGAACCCAGCAACATGCCCCCCGCCACGCTGGATTGCTGCAGGCTGGAAAAGAACCCCCGCCGCCCCGGAGGCGCCCATTCATAGATGAAGGCGGTCGAGCTGCCCCATTCGCCGCCTGCCGAAAAACCCTGGAGCAAGCGGCAGAACACCAGCAGCCAGGGCGCCAGCGCGCCGATCGCATCGCGGCCGGGCACCAAGCCGATGCCCGCCGTGCCCGCCGCCATCAACACAATGGTGAGCAACAGCGCTGCCTTGCGCCCCCGAAGATCGCCAAAGCGCCCGATCAGAATTCCGCCCAGCGGCCGGATGACGAAGCCCAATCCGAAAAAGGCAAACACCGCCAGCAGGCCCGCTACGGGATCATCGTCGGGAAAGAATTTCCGCGCGATGAAGGGCGCCATATAGGCGTAAACAGTGAAGTCATACCATTCCAGCACGTTGCCGGCGGCGGCGGCGAGGATGGAGCGCCACAGTCCCGCCGCGGCCCGCTCAATCCCCTCGCCCGTTTGCATGTGCTGATCCGCCCGCCCCACACCGCGAGCCTATATCAGCCCCTCTGCGCCAGAAAGGCCTGCTACCAGCCCGCGCCCGCCAGCTGCCGGGTCGCGACATTGAGGCGATTGAAGACATTGGTGGTGGCAATGGCCAGCAACAAGGACGCCATCTGCTTCTCGTCATAATGACGCGCGGCTTCATCCCAGACCGCATCCGGCACCGGATCGGTGCGGTCGCTGAGGCGGGTCACCGCTTCGGTCAGCGCCAACGCCGCCCGTTCGGCATCAGTGAAATATGGCGTATCGCGCCAGGCCGAAACCGCGAACAGCCGCTCGTCAGTTTCACCGGCCTTTTTGGCGTGCTTGACGCCACCGTCGACGCAGGCTCCACAGCCATTGATCTGGCTAGCGCGCAGATGGATCAGGTGATGCAGCCCCTGCGGCACGCCCGCCTTGGCGGCGGCGCCATAAAGGGCCTGGATCGCTGGTAGCGCCTCGGGCAGGACCATGGCCGGATTCTTCATTCGTGCTTGCATGACATTTCTCCTTTTGCATGCTGGGCCCCCGTCACATCGGACGGCCCGGTTTCGTCATGCTTTTGACGAACCGGGATGGAGAGATGTGACCCGATGATCGAAAATAAAATTCTGGCGGAGGGATTTGAGGTTCAGCGGCCGCGTTTGCGGGCCGTGGCCTTCCGCATGCTGGGTTCCCTGGCAGAGGCTGATGACGCCGTGCAGGAGGCCTGGTTCCGCCTACAATCTGCCGCGTCCGCCAGGATCGAGAATCCGGGTGCCTGGTTGACCACGGTGGTGGCGCGCATCTGTCTGGACATGCTGCGGATCCGCAAGTCTCGCCGCGAAGAGCCGCTGGAAACGGAAAGCCGAATTCTTCCGCGTGCCGAAGCCGATCCCGAACAAGAAGCGCTTCTGGCAGAAGCGGTCGGCCTGGCACTGCTGGTGGTTCTCACCCGGCTCGACCCCGCCGAGCGCATCGCCTTCGTTCTGCACGACATGTTCGCTCTGCCCTTCGAGGATATCGCGCCCATCGTGGACCGGTCGGTGGATGCCGCGCGACAACTGGCCAGCCGCGCTCGGCGCCGGGTACAGGGTGGCGAGCCACCGGCCGCGGAGTTGCCCAAGCAACGGGCCGTGATCGATGCCTTCCTCAGCGCATCACGCGCCAATGATCTTGGAGCTTTGATCGCGGTGTTGAATCCCGATGTCGTGTTCCGGTCCGACGCTACGGCTGTGCTAATGGGCGGCCCATCCGAAGTTCGCGGCGCCGAAGCCGTGGCGCGCACCTTTGCGGGTCGCGCCCAGGCAGCGCGGGCGGCATTGGTGGACGGCGCGCCCGGCCTGGTCGTGGCGCCGCGTGGCCGGTTGCTGCTGGTGTTGCGCCTTGCGATCACGGACGGCCGCATCACTGGCGTCGAGGCCATCGCCAATCGCGCGAGTTTGGAAAATCTTGAACTGACGATGCTGGCCTAGGACTTGTTGAACGAATCGAAAATCGCCGTCATCTCTTTGGGGGTCGCCGCCCGCGTGGCATAGTTGAATGTACCTTGGCTCGCCATCTCCTGCGCCGCCCGGACGAATTCGCCCAGTGCGGCACGACTGAGCGAGCTGCCGACACTGATCCGCTTGACGCCGAGATGCGACAATTCCGCGAGCCCAAGCTGCGCACCCTGAAGGCCCATCACCACATTCACCGGCCGGTCGACAGACGACACCACCGCCGCAATATCCTCACGTGTTTTCAGGCCCGGCGCATAGAGTACGTCGGCGCCCGCATCCTGGAAGGCCTGGAGCCGCTTGATCGTGTCTTTGAGATCGGGCCGTCTCCAAAGATAATTCTCTGCCCGCGCCGTCAGGGTAAAGCGATAGGGCAACGCACGCGCCGCCGCGACCGCCGCAACCACGCGCTCCGTCGCCAGACCGATATCATAGATTTGCGCATCGGCACGGCCGCTGGCATCTTCGATCGAGCCGCCGCAAATTCCCGTCGTCGCGGAAAGCCGGATGGTCTCCGCTGCATCCTCTGGCGCATCGCCAAAACCGTTTTCCAGATCCGCATTCACCGGCAAATCGGTCGCCGCCACGATGTCCGCGGCGTTGGCCAGAGTCTGTTCGCGAGTCAGGCTGTTGTCCCCCTGACCAATAGAAAAGGCATACCCCATGCTGGTGGTGGCCAGCGCTTTGAAACCCATATGGGCCAAGATGCGCGCCGTGCCGCGATCCCAGGGATTGGGAATGATAAAGGCTCCAGGTGCCTGATGAAGGGCATGGAAAGCTTCTGCTTTTGCGGTCATTTCGGCGGAGGCGTTTGCCATATTGTCGGTCTTTCGGTGCTGACAGGAGAGCGGTTTCGGCGTATGGAGGCGCGCAAATTTCAATTTCGCCAGGCAGGTTAGTCGCTTGAGTCATCCGGGAAAAGTCTTCGCCATCGCGCCGATGATGGACTGGACCGACACGCATTGCCGCGTGTTGCACCGGCTGTTGACCCGCCGCGCTCTGCTCTACACCGAAATGGTGACGGCCGATGCGATCCTGCATGGCGACCGCCAGAAGCTTCTGGGCTTCGATGCGTCGGAGCACACCGTGGCCCTGCAACTGGGCGGTTCCGAGCCGGCCGCGCTGGCGCAGGCGGCTCGCATTGCCGAAGATTTCGGCTATGACGAAATCAATCTGAATGTCGGCTGTCCGTCGGACCGGGTGCAGTCGGGCCGCTTCGGCGCCTGCCTGATGCGCGAACCCGCCCTGGTCGCCGATTGCATGGCGGCCATGCGCGACGCCGTGTCCCTGCCGGTGACGGTCAAGTGCCGCATCGGCATCGACGACCAGAATCCCGAAGAAAGCCTGCGCGCTTTGATCGCGATGTGTGCGGCGGCGGGCGTAACGCGATTCGCCGTCCATGCGCGCAAGGCGTGGCTGGAGGGACTGTCCCCCAAGGAAAATCGCGACGTGCCGCCGCTGGATTACGATCTGGTCTATCGGGTCAAGCGCGAAAATCCCACGCTGGAGATCACGCTCAATGGCGGCATCCAGACCCTGGATCAGGCGCAAGCGCATCTTGCTCATGTCGATGGCGTGATGCTGGGTCGCGCCGCCTATCAGAATCCGGCGATGCTACTGGACATCGATGCCCGCTTCTTCGGCGATGCGCCACGCGATCTGGATGCGGTGCTGGCGGAGTGGTGTCTCTATGTCGAACGCAAGCTGAAGGAGGGCATCCGCCTCCACACCATGACCCGGCATATGCTCGGCATGTTCAATGGCCGCCCAGGTGCACGCGGTTTCCGCCGTCATTTGAGCGAGAACGCCCCACGCCACGACGCCAACATCGCGGTGCTGCGCGATGCCCTGGCCTTGCTGTCACCGGAATACGAAGCGGCCTGAATTATTTCTTCGCGGTGATCAGCGCGTCCAGCAACGCGGGTGTATTGGCGACCCGCTCCAGATGCGGATACCGCAGCCCCCCATGATATGGGACCGGCACAGTGCGGAAGCTGTTGTTGCGCTTGATCAGAAGCTGGATCGGCACCTGATCGGTCTTGGCTTCCGCGATCGCGTCCTTCAACTCCTCTGCGTCGTAATCCACGCCATTCACGGCCGCGATCTCGTTGCCCAGTGCAAGGCCAGCTTTGAAAGCCGGTCCATCCCAGGCGACATCGGTGATCCGACCCTTGCTGTCGACTGTCATTCCCAGCGAGTAGGAAAAACTATCTTGCTTGCGGTGTGAATCATTGAGCTGAGTGCGCTCCGACGGCTTGTCGGTATAGACCAGTTGGTATCCGCCCCGCGTCACGCCATCCAGCGGCGGCTTGGTCGCCAGCGCCAGGCGTGTTTTGAGAAACCCGGCCCAGTCATAGGGCAACACGGCATTCAACGCCTTCACCACATCGTCGAAAGTATAGGTAACGGGAACGAAGCTACCGTCATTGATGCCGAAGAAGCTGTGGGCGAAATCGTCCAGCGATTTCTGGCCTTTGGTCTTCTCGCGGATCAGGGAATCCGCATCCAGCCAGATCAGCAACCCCTCATTGTAATAATCTTCGCTGCGCTGGTAGCTGCGCCACGGAATCGGCGCGCGGCTGGCGATGATGGGATCAAGGGTGGTGTCCTCCAACGGCCGCCACAACCGTCCCGCAAGCGTTCCGTAATAAGCAGCCTGATCGGCAAACGCGTCCAATGCCTGCTGCTTGTTCCAGAGCCCCGAGCGCGCCGCCAGCACGAAACCCCAGAACTGGGTCTGGCCTTCATAAACCCATAACAGGCTGCCGCGCATCGGCACGTTATAGTTGGGCGTCCACAGATCGGCGGGGCGGCGGAATTTGCCATTCCAGGAATGCGTATACTCATGCGCCAGCAGATCGCGTCCGGTGGCGCTCTTGTCCCAATGGGTGAAATATTTCTCAGTGGTGACGTCTTCGCTGGACTGGTGATGTTCCAGCCCCTCGCCGCTGACGTGTGCGGACAGGCCCAGCAGGAAGTCGTAATGATCGTAATGATGCGAGCCGTAGAGCTTATAGGCCTGCTGCACCAATGCCTTGTGCGGCGCCAGCCCTTCCGGGGCGATCTTGAGCTGGTTCGGCCGGTCGGCAACCACATCCATATGCACCGGCACCTTGGCGCCGGGATCCAGATCCACCCGCGAGAAATATTTGCCGGCCAGCAACGGCGAATCCACCAGCGTTTCCAATGTCGTTGTCTTGAAGTGTCCGTTCTCACCTTCCAGCGCGGTGCCGATCTGCCAGCCCTGCGGGAATTTCACATCCGCCTGCACCGGAATGCGGCGGGCGAAATAGCCTGCGGGATAGAGCACCACTGCGTTCCATTCCAGATTCACGATCACGTCGGTGGCAATGACGCGGCCTTCGCGCTCTTCCACCGGCGAAAGATATTCGAAATCGACCGTCACCTCGCGCGCGCCATTGGGCACATCAATGTGAAAGGCGAACATGTCGGCGGTATCGCGTTGCCACGGCACCACCGCGCCACCGGCATGGACGACAAGACCGGCAAATTTGCTGATGGGGCCGCTGGGCGAATGGTTGCCGGGCAACCAGCGCGGATAGAGCAGAATCAGCGGACCGGCCTTGGCAACCGGAAGGACCTCATGCACCCGCATGATGCCTTGTGCCGGCTGGCTGGCATCGACCGTCAATTGGATGGTGCCGCCGGGATACGCAATATCCTGCGGCACAGGAATGGCGGGCGGCATCGGCACGGGCTGCGGCCCGGGATAATTGGCCTCGGTACTGGGCTGGGCATTGGCACCCGCCGCCATCAGTGAAACCAGAATGACCGGAAGAATGCGCCGCATGACCGTCCCCGCCTTATCCCCGCAGCGAGACTAGCAAGCAAAAGGGCCGGCTGAACAGCGGCTACATCCAGAGAAGCAGATTGGCGCGATGATTTTTGGGGCCTGAGCAGGGTTGCCTAGCGACAGCGTAATGGCAACGCGCGGAGCGTGCGTAAAGCATGT
Organism: Alphaproteobacteria bacterium; assembly: GCA_041690975.1. Taxonomy (GTDB): domain Bacteria; phylum Pseudomonadota; class Alphaproteobacteria; order Micropepsales; family Micropepsaceae; genus Rhizomicrobium. The sequence continues at coordinate 6,405 of JBEPVO010000036.1, forward strand.
GAGCACGCGCAACGAACTCAGGACCCAGAAAGACCGCGCCTATATTTTCTGGTCGTATTCGCCCACTTCCGGAAACTTTGAGAGTCGCGCATCGATGTCGGCAAACATGGCGCGCATATTCGCTTCCGACACAGGGCTTTCCACCACCACCACCAAAGACGGCTTGTTGGAGGACGCCCGCACCAGCCCCCAGGTGCCATCTTCCAGGGTGACACGCACACCATTGACGGTGACGACCGAAACGATTTTCTGGCCCAGCAAGGTCCCTCCCTTGGCGGCCAGATCGGAAAAATCCTTCACCAGCGCGTCGACCACCGCGTATTTTTTGTCGTCGGGGCATTCCGGCGCCATCGTGGGCGAACCAAACGTCTTGGGCAGGCCGTCATATAGCGCCGACAATTTCTTACCGCTGGCGCGGTCCATCATTTCCAGCACCTGGATGCCCGCCACGATGCCGTCGTCATAGCCGTGGCCGACGGGCGGATTGAAGAAGAAATGGCCCGACTTCTCGAAGCCTGCCAAAGCTTTCAATTCTGCCGTGCGGCGCTTGATATAGGAGTGACCGGTCTTCCAGTAATCGGTCTTGACGCCGCGTTCCTTCAGCACCGGATCGGTGAGGTAAAGGCCGGTGGATTTCACATCGACCACGAATTGCGCATTCGGATGCTGTGCGGACAAATCCCGCGCCAGCAGCACGCCGATCTTGTCAGCGAAGATTTCACGACCGGTATCGTCCACCACACCGCAACGGTCGCCGTCACCGTCGAAACCCAGGCACAAATCCGCGCCCTGCGCCCTCACTGCATCGCCCATGGCGTGCAGCATATGCAGGTCTTCCGGATTGGGATTGTATTTGGGGAAGGTGTAATCCAGATCGGTATCCATGCCGATCACTTCGGCGCCGATGCGGCGCAGCGCTTCTGGCGCGAAGGCGCCCGCCGTGCCATTGCCACAGGCTGCTATCACTTTGATCGGGCGCGACAGCTTGTGGCCCTTGGTGACGGCCTGCAGATAGGTCTCGCGCATGTCGGGCACGGCGATATAGCTGCCGCCCGGCCGCTCCTGGCCCAGACCTTCCAGCACAATTTTCTTGATGGCATTAATTTCGTCGGGGCCAAAAGTGAGCGGCCGCTGTGCGCCCATCTTCACACCGGTCCAGCCATTCTCATTGTGGCTGGCGGTTACCATCGCCACGGCCGGACAGTCCAGCGCGAACTGCGCATAATAAGCCACCGGCGACAGCGCCAAGCCGATGTCATGCACTTCACAGCCAGCCTGCAGCAGGCCGATAGTCAGCGCCTGCTTGATGGACAGCGAATAGGACCGGTAATCGTGACCGGTGACGAGTTTGGGCTGAACCCCGATCTGATGCAGATAGGTTCCCAGGCCCAGGCCCAGTGCCTGCACACCCAGAAGATTGATCTCCTTGCCGAACAGCCAGCGCGCGTCATATTCGCGAAAGCCGTTGGCGGTCACCAGCGGTAGATTCTCGTAATCGGCGGTGTTGGGTTTGAGGTCCGAGCGGGGCTTGATCATCAGGATTCCGTGAACAGGTGCGGGCTGGGTTTTAGCCGTCCGGCTCCTTCGCCTCAACCCGGCTCGTGCGGGCCCAGGCTGCCATCACCGCGCTCGAAGCGCGGGTTGGCGATGTCGAAAGTGTCATAACCACATTGGGGACAAGGCTGGATAAGCGCGCCTTTGCTGACATGCGTCACCTTGTGGCAGCGTTCGCAGCGGTAATTGGCGTTGTCGCGCACCGTTTCGCCCACTTTCTGCGTCACGCTTGCCTCCGGGATTAAGGTAAACCGGCAACGCGGACGCGGACATGCCGTTCCGCGAAACGCCGTGTTTCGGCACTTGGCTTTTATATGAATGGGCTTTTGTATAATCGGACATGGACAGGAACTTCGCCGAATTCGCCACCCTGCTGGGACTGCCGCATTTTCGCCCCGGCTGGGTCTGGCTGGTGGGTGCTGGCCCGGGCGATCCGGGCCTGATTACAACACTGGGTCTCCACGCGATCACCCATGCCGATTTCATCCTCTATGACGCGCTGGTCGATGAGACCCTTCTCAAGGCGGTGCGGCCCGGCGTCGGCTTGATCTTCGCCGGCAAGCGGGCGGGCGTTCGCTCCTGCAAGCAGGAAGACATTTCGAATCTGCTGGCGGACCTGGCGCGGCAGGGTCATCGCGTGCTTCGGCTGAAGGGTGGCGACCCCTTCGTCTTCGGCCGCGGCGGCGAAGAAGCACAGAACCTGGCGCGCGACTCCATCCCATTTCGCATCGTGCCAGGCATCACGGCGGGCATTGGCGGATTGGCCTATGCGGGCATACCGCTCACCCATCGCGACACCAACGCTTCTGTCACGTTTCTCACGGGCCATGGCGCCGATGGGCAGTTGCCGCCGCATGACTGGAATGCCCTGGCCAAAGGCGCACCCACGCTCGTTCTCTATATGGCGCGCAAACAAGCCGGCGCGATTGCGCAGGCGTTGATTGCGGCAGGACGCGACCCGAACGAAACCGCGGCGATCGTGGGCAATGCCACACGCGCCGATCAGCAGGTGATCGTCACCACTTTGCAAAATTTGGAAAAGGCGGCAGAACAGAGCCCCGCTACATCGATCATCGTGATCGGAGCGAATGTCCGATTGCGTGAACAACTGGACTGGGTGACCAAGACCGCCGCAACGCTCAATCCTCTTTGAGCTTTACCAGCCGCGCAGGAAGTTCATCCATGATCCGCCGCCGCTCGTCATCGCTGAGCGACGTCCATCCCGCGATCTCGGCCAGGGTGTGGCCACAGCCCAGGCACATGCCTACTCCAGACTGGCCAGCGCCAGACTGATAGGTGCAGATTTTCACGCAAGGGCTTTGCATCTGCGTCTTTCTTATCGCGCCCGCCGGACCCGATAAAGCCCAGGATCAAGGCCGGTTTTCTCAAAGGCCGATCATAGTCTTAACTGCGGTTTAACAGCGATGCCCTAGCTTTGACCCACCTGTCGGGATCCGTGTCGCATGGCCAAAGCTCAATTCCACAAGAACCAGCGTGTCTATGTGAAGCCTGTCGGCACATGGGCCTTGATCGAACACGTGGTGCCGCATTGGGCCAAAGGGCTCGATGAACCCATCCGCATCCATTACGACGTGGGTCTGGGCCGCGAATTCGCCGCCGAAGAATTGCAAAACGAAGAACCCGTCAGCGAGATGCCGCTCAATAATGGTCCGCGCTGGCGCGTGGTTCGTGCGCGCAACAAATGGCAACCGGCGGAAGACTGCGCCCGCCATCCGGTGCCGGGCACCTATCCCGTGGTGATCACCGGCGAAGCGGAATGGGGCGGTTGGCGTGTGCCGGGCGCTGAATATGATCTCGACCCGCAAAAAGTGGAAATGCAGGCCCGGCTGATCTCCAGCGCGCCGCACCTGGCGTCCTTTGCCAACGGCTTGGTGGAATGGGCGCGCAAATCGGGCGAAGACATGCCCAGCACGCTGGTTGAACTGGCGCATAGCGCGCAGGATATTCTGGCGCATGTGAAGGGCCAGGGCTGACCTCAGCCATCGAGACCATTCCCCGACTGGGCCGCGCTAGATCATTTTGCGTTTCTATGACAGGTTGCATTCGTCGAGGCTGGGGCTACCGATATGGATACGATACCGCTGACAGCGCCGCTGGCGCCTGCCGCATCCGTGCGCAACGCCATGCGCTTTGAAGGATCGGCCGGCGAATATTTCAAGATTTGGATCGTCAACACTGCGCTCACCATCGTCACTTTGGGCATTTTCAGCGCTTGGGCGAAAGTAAGAAGCAAGCGCTATTTCTACGGCAACACCTATATCGGATCGCACGCGTTCGACTATCACGCCTCGCCGCTGCGCATTTTGCTGGGACGCGCGATCGCATTGGGTCTTTTGCTGATCTATTTCCTCACCGTCGCCATCTCGCCGAAGCTGTTAGGCCTTTGGTACCTGCTGTTCATCGTCACGCTACCCTGGCTGATCAAATCCAGCCTGCGTTTCGCGGCGCGCAACACCAGCTATGGCAATGTACGGTTCGACTTCGCGGGCACCTATTGGGGCGCGCTTACAGCATTCCTATTCTGGCAATTGCTCGCCACCATTACGCTGTTCTCAACATTACCGCTCGCGCACCGCGCTCGCGACTATTACATGATCAACAATCATAGCTTCGGCCAAGTGGCGTTCAAAACCACGATACCCGCCGGCAAACTCTATAAAATCTACCTTGTCGGGCTAGCTCTGATTATCGGCGCCCTTATCGCCATCATGCTGCCTTATGGACTTATGCCGAACGCAAAAGCGCATGAGGTATCCTGGGCGTTGAGCGTCGGCGTTTCGTCGCTGACCACCATTGTCGTTGTCCTCGCCATGCCGGCCTTCATCAGCGCCATGACCACCAACTTGGCTCTCAACAATATGCAACTTGGAGAGAGTTTTAAGTTCGAATCGACCCTGTCGCCGGACCGCATGGCCTGGATCGTCCTGAGCAATCTTGTGGCGACGGTCGCAACCTTTGGGCTGCTGTATCCCTGGGCGCGCGTCCGGCGAGCCCGCTACATGGCCAGCTGCATTGCCGTAACCGGCCCCAGCGATATCGGAAACATCCAATCCAGGCTCATCCCCCCCGGCGGCGCAGTCGGCGAGGAAGTGGCGAGCTTCTTCGATCTCGATTTCGGGCTGTAATGATGCAGCTTATAGGTTTGCATTTTGCGCCCGGATCCAACCACCAGGCGGAAGCATCTCTGCGGATTGCGGCCGACGGAAAATCTCTCGAGGTTCTGGGAAGCAATGGCGATCTTTTGGCAAGCGCGCCGCGGCGCCATGTGACGATAACATCGCGGCTGGGCGGGCTGCGGCGCAAACTGGAATTTCCGGACGGCGCCGTTTTCGAAACCGCCGACAATGATGGGGTTGACGCGCTTCTGAAGGGCTATAGCGGTTCGCTGTCCCGCCTGGAGCGTTCATGGCAACTGGCGGTGACGTCCCTGCTGGTCATTGCGGCGGGCGCAGCCTGGTTCATATATTATGGCGTGCCGCTGGGCGCCCGCTGGATGGCAGCGGAAACGCCGCTCTCTCTTTCCCGCATGATCACCAATCAGACCTTGCTGGCGATGGACGGCAAGATTCTGTTGCCCACGACCTTACCGCTCAAGCGCCAGCGGGAAATCCAGGATCGTTTCCGCACGATTGCCGGCTGGGAAGATCGCGGCACAGGGCGCTACAGCCTGTTGTTGCGCAGCGCGCCGCATATCGGCCCCAACGCCTTTGCCTTGCCCGACGGCCGCATCGTCATGACGGATCAGCTGGCCCTCATGGTGCAAAACAACATCGAGATCGATGGCGTGCTGGCGCATGAAATGGCCCATGTGAACCACGCCCATGGCATGCAGAGCGTTTACCAGGCCTCGCTGGTGCCCGCCGCGATTGCCTTCATCACGGGCGACGCCAGCCAGTTCGCGCAACTGGCCGTGATCCTGCCGGCCGTCCTTCTGCAGTCGGCCTATTCGCGCAATTTCGAACAGCAGGCCGATGACGATGCGGCCTCCCTCCTCCGGCAGCATGGCGAAGATCCGGGACAGATGGCCAACTTCCTGGAACGGATGGAACTCAAAAGCTGCGGCAAGACCGGATGCGGTCCCAGCTGGCTGGGCTCGCATCCGGCCACCGCGATCCGGGCCGCGCGCCTGCGCCGCGCCCCAGCACCCTGACAGGCGTTCCGCTTTCCCGCTAACCTCGCGCCGTCCCTATTGAGGTTTGCATGCGCACCGAAGAACCCCGCGCCATTCGACTTGCCGATTACCAAGCACCCGATTTCCACATCGAAACGGTTCATCTCGATTTCTCACTGGATCCAGAGGTCACGCGCGTCACCGCGAAACTTGCCATCGTACGCAACCGCGCCAGCGCGCCACTGGTGCTGCTGGGCGAAGAGCTGAAGCTGATTTCGGTGACGGTCGACGGCAAGGCGCTCGCCGGCGGCGAATACCACCTGGATGCCAAATCCCTCACAGTTCCGTCCGTACCGGACAAGTTTGTGCTGGAGACGGTGTGCGAGATCGCGCCCGTTGCCAACACGGCACTGGAAGGCCTTTATCAGTCGGCCGGAATCTTCTGTACCCAGTGCGAACCCGAAGGCTTCCGGCGCATCACTTGGTTCCTCGACCGGCCGGATAATCTATCCGTCTTCACGGTTCGGATGGAGGCGGCGCGCGAGCAATATCCGGTGCTGTTGTCCAACGGCAACCGGCTGGATGCCGGCATACTGGATGGAGGACGCCATTTCGCGCTCTGGCACGACCCCTTTCCGAAGCCGTCCTATCTTTTCGCACTGGTCGCGGGCGACCTCGGTTCAATCCACGACCGCTTCACCACCATGTCCGGCCGCCAGGTCGCGCTTGCCATCTATGTCGAGCATGGCAACGAGCCACGCGCGCGTTATGCGATGGGCGCGCTCAAGCGGGCGATGAAATGGGACGAAGAGGCCTATGGCCGCGAATATGACCTGGACATTTTTATGATCGTCGCCGTGTCGGCTTTCAACATGGGCGCGATGGAAAACAAAGGTCTCAACATCTTCAACGACAAGGTGTTGCTGGCCTCGCCGGAAACTGCGACCGACGACGATTACGCCCGCATCGAAGGCGTGGTGGCGCATGAATATTTCCACAACTGGACTGGCGACCGCATCACCTGCCGGGACTGGTTCCAGCTCTCGCTGAAGGAAGGCCTGACGGTTTTCCGCGACCAGAGTTTTTCCGGTGACATGCGCAGCCATGGCGTCCAGCGCATCCAGGATGTGCGCGCGTTGCGTGGACGCCAGTTCCAGGAAGACGCCGGCCCCCTCGCCCATCCGGTGCAGCCGCAGAGCTATATCGAGATCAATAATTTCTATACTGCGACGATCTACGAGAAAGGCTCCGAAGTCATCGGCATGTTGAAGACCTTGGTGGGGCCGGAAGGCTATCGCAAGGCGACCGACCTGTATTTCGAGCGTCATGACGGCCACGCCGCCACGGTCGAAGACTGGGTCAAATGCTTCGAAGACAGCAGCGGCCGCGACCTGACGCAATTCCGCCTCTGGTACCGCCAGGCCGGCACGCCGCAAATATCGGCTGAAGGCATTTATGATACGCGGGCCTGCACTTACACGCTGACACTTTCGCAAATGCTGGGGGCGACGCCCGGCCAGCCCGACAAGCAGCCGATGCACATACCGGTGCGCGTTGGCTTGATCGGCCACGCCGGCGGTGCGTTGCCGCTGACATTGGACGGCGAAAACCAGACCGGACCGCAAAACCGTGTGCTGGAACTGCGCGACACGAAGCAGAAATTCGTCTTTGTCGAGGTCGCGGAAGAACCGCTTCTGTCGCTCGGCCGCGGTTTCTCTGCGCCTGCCATTTTCAAGACCCAGCACAGCCGCAAGGATCAGGCCGTGCTTATGGGCTGCGATGGCGACGACTTCAATCGCTGGGAAGCCGGCCAGGCGTTGGCGGCACAGATCATGCTGGATGCCGGCGGATCGAGCAGCGATTACATCGCGGCGCTGGGGCCCGTGCTGTCCAAGGCCACGGATGATCCAGCTTTTGCCGCCCAGATGCTGATGCCGCCCACGGAAAGCGAGATTGCAGCCAAACACACGCCCGCCGATCCCGACGCCATTCACGTAGCGCGTGTGACGCTGGTGCGGGCGGTCGCCCACGCGCATAGCGGCGCGATGGCCGATCTCTATGAACATATGCGCGATGCCAGTGATTTCAGCCCGGACGCCCAATCGGCGGGACGTCGCGCCCTGCGCAATGCCTGCCTGCGTTACCTGACCGCCGCCGATGACGAAGCGGCGGCGGGACTGGCGGATGCGCATTACCGCACCGCCGACAACATGACCGACATGATCGCCGGTTTGGCCGCGCTCACCCGCATGGAAAGCCCCTTGCGAGACAAAGCCTTCACCGATTTCCACGACCGCTTCCGGAGCGACCCGCTGGTGCTGGACAAATGGATGAGCCTGCAGGCCAGCGCGCCGCTGCCCGACACGGTGGCATCGGTATGCGCCTTGATGAAGCATCCGGCCTTCGACATGAAAAATCCCAACCGGGTGCGGGCCTTGATCGGGGCGTTCAGCGCCAATCATCTGCGCTTCCACGACAAGTCCGGCGCGGGCTATCGGCTGCTCGGCGACGTCATTCGCACGCTTGATCCCATGAACCCGCAGGTCGCGGCGCGGCTGACCGGTGCCTTCGAGACTTGGCGCCGCTATGACACCAATCGCCAAGGCGCGATGCGCGGCGAACTGGAAGCGATCCTGGCGCAGAAGGGCATCTCTCCCAACCTGTTTGAAGTCTCGAGCAAGATACTTGGTTGATTACCCCCTCTGCCTTCGCAGGCTCAAGAGCCTGCTACGGCATCTCCCCCTCCATGCGCTTCGCGCAGAGGGGGAGCCGGGTCTGCGCGTGATGCAAGACTGATCTATTAAGCTCTTGTTAACCGCAGTGGACAGCGAGTCGCTGATTCGCATACTCCTGAGAGCGAATCGCTGATTCGCCTTTGGGGGCACCAGATGGCGCAACTGCGCGCCTTGACCGGATCGTGGGACGTTGCAGGGTGGCTCCGGCCTCGCCGCGTCCTGCGCAACACGCGGCTGATGGTGCCGATCTGCATCGCACTGATCTGCGGCAGCTTTGCTGCGGCCGCCATCCTGTCCATGCGCCTCGACCGTGCCCATGCCCTCAATCAGGCCGGGCAGTTCGAGCAGGTACGCGCCGCCGATCTGGCCGAAATCACTGGCGCAAGCTTGGACCGGATCGCCCGGGCGGGTCTGGGCTTCGCCCGCAATCCCGATGCGCGCGCCAGCGATCCGGCGATCCGCAATATTGCCATCTTCCGCAACGGCGTGCAGACGGCGGCTCTCAAGCCGCTCAGCGCCTTGCCGCCCCAACCGGTCTTCAGCGGAGACCGAACCGTCTTCAACTTTGGTCCGGAGACCGGGCTGGCGATGCGCGACGGCGACAGCATCATCACAGTCCTGTTCGATCCCACTGTGCTGGCGCCTGGCCCCGTGATGCGCCGCGCCGCAATTTTTTCCGACACCATGACCATTCTCAGCGGAACGGGCTGGCGCGCGGATGGATCGCGCAAAGAAATCGCCGTCACGAACTGGCCGTTGACGGCCGCCACCGAGACCGATGACGAAGCCGCGCTGGCCCGCTGGCGCGATTTGCTGCCGCTCTATCTGTTCGTCATTTTGGGTCCGGCCATCACGGGCGGCTGGCTCGCCGCTTTGTTCGTGGGCGCGTTCGAGCGTCACGAAAAAGCGGCGCATGCGATCCGCACTTTGAGGACGCTGCGCCCGATCGAAGCCAAGCTGATGGTGCGCCTGGCCAATGCCGAGCGCGCAGCGGTCGAAGCCGCCCGCTCCAAATCTGAATTTATTGCGCATATGAGCCATGAATTGCGCACGCCGCTGAATGCGGTGATCGGTTTTTCCGAAGTGATTGCCCAAGGTCTCTATGGTCCGCCGGGCCATCCCAAATATGCCGAATATGCCCGCGACATCGGCGATGCCGGACGCGGGCTGCATGCCAGGATCGGCGATATATTGGAGTTCGCCAATATCGAAGCGGGACGCTATCCGCTGCAACCCAAAACAGTCGACCTCGCGGCCCTGGCGCGGGCTTGCGTGGATGAACATAAGGGCCGGGCTTTTTCCCGCCGCATCGCGCTGGATATGGGTTTCACATCCGCGGCGCTGGTGCGCGCCGATCCGCTGGCGATCCGGCGCATTCTTTCAAACTTGATCACCAACGCGCTGGGCTATACCGAAAAGGGCGGCTCTGTCCTGGTGGATGTGCGCATCGATGAAGGCGCCGGAATCGCGTCGGTGCGCGACAGCGGCCGGGGATTCTCTGCCGCCGAGCGCGGCCGCGCCGGGCGCGCGTTTCAACGCTTCGATCGCCCCGGCCAAGTCACAGGCGCGGGATTGGGTCTGGCCATTGCGATGGAGCTGGCGCGGCGCATGGGCGGCGCCATGCGATTATCATCGGCCCCGGGCCAAGGCAGTGCGATGGAGTTGCGGCTGCCGAAAGCGGACAGCACGCTTTAAGTTTCAGAAGGCTTGAATCAAGAAGCTGGTTGCATCAAGCGCCGCCAACCCGGCCGCTGCCGCCGCGCCTTGACCCGATCTGCAATCATCTTCCGCTCCGCGGGTGTCAGCGTGTTCGCCACATCCTGTTGGAGAGCCACTGCTTCTTCCTCAAGCGCCGCATCGGCCATGCGCACCGCATCCAATGCGCGCGTGAAATCGCTTGCCGAATAATCCGGTGCGGCAAAAACGCGGAAAGCTTCCAGGCGCGCGCGGCGCGCGGCCTGACGGTGTTCGCGCATGGCATCACGATGCGTCGCTATGATGTCGAAAATTTTGCTGCGCCGATCCTGCGGAAGATCGCGCGCAATCTGTGCCGGCGCCATGACGCCAGGCTGCGCGATGAAACTGCCACCACCCCGCCCGGCCAGCACCAGGATCAGCGCGATCAGTCCGACATTCAGGCACAGCGACATCACCATCAGCGTGGTGCGGGTGCGGCTATGCACGGCAGGCACGGGCGCCGGATCAGCCATCAAAGATCCTCCTCCTGGGTCATGTCGGATGCGAACAGGCTGAAGCTTCCGGGTTGTTCCAGCGAAAAACCCGATTGCTCGGCCGTGGCCGCCGCCGGAAAAGCCACTCCGAGACTTGCGCCCACCAGAAGCGCCGCCGCCAGAGCCGAAGCCGGTACCCACAAAGGCGCGCCAGGCCAGACCGTTTCGGAGAAGCGGCGCAGACCCGCTTTGAACGCCGACCAGGGCCCGCTCGCCCGCTCGGCATTCCAGGCATCGTAAGCCGCCATCAGCGCGGCTTCGAACCCGGGCGACGGTGCAGGCTGCGGCAGTTGCCGTAACGCCCGATCTGCAAAATTCTGGTCGGAGATTTCACCCGTCATGACGCGTCTCCCGCAAAGCCCTTCAGATGCTCCAGTTGCGACCGCAAGCTTCGCCGGCCGCGCGCCAGAAGGGATTCCAATGCTTCAACGGAGATCCCCATGATCTCCGCCGCTTCAATATTGCCGAGCTCCTGAAAATGGCAGAGCAGGATGGCCGCCTTCTGCCGCTCCGGCAGGGCTTCCAGGGCCCGTCCGATTTCGCGGCCCAGGATGCCCTCGTCCAGCCCCACATCCGGCAGGGCGGCTTCGTCGGCAACGTCTTCCGCTGCCTCCAGGGGGGCGGTGGGCCGACGGCGCAGCCGGTCGTAGCACTGGTTCAGCATCACCCGGTAAAGCCAGGTCTCGAATTTCGCCTTGCCCGGCTGCCAGCGTGCAGCGTGGGTCCAGAGCCGCAGAAAGACCTCCTGTACAGCGTCCTCGGCTTCCGCCTGGGCGCCCAGCATCCGGCGGGCGACGGTGAGAAGTTTGGGCGTGTGCCGGCCGATCAGCCGCGCGGCCGCGCCGCGGTCCCCTTGCCCGGCTTTGGCGACATCTTCGACATCTGGGTCGTGCATAGAGGACCGTCGACCCTAGAACGTGCGGAACACAATATTCCGGCGAAAAGGGAAACGGACCTCAAGACCGTGTCAATCCTGCCCGTCAGGATGAAAGAAGCGCCCGCGCCGCCAGCCGTCCGGCCCTCCCGGAGATCGACGGCAGCGGCTCGGCGTCCTCACCAGCCAGCAACAGACCCTTGACGGGCGTGAGCAGGCGCGAAGGCGGCGGCGCCAGCAGATCCGCAAGACGGGCGCGCTGCGGCCTGAGACGAATTTCGACGCCGGTCAGGGCGTCGGCCAGCCCCGGCATGGCGGGCGACAGCGCCATCACGGCTTTCGCCGCCAGCTTCCATCGCTGCTCTGCGCTGAGCGTGGCCGGCACGGGCCGCGCGGTGACAGCAATCCGGTCCGGCGCCAGCATCACCCACTCCATCGGAAGATCCGCTGCGATGCGCCCGGCCCGCGCCGCTTCATGGGCGTCGGCATGCATGTCCGGTCGCGCCGCCAGGATATGACGCGCGGGTGGCACGTCAGGCACGGCAAAGCCCGGCGCCAAGCGCAAGAGGATTCGTGCTTCGGCGATCGACGGCGTGGGCTGCGGCATGCCTGCCAGGTTCAGCGTGTTCGCACGCGAGAGCGTGGAGACGATATGGTCGGCTTCGATTTCCGAACCATCCGCCAGCATAACGCCCGTCACGCCGCCCGATTTGGTGAGGATGCGCGTCACGCGTGTCTGGGTGCGCAGTTGCGCCATGCCCAGAGCACGCGTCAGGGATCCGATCAATGTGCCGGGATGCGCGATGGCGGCCGCGTCCTGCAAGCCCGCCATTTCCTGTGCCGCGCGCCAGACCAGCGCCAAGGCCGAGCCAGGCTCGCTCACCGCAAAGCCGCCCGCGCCCGCATCCCACAACAGGGCCGCCAGCAGGGATGGTGTTTCGAACCGTGCATTCAGATAAGCGTCGGCGCCGGAAAAACAGAGGTGATGAAAACTCTGACGCGCGCCCGCATTCCAAGTCGCGTCCGGCGCACCCGTATCTGGCGCCGTCCACCACCAGCGCCGGAGCCGGCGGGCTTCCGCCGTCAGGCGGCGGCGATAGGCGGGCCAGGCCAGCGCATCGGCATCGCTGAATTTGGCCAGCGCCGAACTTGCCGCATACAGCTCGCGTCCCAGCAATAGCGGCATGTCGCCGGTCACTGCCATCGGAAGATCGCGCGCCGCGAATGAAAGACCCAAGGCAGGCAGCCGCAGTTCGGCCACCATGCGCGGATCGAGAGCGATCAGGGCGCCGTCCGGGTCGCGCGGCGCCTGCTCGGCTTCCAGCAACAGCGTATGAAGGCCGCCGCGCGCCAGATATGATGCCGCCGAAAATCCACCGACGCTTGCGCCGATCACCAGGGCTGCTGCGCGCTCGCTCATTTGGCGCCATCCGCCATCAGAGCCGCTGCGGCGGCAAAGCCCGCGGCGCCGGTGCCCAGAGGGCCTGCCTGTGTCGAGCGCCCACCCAGATAAAAACCCGGCAGCGCGGTGCGCGATCCTGGGCGCAAGCCCAGCATCTGATCGGGCGCCAGTGCGCCGCCATCCAGATCGCCGGCGGTGGCGGCCAGTGCGCTTTCCATGTCGGGCGGGACGATGATTTTCACGGATGTCAGAATGGCGAGGGTGCCGGGAATCGCTTTCTCGATCCGCGCCAGGGCGTGCGCGGCCAGTGCTGTACGTTTTTCCGGCGTCCATCCGCCGTCGAATAGCCGGTGGGGAATCGCACCCAAGGTGACGGTCACGGTCGCGGCGCCCTCCGGCGCCAGGCCGGGATCGCGCCGCGAAACGGGATCGAGCAGCAGAGGCGGCGCCTCTGGCACCCGGCCATGGCGAAATGCCGTGCGGGCGGTGCTGTCGCCGGGCAGGAAAAGTGGTGTCTCGCGCCGAAGCGGACGGCGCAGCGCCAGCAGCAACCGCGCGGTGGCGCCCGCCATGCGCCAGTTGCGCGCCTCCTCCAGCATATGGTCCGGCAACGCGGTGCGGGAAAACAGCGAGAGCAGGCTTTGCCGCAGATCGAGAGTCGAGATCACGGATTTCGCCATCACGCGGCTGCCGTTGGCCAGCGCTACCCCGGCAGCGCGAGCTTCGGCGATCACCACCTCTGTTGCTTCCTGCCCCAGACGTATTTCAGCGCCTGCCGCTTCGGCACCCTCAGCAAAATCGTCTCCCAAGGTGCCAAGCCCGCCAGATGCGGCTTCGCTAAGCGGCAGGGAAAGCAGCGCCAGCGCGCTGCCGGCCAGTTCGGGATCCAACGACCGCCCCGCGAGCGCGCGGCCTCGCAAAGCGGGCCAGGCGGCCAACTCGGTGGCAGCGAAATTTTCGCCCGGCCAGGATTGCTGCGGCGGCGCCAGCCATTTGGCCAACGTGCCAACCGTGGGTGTCTCCATGGCCTCGGCGAAGGCGCGCGCCAAGGCAGCATCACGCGTCGCGCGCAAACCGTCCGGCAAAGGCGTGATCGGCCGCAAGCTCAGGCCAAAGGCGCGCGCGATCGCCAGAGGCACCTCGGCCACCGCATCGGCATAAGGAGACGCAAAATACCCCGGATGAAATTCCAAAGTGACGAGACGGCCGCCGGCGCGCGAGGCGCGCTCCAGCACCACGACTTTCAGTCCAGCCTTGGCAAGCGTCGCTGCCGCGGTCAGACCGTCCGCGCCTGCGCCGATGATCGCCGCGTCGTACCGCACGCTTTGTTATCCTGATCCTGCTGGGAAGTGTGTTCTTCCGGGACTCGCAGGATACGCGGATGCGAAAAGGGCGGAAACTGTAAGTCTCCGCCCTTGGTTAATATCCGCGCCAAAAGCACACGGTTAATTCGCAGATTAACGTATTAAGCGTTCAGACGACGCCGCGCTTGTGTTCGCCGACCACGACGCGGCCGGGATTGAAAGCGCGCTTGAAGACTTCGAGCGCCTTGCGGGGCTCGGCGTCGCCGCACATGAACACGTCGAACGCCGCATAGCCCTTTTCCGGCCAAGTGTGAACGGAGATATGGCTTTCCGCCAACACCGCCACGCCGGAAATCCCGCCACCTTCTTCGAAGGTGTGCAGATGGATATGCAGAAGCGTCGCTTTTGCTTCCTTCACCGCGTCGATCAGCGCCGCCTCGATACGGTCGCGCTCATTCAGGCCTTCGGCTTCCCAAAGGTCGATGATGAGATGGCTGCCCGCATAGGAGACGCCATTCTTCGTGATGAAATGATCTTTTTGATCATCGTTCGAAGGAGGAACAATGACCGGAACGGGCCTCTCAGTCGCGCGGACGCGGAGCGCCTTTGCTTCTTTGTTCGCCGCCACCAGATTAAGTCGAGCCATTCAAGCACCTACCCG
>JBEPVO010000037.1:0-21215 GCA_041690975.1 Alphaproteobacteria bacterium
TCTTTTTGATCGGTGATGACGGCCACAAATATGGCGAGATCGGCACCGACGAAGCGCGCGCCGTCGCGGAAGAGAAAGGCTTCGATCTGGTCGAGGTCTCGCCCGACAACAAGCCGCCCGTCTGCAAATTGATGGACTACGGTAAGTTCAAATATGAACAGCAGAAAAAGGCCAACGAAGCCCGCAAGAAGCAGAAGGTCATCGAGATCAAGGAGATCAAGATGCGCCCCACCATCGACGATCACGATTACGACGTGAAGATGCGGGCGATGAAGCGCTTCTTCGATGAAGGCGACAAGGTCAAGGTCACCCTGCGTTTCCGCGGCCGCGAAATGGCGCACCAGCATCTGGGCATGGAACTGCTCACCCGCGTCCAGAAGGACACGGAAGTGATCGCCAAGCTGGAACAATATCCCAAGATGGAAGGCAGACAGATGATGATGGTTCTTGCTCCGCGCTAAGCGCGGAGCAAGAAGCCCGTCGCGCCCAGCGACGGGCCGGATTTAGCGCCGCGCTGGCGCGGAGCAATAAGCCCGGTGCCCACGGCACCGGGCAGGGCCCTAGCGGCCAAAGGCTGCTTTAGAACAGGATTTCGAAGAATCCGTACAAGCCCACCCGTCCATATGACGGGCGCGCACCCTTCGTTTCCATGCTACACTTCCGCCATGGACGATAAACCCGACCGGGCTCGCCAGGAACGGCAGCTCGACGAAGCGCTGAAAGAAACCTTCCCCGCAAGCGATCCGGTTGCGATCCAGCATATCGGCGACCAGACCGACATACCGGCGCCCAATCAGGCACGCCAGCGGCTGGCCCGCCGCCGTTTTCGCAGCCTCATCGATCGGCACAACCAGACCGCACGTTCCTGACGTCACGCCGGCGCCAGTAATCGCTCCAGTGCCGGATTGCGCGCGGTCAGATCCGCCAATGTGTATTCGTCCAGCACCGCAAGATAGGCGCCCAGCGCCCGCGACAGCGCACCGCGAAGCCGACAGGGTTTGATGATGGAACAGGTATTGGTGGCGGGATCGAAACATTCCACGATGATGAAATCCTCTTCCGTGGCGCGGACGACTTCCCCCAGCCCGATCTTGTCGGGCTTGCGCGCCAGACGCAGGCCGCCATTGCGCCCGCGCACGGTCTCCAGAAATCCGTGCCGGCCCAGCTCGAACGCGATCTTCATCAGATGGTTCTTGGAGATGCCGTATGCGTCAGCAACGTTCTGGATCGTGACCAGTTCGGGGCCCTTCAGCGCGACATACATCAAGAGCCGCAAGCTGTAGTCGGAATATGTGGTCAGCCTCATGCGTCCATTTATCCCATCTAAAGATGTATTTCTTATATTGCTTTAAACATGCCCAGACAATACCTTTTTGCCATGGCCGTTTCCCGGCCGGCAAGGGTCCGTCATGGTTCCGGAATATCCCCGCCGCAAGCCCGTCCACCCGGACGTCAGCGAAGAAGTGGTCCGCACTCTGGTCCATGCCTTTTATGGCAAGATTCGTGGCGACGCCGTGCTGGGTCCGATCTTCGCCCGCGTGATCGGCGAAGACTGGGGACCGCATCTGGCCAAGATGTGCGATTTCTGGTCGTCCGTCATGCTGATGAGTGGCCGCTACAAGGGCAATCCGATGATCGCCCATATGCGGCTGAAGATGGTGAGGCCGGAGCATTTCGCCCGCTGGCTGGATCTGTTCCGCATCACCGCCCTGGAAGAATGCCCGCCCGACATCGCCGTGCAGTTCTGCACTCGCGCCGACAACATCGCCCGCAGCCTGCAGATGGGAATGTTCTATCGTCCCGCCGTTCCCGAAAAATCTTCACGTAAATCGGATGACAATCACGGGAGAGCAGAATGAAAAGCAACCACGCATTTCATGCGGTCGAGTGCGAAGAAGAAGTCATGGCGTCGCCCGTGCAGGCCGACATTCATCATTTTCCCGCCGGCAAGGTGCAGTCGGTGATGGACCCCCGGGTCTACAAGATCGCGCTGGGCTGCTGGGTGATCTTCCTAGCCGTATTCTGGGCCACCTTCTGGATCAGCGCCAATGCGCTGTTCATGATGGTGGTCGGCACCTTCTATGCCTTCGTCTTCTTCGGCGTTCCCTACATGATGAGCCGGATGGTGAAGGATCGGCCTGAGCCCGCACGGTCTCTGTTCACGTTTCTGCGCCAGCCTTTCGCCACCCTCAACGGTACCATGCGTGGCGGCGAAGCGCTGCTGCAGGTCGTGCTGGTGCCGCTATGCCTGATCGCCGGCGGCATCGCCATCGGCTTCATCATTCGCGCGGCGCGGGTTGCTTATTGACCGCCACCTAGGCTTGGAACATCAACATCACGAAGGCGCCGAACAACACTATATGCACGGCACCCTGCAGGATGTTGGTGCGGCCGCTTGAAAAAGTGACGATGCTCACCGTCAGGGTGAGAAGCAGCAGCACGCTGTCGGCGCTGGAAAGACCCAAATAGACCGGATGTCCCGTCATCTGGCTGATCACCAGCATGATGGGCACCGTCAAGCCGATAGTGGACAGCACCGAGCCCAGAAAGATATTCACCGCCAGCTGCAGCTGGTTGGTCACGGCGGCGCGCATGGCGCCGACCGCTTCGGGCGTCGCCACGATGATGGCGATCACCACGCCGCCCAGCGCCTGGGGCGCGTGCAAGGTCTCGATCAGATAATCGATAGGATGGGCCATCTCCTCGGCGAGAAGCGCGATGGGCAGCATATAGGCCAGCAGCAGCACTGCATGCCGCCCCAGCTCGCCGCCTCCATGCACCGGATGGCCTTCGTCTCCGCCTTCATGCACGGCGGTGAAATATCCGCGATGCCGCCCGGTCTGGACCGCCAGAAAGGTGGCATAGAGCCCGGCGCACATCAGGGTGATGAAGATTTGCTGCGCCGTTGAAAAAGTCGGGCCCGGCGTCGTCATCGTAAAATTCGGCAGGATCAGGCTCATCACGGCCAGCGGAATGATCACGCCCAGATAGGAATTGGCGCCTTGCAGATTGTAGAGCTGCTCCTTGTGCCGCCAGCCACCGACCAACAGGCACACACCTGCCATGCCGCCCAGGATCACCATCACCACGGAAAACAGTGTGTCGCGCACCAGAGCGGGATTGTTCTCGCCATGCAGCATCACGGCGGAAATGCTGAGGACTTCGATGGTGGTCACTGACAGAGTGAGGATCAAGGTACCGTAGGGTTCGCCGATCACCTCCGCCACGCCATCGGCATGGCGGACCACGCAAAGGCATGAGCCCAGCACCACGGCGAACAGCCAGAGGAAGATCAAGGTCAGTCCCACCGGATTCGGAAGTTGGTCGAACAGGGCCTTGCCGTCGAAATAGAAGATGGCGATGGTCGCCAGGCTGACGCCCAGGAACCATTCCTGCTTCAGGAAGCGCACGATTCCCGTGTCCGCCGGTGCCGCATCCTGTGTCATCCCGCCCGCCCCAAATCGCTTCGCATACGCTAGTCGATCCGCACGCTCGCGTCATGCGCAGCCGCTTTTTGCCTGCTTTGCAGCAGATCGCCGTACCAATCTGCACAAAATCACGCCAGCAAAGTGGCTTGAAACATGCTCGGCGCCTTGCGACCGTAACGGCTTGGAACAGACCGCGCGCCTGCGAATTACCGGGACGCGGTTTCACACAGGGTTCGCTTGCTGATCGAGGCGGGTTTCGAGATTGCATTCGAGTGTCCGGCGCCGGCGCCGCTGCTGTTGCAGATCCATGTCCATCCCGAACGCGAGGCCGATCTTCAAGCGCCCGAGCATTTGAACGCCGAACCCTTCACCGCCTATCGCACCTATCGCGACGATTTCGGCAATCGCTGCACCCGGCTGGTCGCGCCGGCGGGCGTGCTGAAATTGTCGAACCTGTTTCGCATCAACGACAGCGGCGTGCAGGAAACCATTCCATGGGACGCGCGCCAGGCGCTGGTCAACGAACTACCCGACGATGTGCTGATCTTTCTGTTGGGCAGCCGCTATTGCGACACAGACCGGCTGGCGACGGAAGCCTGGGCGCTGTTCGGCACGCTCGAAGGCGGCTGGCCTCGGGTGCAGGCCATTCTGAATTACACCCATGACCGCATCACCTTCGGCTACCAGCACGCCCGCGCCGACCGCACCGCATCCGAGAGCCACAAGGAACGCATCGGGGTCTGCCGCGACTTCGCCCATCTGGCGATCACGCTGTGCCGCTGCATGAACATCCCCGCGCGCTACTGCACCGGCTATCTGGGCGACATCGGCGTGCCCGCCGATCCGGCGCCAATGGATTTCAGCGCCTGGTTCGAAGTCTTTCTGGACGGCAAATGGCACACGGTGGATGCCCGTCATAACCGGCCGCGCATCGGGCGTATCCTGATGGCGCGGGGCCGCGACGCCACCGATGCCGCAATTTCGACCGCTTTCGGGACCGCCAATCTGGTCCAGTTCACGGTCGTGACCCGGGAAATCCCGGCATAACGCCGCGCATGGCGGCCCTGAAGGGCTCGCGGCTGGCTTTTCCGGCCAATCGGACTAAAGAGTGCGCGCGATCCCCACATCCGAGTTCCCTTGACGTTTGAAACCACGCCTTCCTCCCTCGCCCGCGCCCTTGCCGAACGCGATTACAAAGACGCCACCCCCGTTCAGGTGGCCGTGCTGGAGCCTGAGGCCGAGGGCCGCGACCTGCTGGTTTCCGCTCAGACCGGATCGGGCAAGACCATCGCCTATGGCTTGGCGATCGCCGACACCTTACTGGAAGGCGCCGACACCATGGGTCCGGCGGGATTGCCGCTGGCGCTGGTGGTCGCGCCCACGCGCGAACTCGCATTGCAGGTCGAGCGCGAATTGTCCTGGCTCTATCGCTATGCCGGCACGCGCGTTGTGTCGTGCGTGGGCGGCATGGACCCGGGCCGCGAGCGCCGCGAGCTGGCATCCGGCGCCCATATCGTGGTCGGCACGCCGGGACGGCTGCGCGATCATCTGGAACGCCGCGCGCTGAAAGTCTCATCGCTCAAAGCCGTCGTGCTGGACGAAGCCGATGAGATGCTGGACATGGGCTTCCGCGAAGACCTGCAATTCATTCTGGAAACCACGCCGCCCGAACGGCGCACGCTTTTGTTTTCGGCGACATTGCCCAAGACCATCGTCAGCATGGCGACGCACTACCAGCGCGACGCCCTGCGCATCGCCACGGCGGGCGAGACCCGCGGCCATGCCGATATCGAATATCGCGCCATCCGCATTCCCCAGCACAAAATCGAGCGGGCGGTGATCAATCTGTTGCGCTTTCTGGATTCGCCAAGCGCACTGGTGTTCTGCAACACCCGCCATGCGGTGCGCCATATGGAGGCGATGCTGCTGGAACGGGGCTTTGCCGCCGTGTCGCTGTCCGGTGAACTCAGCCAGAGCGAACGCAATCATGCCCTGCAAGCCTTGCGTGATGGCCGTGCTCGCGTCTGCGTCGCCACCGATGTGGCGGCACGCGGCATCGACCTGCCCAATCTGGATCTGGTGATCCATGCCGAACTGCCCAACGACGCCGAAGTGCTGCAGCATCGCAGCGGCCGCACCGGCCGCGCCGGGCGCAAGGGCATCAGTATTCTGCTGGTGGCGCCATCTCGCCGCCGCCGCGCCGAGGAAATGCTGGGCCGCGCCAGGATCAACGCGATCTGGGGCAATGCACCCTCCGCCGATGAAATCCGCAAGCTGGATCAGGAACGCCTGATGCAGAGCGCGCTGCTCACCGAGCCGGGCAGCGAGGAAGACCTGGCGATTGCCGATGCCATGTTGCAGCAACACAGCGCCCGCGACATCGCCGCAGCCTTTGTGAAGATGTGCCGCGCCAAGCTGCCCGCGCCGGAAGAGATCGAAGAAGACCTGCCGCGTGACGAGCGGCCCCGCAACCGCGACCATGCCCCGCGCGAGGCGCGTGAGCATTCTCCGCGTGAGCACAAGCCGCGTGAGCAGTCGCCGCGTGAGCATATCCCCCGCGAACAAGGCGCGCGCGAACATGCACCCCGTGAACATGCACCCCGCGATCGCGGCTCGCGCGACCAGGAACGCCGCTCCAATCCGCCCCGTGAACGCGGGCCCGCCCCCGGCGGCATGATCGATGGAGTCTGGTTCCGGCTGAATGTGGGCCGTGAACGCAAAGCCGATCCCAAATGGCTGCTGCCGGAAATCTGCCGCCAGGGCGAACTCACCAAAAAGGACATCGGCGCGATCAAGGTCTTCGATACCGAGACCTTGTTCCAGATCGACGCCAAGGTGGCCGAGAAATTCACCGCCATGGTCAGCGAACGCAAAAAAGGCGGCGTGCGCATCATGCCCGCCCAGGATCAGACCGGCATATCCCGCGCCCGCCAGAGCACTCCTGAAGGAGCGGTGGACAATACCGCCGCCGCGCCCGAAGCCGAGCCGCGCAAGGAAGGCGGCTTCCACCAGCGCAAATTCGGCGGCGAAAAATTCGGCGAAAAGACGTTTGGCGATAAGAAGAAGTTCGGCGGCAAGAAATTCGACAGCAAGCGCTTCGACAAGAAAAAGCCCGGCGGCTATCCGCCCAAGCGGCAGAAACCGCCCGCCAGTTAGAAAACCATCCTTATCCTCGCCAAGGGCCGCCCGGCGGTCCCCAATTCCAGCTGGGCATGGGAGCAGTCTCATCTGGCTTGGTGACACCCTCTTGCGAGTTCAGCACTGCCAGCCGCGTGCCCCATTCTAGATAGCCCACCAGCGCGGCGCGGAATTCCGGATCGGCAGGCAGCCCGACTTCATCGACCGTTTCCAGCATCAGGTCGATCCAACGCTTGCGCTGAGTCTCGGTCAGCATCCGCCCCATGTGCTTGCCAATCATGTGAGCATGGCTGCCGCCTTGAGCGCTGTAGGGAGTTCCACCGCCGAACACTTCCGCCACAAAATCCGCGACATGCGCAGCGTGGTGCGGGTCCATCCCGGCAAATACCGGCGCCAGAACCGGATCCAGCGGCACCTTTTCATAAAAGCGCGCGATCAGCACCCCGAGCCGCTCGCGGCCCCCAAGCCACGCCGCCAAGGTTGGAACGACAGTCGCGTCAGTCATAGCTGATCCCGCATCTCATACACCGATCACATCGTACATCGACCACACCGGTATCCAAGAGATTGTGAAGCCGATCAATCTGTTGTCTCAGAACTTTCGTAAAGCCGCTGCATCGCGATGAAGGTTTCATCGAGCCTGCGGCCTTCGCGATAGGCGGCCAAGTTCTCCGGCCGCGCCACACCCGGCATCAGACGCGGGCACGGATCTTCGGCGCCGATGATCTGGGCGACCGGAATCACCCCAGCCCACAGCCGCGTGGCATAATCCTGCTCGTCATCGATCACATTCTTGGCGCGAACTTTGGCCGAGGCCTCCTCGATCTTCATCTTGATCACGCTGGTGGCCTTGAATTCCTGCGGGTCGATCGGGCGCAAAGTTTTGGTGCGGCCGGGATAGAAACGGTCGACCACGTTTTTCAGTGCCTGCAGCTTCTCGTCCGCATCGTCAACGAATTGGGCGGTACCGAAGCACATCGCCGAGCGGTAATTGGCGGAGTGATGAAAGCCCGAGCGCGCCAGCACCAATCCGTCGAGATGCGACACCGTCAGGCAGGCGGGCACGCCCTGCTTCAGATGCTTCAACATCCGGCTGGCCGACGAACCATGCCAGTAGAGGACATCGTCCTCGCGCCAGAACAAGGTCGGTGTACAAAAAGGCTGGCCGCCTTCCAGCACATAAGCGACATGGCAGAGCAGCCCCGCATCCAGAATGGCGAACACCGCCGCCTTGTCGTAGCTGCCGCGGTCATGGTTGCGCTTGACCTTGTTGCGGCTGGTGATGGGAAAGGCATCGGATACGGGCTGGATCACATCGCTCACGGCACTTGAATCCTTGAAAGGAAGGTGCAGCATGCGCCATGCGATTGGCTCAGAAAAGTACCAATTCTGACTCTAAAGAGCAGACCAATTCGCCTGACTGGTCCGCCCTGGTGCCGGTCCTGCCGGGCGACGGACCCCGGTCGAAAGCCTTGTATTCTGCCATTCGGGGACTGATCGAGTCCGGCGCGGTCCCGGCCGGGGCCAAGCTGCCCACCACCCGTGACCTGGCCCGAAGGTTTCGTCTGTCGCGCGCCGCCGCCATCGCCGCCTTCGAGACCCTGATCGGCGAAGGCTTTGCCGAGGCCCGGGTGGGTGCGGGCACCTATGTCGCGAGCGCGGTGCCGCGCCTGCCGCAGGATAAAGCCGAGGCTGCCGTGCCTGATCCGGCCACGCCGCCTGCCCTGCCTTTGACCGTGGGCGTGACCGCCTCGGACCCGCGCACCGCCCGCATCTTCCGCCAATTGATGTCGCGGCATCTGGCCCGGCCCACCGCCGAGCTTTTCCGCTATGGCGATCCGCGCGGTGGGTTTGCGCTGCGCGAAGCCATCGCCGCCTATCTCCGCGCGGCGCGGGGCGTGCGCTGCGAAGCACGCCAGATCGTCGTCACCAGCGGGGCACAGCAAGGGCTCGATCTGCTAATCCGCGCCATCGTCCGTTCCGGCGATGCGGTATGGGCCGAAGACCCTTGCTATCCGATGGCGCACACCGCGCTGAAAGGCGCGGGTGCAAAAGTCATCGCCGTGCCGGTCGATGACGAAGGCCTGGATGTCGCGCACGGCGAAAAACTCCATCCCAAGGCAAAGGCCGCCTATGTCACGCCTTCGCATCAATTCCCGCTGGGCGTCACCATGACCATGCGCCGCCGCCTGGCGCTGCTCGACTGGGCCAGACGCAATGACGCCTGGATCATTGAGGACGATTACGACAGTGAATTCCGCTATGCGGGACCGCCGCTGACCGCGCTGCAAGGCATGGACGGCGCAGGCCGCGTTGCCTATGTCGGCACCTTTTCCAAAATCCTGTTTCCGGGATTGCGCACCGGCTACATGGTGGTGCCCGAACCCTTGTTGGAAGCGGTGCTGGCAGTACGCGCCCGCAGCGACCGTTTCCCGCCCATCCTCACCGAAGCGCCGCTGGCCGATCTTTTGAACCAGGGCCATTTCGCCGCGCATCTGCGCCGGGTACGCCGCCGCGTTCAAGCCAACCGCGATGTGCTGGTGGCGACACTTGAGGCCCATGCGAAAGGACGGCTGGAATTCAACGTGCCGGAACAGGGCCTGCATATGGTTGCGAACATGGCCGCAAAAAAATCACGCCAAGACACCGCCATCGCGGAAGCGGCAAAGGCTGCGGGCGTGGGCGCGCGCGCCTTGTCGCCCATGTATCTCGGCGCGCCGCGCCAACAGGGATTGGTGATGGGATTTTCCGCCTTCGCGCCCGATGTCATCCGCGACGCAGCGATACGGCTCTGCACGCTGCTATAGGCAACATTACCGGCCGGCACAGACAGTACAATTTGCGACACGGCATGTTGGAACAATTATCCGGCACTTCACGTTGCACCCCTAGTCTGCGGACGAATCCTGCTTCGGGCTTCATCCGAAACCAAGGAACGATAAACATGAAAATCAAGATTGCCGCCGCTCTGATTGCCATCACAGGCGCAACCCTGTCGGTTTCTGTTCCCGCTCATGCCGCCGTCGGCGTCTCCTTCGATTTCGGCAATGTCGCGCTGGGTTATTCCGACGGCTATTACGACCGCGATCATCACTGGCACCGCTGGGCCCATCGCAGCGATTCCAACAAGTGGCGCCAGGATCACGGCGACAGCTATCACGGCTGGCGCCATGACGATCGGCGCCATCGCGACCACGATTGAGCGAGCCGCGAAACGCTCTCTCAGCCTTTGAACCATCCCGGGGTGGCATGCCATCCCGGGATGATTTTTGGCGTGCGCGCAGCATAGTCCGCATAGAGTGGAAAGGCCTGCGCCAGGATATCCTCCTCATAAGCCATGCGCGGAAATTGCAGACCAAAACCGGCCAGCACGATCAGGAACGACCAGGGCTGAAGATATTGCATACACACGCCGAAGAGAGAGATCTGTTCACAGAGATAAAGCGGGTGACGGACCAGACGATAAGGCCCATGCGTCTCCAGCAGCCTGGCTTGAGGAAAGATCGCAAAGCCGCGTCCCAGCCACGCCAGCACGATGACAGACCCGAGCGCGCCACAAAAAACGAGCGATGCGGACAATAGCGCGGCTCCGGTGTCGAGGTTTCCTTTCGGCAGAAGCAGAATGCCGTAGGATGAATTGGCGCCCGCAAGCGCCCAAAGCCGCGGCGCCATGCCAGGCGATTTCGCCAGCGGAAGACGCCGGATACCGGTGAAGACCAGTTGCATACCCAAAAACAGACCGCTGGCGATTTCGGATGCCATCAGCGCATAACTTGTCGCACTTCCGGCGCCCGGCCATTGCCGATGCATCTGAATGAAGAGGCCGGCGATGCCGAAGGCGCACAACGTCATCAGCGGCAGGCCCGCCAGAAAATCCCGCAATCTGGAATCCTGCGGCATGCGTGTTCCAATGCCGGTTCGGGTCATAAAAGGATGGGGCCTGCGTATCGACGATCAGCTTAAACTGTCTCGCGCGGGGACAGAAGGTCGCGTGCCAACACATTTTCCCAATATTGCGAGCCCCATCACGTTCTCAAGGCGGAGATGGCTGAACGGGTACGCGATCAATCGCGCGCGAGAGTCCGCATTCGCGCCGCGGTGGAGACCTCGCCCGTGATGTGCTTATAAGCGACACGGCCGGACTGGATCACCACCACCGCCTGCGCATCCGCGCGTCCCGCCAGTGGAAAGGCATAGCCGGAGCAACGGTCGCGTGCCGTCAGGCAGTCCCGCACCGCCGGATCGAGCGCATCGAAGCCGGTACTTTTTTCCGGCATGAATTGCTCGACCATCGCCAGGTAGGACAGCCGATCGGCGCGGGCGAGATCGAAACCCAAATCCTGCAGTAGCGAAACCGGCGTCACGCCCACCTGCAAGCTGTCGAATGCGCGCGCCGTCACTTTGAGCGGCTGCAGCGGCACTTCGCTGGCGCCGGAGCGGGCGAGAAGCCCGGCAGCGGCGCCCAGCAGGATAACGAGTGCGGCGATGAATCCATAGATTCGCATGCCCTATGGATAGAACCCCATGCGGGCCTGCCGGAGCGGATGACGCGGTAATGCTTAACCGTTAAGGGTGGGAATGCCGGATTCTGGTCGCACAGCCGAACGGAGTTGCCCAGCGCCAGCGTAGAGGCAACCGTTACGCGGCCCTTCGGACGCTTCACGTTCGACACGCTGACGCTATCGAACTCCTGACTGATGCTCCACAGCGCTTGCCACACGATCGAAATCCGCATTGCCGCCCGAGATCAGCAGCGCCAGATTCTTTCCCGGCAGCTTGCCCGCCAGCAGCGCCGCCAGCGCAGCGGTGCCGCCCGGCTCGACCAGCAATTTCAGTTTGAGGGCGGCGAATGCCACGGCGCGGGTTAATTCATCGTCGCTGACCGCGATGCCGGGACCCAGCAAGCCAACGGCAAGCGCAAAGACATGATGGCCGGGCATCGGCGCCATCAGCGCATCAGCGATGGAGAGTTTACCGCCCTCTGATGTTCCCGGCGCGGACGTCCGCGCGTGCGCCATCAGTGAACGCCGCATGCCGTCGAAATTCTCCGGCTCGACGCTGTGCACCGGCGCGGCCACGCCCGAACCCTTCAAAGCCAGCGCGACACCGGTCACCAACCCGCCGCCGGAACAAGGCGTTGCCACCGCATCCAATGTGACGCCGAAGCGGGCTGCATCTTCCGCAATCTCCAGCCCCGCCGTGCCCTGTCCCGCCATGACGCCGGGATCGTCATAGGGTTTGACCAAGGTGGCGCCGCGTTCATTGACAAACCGCGCCGCGATAGCTTCGCGGTCGTCCGTTACCCGGTCATAGGTCACGACCTCCGCCCCATAGGCCCGGGTCCCGTCCATCTTTGCGCGGGGTGCGTCGCTGGGCATCACGATCAAAGCGGGAATGCCGAAGATCTGCGCCGCCGCCGCCACGCCCTGGGCATGATTGCCGGAGGAGAACGCCACCACGCCTTTGGCGCGCTCGGCTTCCGGTATCATCAAGATGCGATTACAGGCGCCGCGAAACTTGAACGAACCGGTACGCTGCAAGCTTTCCAGCTTAAGGAACACCCGCCCGCCGGTCAGGGCATTCAGCAACGGGCTTTCCACCAGCGGCGTGCGAACCGCATATGGCGCGATGCGTTTCGCCGCCGCCTGGACATCCGCAAAACTGGGGACTTCAATCATAGCTCGCCTTCAATTCATCCAGCTCGGCGATCAGGCCGGGACCGAAATAATATCGCAGTTCATCGCGCGCGCCGTCATACAGACTTGGGCCCGAACCGCTGCACACGAGGCTGCCATCCGCCGCTTCGCCCGATGCCGTCAGCACGCCCAGCTCGAACGTCACGGGAAACAGCACGCTCACTATCGGCTTCAGCAGATGGTAGTCCAGCCCCTGTTCCAGGCAATAGCCATGGATGGCGCAGCCGCGCGCGGCTTCATTGCGGAAAACGCAAGCCCCATTGCGCACGGCGGTGCGCACATGTTCGCCGCCGGGAAATTCCGCGTCGCGCGTCACGTCGGTGGTGAACCACTGATCCTGCGTCACCGCGATGCGGTCGTGGAATTCCTGCGGCAAGGACCGCAACCGCGCCGCATTGCCGACATCGATATCCACGCCATGCTCGCAACAGGCATCGCGGCAAAACCCGCAATCCAGGCAATGGGTGAAATAGCGCAAGGTAAAAATCTGCGGATCGACCGCCCGCAACACCAGCCCGCCCAGCGCGGACGGATACTCTTCGTCGAGCATCATAATCATGGCGGTCCCGCCTTCACGATGGCTTCGACGAGTGTGCCGTAATCCATCCCCGCTTCTTCCGCCGCCGCCGCAAAGCCCGCATCGGGCGAGATGCAGGGATTGGTATTGATCTCCAAAATCAGCGGCACGCCGTCTGCGCCGACCCGAAAATCCACCCGCGCGAAGCCCGACAAGGCGAACAGCTTCCACACCTGCTCGCACGCCGTTTTCAGTTTAACTGCCAACTCAGGCTCTTCACGCTCCACGCCAAAGGCGCGCACCGTCCCGCGCCAGCCGCTGGAATCTTCTTCCCATTTGGCGTCATAGCCGACGATGCGGGGCTTGCCCGCCGGCCATTGCTCGAAGCGCATTTCCGCCATCGGCAAGACGCGCCAGGAATCGTGGGAGCCCAGCACGGCGATGTTGAATTCACGGCCTTCGACATAACGCTCTGCGAACCAATCGCCGCCGAATTTGGCGACGCAGGCGGCAACGCGCGGCAACACATCCTCGCCGGCCACGACGCAGCCGTCGTCCAGCCCCAGCGAGGCATCTTCCAATGCGGATTTGACGATCCATTGGCCGCCATCCAGACCGGACCAGTCCGGCGGCACCGCCCAGCCTGGCGTGGCCAGCCCTGCTTCGCGCAACATCAGCTTGGTCAGCGGCTTGTCATTGGTGACGGCCATCGCCTTGGCGCTGACGCCCGTGAAGCGCATGCCCAGATCTGCCAGCATCTGCGGCGCTAGCGGGGCCAGGCGGCCCTGCCCATTTACGCCTTCGACCAGATTGAAGACGATGTCGGGCGTGGTCAGTTCCAGAAGCGCCTGCAGCCCTTCCTGCTGGAACGGCGCCTGCCCAACCTTGTGGCCGCGACGCGTCAGCACATCGGCGACGGCGTCGGCCGCGATCAACGTGTCGAGATCTTCGGGCGGCGCATTGTCCCCGATGTCGGAATGCAGAATCAGGATTTTCATGTCAGGTGCGGATGGCGTGCCAAAAAGGAATCCAGAAACTTGCCGATCAGTTGCCGGTAAGAGAGTTTCTGGAATTCCGCGATGAAGCACAAGTCCGAATAGCCGGGGCGAATGCCCGCCAGTGGATTGACTTCGATGAAACAGGGCTTGCCGTCACAATCGAGCCGGACATCGGCCCGCCCGCCATCGCGGCACCGCAGCGCCCGCCACGCCGCCAGCGCTACATCGGCCGCCGCATGCGCCTGCGCATCATCGGCCGGAATCACCTGGAGCTTGTCTTCCCAGCCCGATTTGTTCTCAAAGCCATAGCCATGGCCGATATATTTTTCGCCGGGCACGATCTCCAGGATGCCCAGCACGGCGGCATTGTCTCCGGTTCCGGTAATACCGATCGTGAATTCGCGGCCCGGCAGGAACTCCTCCACCAGCACCGGCTGGCGAAACTGCGCCAGCAGATCGCGCGCCACACTATCCAGCGCCGCCGCATCATCGACCCGCGAGCGGGCATTCACGCCTTTGCCCGAACCTTCCGACACCGGTTTGAGGAACAGCGGGAACGGCAATATCACTTTGGCGATGTCGGTTTCGCTTTCGATCAGCGCAAAGGCAGCAGTCGGCACGCCGGCGTCGCGCAGCACCCGCTTGGTCATCGCCTTGTCCAGGCAAAGACTGAGGGTCAGCGGATCGGAAAAGACATAGGGAATGTCATAAGCTTCCAGCAGCGAGGGCACTTGCGCCTCACGCGACACGCCTTTGAGACCTTCGCAGATATTGAACACCGCATCCCAGCGCGCGCCTTGCGCCAACCGCTCGGTCAATGACCGAACGCCGCCGATCCGCTCGGTCGTGTGGCCCAGTTCCGCCAACGCATCGCAGATCGCAGCGATGGTTTCCTCGGCATCGAATTCGGCAGTTTCTTCCTCGCCATAGCCCAGGGCGCGGTAATCGCTGCGCAGGTCGTAAGTGACCCCTATCTTCAGCGCACGCATGTCTTCACCTTAAATACGCCACCTGGGCGCAGGGAATTTTGGTCCGCTGACCAGAAGCGAGGAGCGATGTGGGCGAGCCAGCCCATGAGCGACGAGCGACGCCGTCAGCGGTCAAAAGGCCCGCGACCCAGCGATCCGTTGGGATCGGGATAGCGGTAGATGTCGCCTTCGAAATTCCTCAGCAGCAGAAAATCGCCATCGCGTCCCGCCACCGGATCGGGCGCCAGCTGGATCTTGCCGCCGCCTCCCGGCGCATCGATCACGAAAATGGGCGTGGCATAGCCGGTGGTATGGCCGCGCAGCGCCCGGATGATCTCCAGCCCTTTATCGACCCCAGTGCGGAAATGCGCCGAGCCCCGAATGGGATCGCATTGATAGAGATAATAGGGCTTCACCCGGTTCTTCAGCAGGCCATGCATCAGACTGGTCATCAATTCGGCATCGTCGTTGACGCCTTTCAGCAGTACGGTCTGGCTGCCCAGCGGCACGCCGGCATCGGCCAGCCGCGCCGTGGCTTCCATCACTTCGCGCGTCAGTTCCACGGGATGGGTGAAATGCAAGCTCATCCAAAGCGGGTGATGCTTCTTCAAGACCCGCACCAGACCCCGCGTCACGCGCTGCGGCGTCACCACTGGCATCTTGGTGCCGATGCGCAAAAATTCGATATGCGGGATCGCCCGCAGCCGCCCCAGCAGCCAGTCCAGCTTGTCATCCGACAGGGTCAGCGGATCGCCGCCCGACAACAGCACGTCGCGCACTTCGGTGTGTGCTTCCAGATAGGCGATCGCCTCGTCCCATTGCCGAGTCGAGAAATGATATTCGCCGCCCGGATTGCCCACCAGCCGCGAGCGGGTGCAGTAGCGGCAATAGGTCGAACAGGTGCCGGTGGTGAGGAACAGCACCCGGTCGGGATAGCGATGCACCAGGCCCGGCGCCACGGTGTCATGATCTTCGCCGAGGGGATCGTCCTCTTCCCCCGGGCCGCGCAGATATTCGTCGCTGGTCATGATGTGGGTGCGGCGCAAGGGTTCGTTCGCGTCCGTCAGGCCCATCAGGCTGGCATAATACGGCGTAATGCCAACCGGCAGCGCGCCCTGGTGGCGGGAGACGGCGGCATATTCGTCTTCCGACAGGCGGAAGATGCGGGCCAACTCCTCCAAGGTGCGGATGCGTGTACGCATCTGCCAGCGCCAGTCATTCCATTCGGCGGGACCGGTGCCCGGCCAGAAGCGGCGATAAAAGGCACGGCTTGGCTGGCCGATGGGAAAGCGCAACTCCGCCTTTGGCCCCGGCAAATTGAGTTTGGCGATGGGGGCACGCGCGGCGTCGTCGGGACTCTTCCGGAAGGAGCGCGTGGCCGTTTTGAGTGCGCGGCCCCGCGCCATTTCAAGACCCATCTGGCGTCTCATGTCGCGCGCGCGGGCGGCGATCCCCGTGTTCTTTTCCGCATGACGCCCCCAATGGTCAGCCATGGGCGGACAGAACGACCCGCCGATATTTAAGCAGTGAGCGGCGTTGTCAAGTGGAGCGCGCGGTTAACAAACTATGGAATGCTGTTGGTGACATGCGCCGGCGGCGTGTCGAAGGTCAGTTTGCGCATCCGGTAGATCGTCACATGGACCGTCTTGCCGCGCGAGTAATTGAAGCCGGAAATGTCGCTCACCGGCATCGCATCGGATTGCAGTTCGGCAAGATGGGCAAGGAAAGCGGGCCGCTGGAAATCATCCACCAGCGCCAGCCCACCCTGATCGGCACCCTGCTTGGCCGCGCCCGCGCCGTCGGTCAGATTGACATCTGCGCCCAGCGCGAAGACCAGGCTGGGCTCCTCAAATCCGGCAATCGCAGGCGGCGGATCGTCAGGATTGCTGTCTTTGGCGACCAACGCCGCCAGCCGCTCGCTCATCCACAGCTCGGTAAGACGCGGGCCCGCGCCTGCCGTCAATGTCGGCACGATGATCGCCAAAGACACAAGACCAAGGCCCATCGCGATCAGACGCGCGCCCCGCGCCGCCATGATCAGCGCGCCCAATCCGATCAGCCCCGCCACGATGGGATAGGCGACAAGGCTCATGTCCATGCCGTTGCCATACAGCCTGGGCAGGACGAGCGGTGCGGCCACCAGCCCCGCCAGTCCCAGCAGAAATTGCAGCGAGGAAATATAGGGCAGCACGCGCCGCCACAGCGGCAACGCCTCTTCCTTGGCCGCGCGCAGCCACAGCGCGGTGAGGATCGCCAGCGCCGGATAGGCGGGCAGCACATATTGCGGCAGCTTGGTCGGCACCAATTCGCACACCAGCCAGAAGCCGGCGGCCCAGGCGAGCAGGAAGCGGATCGCCGGCTCCTTGGCGCGGGTGATGGCTAGCCCGATGGCCGGCAGCACGAACAGAATGCCGGGCCAGAAGGCGACCGCCGACAGAACAAGATTATAGCCGGGCGGCAGGCCGTGACTTTCCTGGCCAGATACCAGCTTGCCGGCGAAGTCATGGCCCAACGATTGCTGGAAGAACGATCCATGGCTTTCCACCCAGATCGCAATCGCCCAGGGCGCGGCGATGGCCAGCACCAGAGGCACGCCCAGTTGCGGCTTGGTCTGCTTGAGCCAAAGGACAAAATCCTTCAGCGGCCGTGCGGGCGCGGATGTGGGAGCCGGTGCGGGAGCCGCTTCGCCCCCTTCGGCCGGAACGGTGACGGCAGCTTTACGGGGACGTGCGTCCCACCAGTCCCAGGCCAGCAGCACCAGGATGGTCGCGGCGGCGACGCCGGCCACCACCGGCCCCTTCACCAGCACCGCAATGGCGAACGAGACCCAGCCCCATAACACCAGGCGGGTGGGAACGGCAGCGTCTTCCCTCGCCGCACAATAAATGCGCATCAACACACCCATCGCACCCATGACGGAGGCCAGCAGCACGGCGTCGGTGGTGGCGATGGTGGCTTCCGCCGTCATCAGCACGGAGAAGCTCAGCAACAGCGCCGCCAGCAAGCCGACCTCTGCACTAAACATCGAGCCCAGCCAGAACGTCAGCCACACCGCCGCGATCCCGCCCAGCAGCGACGGCAGGCGATAGGTCCAGATATGGCTGTGGTCGCCTTCGATATTCTCGATATGGCCCGCCACTGCCGTGGTCGCGGCCTGGGCCCAATAGATTCCCGCTGGCTTCTTGTAGCGAGGCTCGTTGCCGAATCGGATATCGACGAAGTTCCCGCTGTCCAGCATCTGGCGCGAGGATTGGGCGAAGCGGCTTTCGTCGCGGTCCAGCGCCGGCAGGGTTAAAATGCCCGGCAGCCACAGGGCGACGCACAGAATCGCCAGCAGGGGATAGGCCGAACGCGTCAGCCAGCCCCGGATTTTCACCCGCCAGAGGGCGGATCGCGATGGCGCGGGGGCGGACACGGCGTCACTCATGAACTGGTTTGCCCTGTTTCTTGGACCCGCCGGGGCCTGTATAAGGCGCGCCACGTCGGGGGCCGCCTGGTCCCTGTTTAGCGAAACCCCGGGATTTTGGGAAATTCGCCAGTTAAGAGTTGGCTAGGGTCGTTGGCCGGGAATAATGGCCAAGAAGATGGGTTGCGTATGACGATTTCAGTGGTGGTGCCAGTCAAGGACGAGGTGGACAATGTCGCCACCCTGGCGCGCGAGATCACGGCCGCGCTGGCGCATGAGCTGTCCTATGAGATCATCTTCGTCGATGACGGCTCGACCGACGGCACCGCTGAGCGGCTGACCGCACTCAAGAGCGAGATCGCCCATTTCCGCCCCCTGCGCCATGACCGCAATCTGGGCCAGAGCCGCGGCATCCATACCGGCATCGAAGCCGCCAAAGGTGAGATCATCGTCACCCTGGACGGTGACGGGCAGAACGATCCGGCCGATATTCCCATGCTGCTGGGCAAGCTGCGCAGCAACCCGACTCTGGGCATGGTCTCGGGCGTGCGGGTCAAGCGCAAAGACACCGCCAGCCGCCGCATCGCCTCCAAGCTGGCCAACCGTTTTCGCGGCGCCATGCTGGGCGACGGCGCCACCGACACCGGCTGCGGCATCAAAGCCTTTTATCGCACCGCTTTCCTGGAGCTTCCTTATTTCGATCACATGCACCGCTATCTGATCGCACTGGTGCAGCGGCATGGCTGGAAGGTCGGCTATGCGCCCGTCAATCATCGCCCCCGGATCGCCGGGCGCTCGAAATACACCAATCTGGGCCGCACGTTGGTGAGTTTCCACGACATGCTGGGTGTGCGCTGGCTGCAGCGGCGCCATGGCGGCCGCACCAAGATCGAGGAGCTGTAAATGGATTTTGGATTCATGGCGCATCTGTACGCCATGGCGGCGGAGCATCCCTATGACGTGCTGTGGAACGTGATCGGCTTCAGCGGCCAGGCGATCTTCGGTGTGCGCATGCTGATCCAGTGGCTGAAGAGCGAACAGGAAGGTCACAGCGTGATCCCGGTTTCGTTCTGGTATTGCAGCCTGATCGGGGGACTGTTCAGCATCACCTATGCCATCCACCAGGAGGCCTGGGCGCTGGTGATGGGCCTGGGGCTGCCGCTGCCGATTTATGCCCGCAACATTTGGATGATTTACCGCGACCGCAATCGTGTGCGCGCGGCGGCCTGAAATCTCTTCGGGGGTATTAACCAACAACTAAATCGCCGTCCCCCTATTAACCGTCAAACAGTCCTGTTCTGATATAATGAGAACAAAAGGGCGTGTCGTGCGGCGGGAAACTTCCATCTATCTGAATGCAGCGCGTTTTTTCGCGGCACTGGTGGTGTTTCTTGGGCACGTCTCCGGACACCGGTTCACGGACGGGTTTCTATGGCCCTTCGCCGAATATATGGACGTCGCGGTCGTCATCTTCTTCGTGCTGTCCGGCTATGTCATCGCCTATGTGACGGACAATCGCGAGCGCACACCGGGCGACTATTCCATCAACCGCATTGCCCGCATTCTTTCGGTGGCGCTTCCCGCCCTGGTTCTGACCTTCGTGCTCGACACTGTCGGGCAGCAATTGCGCCCGGATCTGTATACGGCGGCGTGGGGATATTCGACGGACCAGATATGGCTGCAATATCTCACCGGCGCGACCTTCACCAATGAGTTGTGGCGCAACCACATCAATGTGGGCTCGATGCTGCCCTATTGGTCGCTGGGATATGAAGTCTGGTATTACGCCATCTTCGGGGCCTTCTGGTTTCTGCGGGGCAAGCCCCGCTACCTGCTTACCGCGATCCTGTGCCTGATTGCCGGCCCGAAAATCCTGTCCCTGTTTCCCATCTGGATCGGCGGCTTCGCCGTATATTACGCTGGCAAACGCTGGTCGCTGCCGCAGGGTTGGGCGCTCGGCCTCTTCGCGGTGACCACGGCTATCCCCCTAGTCCTGTTCGCGCTCACTCTGCTGGGCATCTTCCAGACGCACGCAACCTTCGGCGAACGCTATTCGACGGCGCTGGTGTTCACGCTCAACATCCTTGCGGCGCAGGCCATCGCGGTTCATTCCCGCCGCGCCCTCGATCTGCTTGAGAAGCCGGTCGGCTGGCTGGCGGGAATGACCTTCTCGCTTTACCTCTTCCATCTGCCAGTGGCGCAGTTCCTGACCACGCTGGTGCCTTGGGCGCCGCACGATACCCGCACGCGCGTGATCATGATGATCGGCACCTTCATCATCATAGCCGCGCTTGCCGAGGTCACCGAACGCCGTAAAAATGCCTGGCGTGACGGCATCGCGAAATGGTTCGACAGATTCGGCATGATGCGCCGAGCGTTCCGGCCGACATCGCCCTGACGGACGGACCCAGTCCGCGGCCGGTCAAGCCGGTTTTTTCCGGGCGGCTTTTTTCAAGACCGGCTTTTTCGCTGGCGCGGCTTTCGCCCGCTTGCGCAGGAAATCCGCCAGCACCAGGGCATGATTGTTGGCACGATCATGGGCGCCATAGAGCAACGTCACTTTGGGCCGCTTGAGTTCGGCGCGAAATGCCGTCACCGCCGGATTGCGGGACAATTCGGCCAGATAATGGTGGGTGAATTCGGCAAAGCGTTCCGGCTGGTGATTGAATTGCTTGCGCAGGTCCGGACTGGGCGCGAGATCCTTGGCCCACAGGTCCAGGGCCGCGGCTTGCTTGGTCATGCCGCGCGGCCAGAGCCGGTCCACCAGCACCCGAAAACCGTCATCGGACGCCGGCGGATCGTAGACGCGCTTGATCGCGAGGTTGCCCATTGGAGTGCCCCTGCCCGGCCCAGACCGCGGATCATCCTATTGCGCAGGCCCTACGGGGTGGCAAGGCCCTGGAATGGCTCAAAAAGCGGGGCATTTTCAGACCGCTTGCGGGGAAGGCCCCGGCAGTATATCTCGCGGACCCAAGGACAGGTGGCCGAGCGGTTGAAGGCGCACGCCTGG
Organism: Alphaproteobacteria bacterium; assembly: GCA_041690975.1. Taxonomy (GTDB): domain Bacteria; phylum Pseudomonadota; class Alphaproteobacteria; order Micropepsales; family Micropepsaceae; genus Rhizomicrobium. Next base: position 21,162 of record JBEPVO010000037.1, read on the forward strand.
AAAGTGTGTAACGGTGAAAGCCGTTCGAGGGTTCGAATCCCTCTCTGTCCGCCA
>JBEPVO010000038.1:0-21113 GCA_041690975.1 Alphaproteobacteria bacterium
CAGGCCGACATCCAGGTGATCGGCTGATGGACGCGACCTTGCAGACCGCGATGCTGGCGACACAGTCCGCATCGATCAAAACACCGGCCACAACCGGCAACGCGGCGACAGCCGGAAAATCGGCCAAGGAATTCGAGAGTGTATTTATCTCGCAGTTTCTGGGTTCGATGTTCCAGGGCATCCCCACCGACGGCCCGTTCGGCGGCGGCCAGGGCGAAGAGATGTTTCGCTCTATGATGGTCAATGAATATGCCAAGTCGGTGGAAAATCGCGGCGGCTTCGGCTTGGCCAGCGCCGTGTCGCGCCAGTTGCTGAAGCATCAGGAAGCGCTGCAACCGCAAGCGAGCGTGCAATGAGCGAGACCAAACTGGAAGACACCCCGCGCATGGAGCGCTTGATCGCCCTCGCCGAACGGCTGGTGGTGGCGCTGGAAGCCGATATCGCCGCGCTGAAAGCGGGCAAGCCTGCCGAGATGCGCAGCATCGATCCGGAGATCCAGAAGCTATCCGCGCTCTATGGCCGCGAAGCGCAGAATTTCGACATCCGCATTGCTAAGGCAGCGTCGCCCAGCTTGCGCGAGCGCTTTTTGGTCGTCACCGCAAAATTCCGCGAAGTTCTACAGCTGCATGCCCGCATGCTGGCGCGGGTGAAGAATGCCTCCGAAGGCATGATCCAAGCGATCGCCCGCGAGGTCGACCGCATGAACGCACCGATCCGGACCTATGGCCCGACCCCCGGCTACAAACCTCCACCGTCCGGCGCGATGGTGTTTAATAAGGTGGTTTGAATTTATTGCCCCCATCTGTCTGCCACGGCCGCAAGCGGCCTAGCAGACGTTCGACACGCTGACGCTATCGAACTCCCCCACCAATGGCTCCGCCATGCGGGGGAAGAATGCCAGTGCCAAGACGCCGTTTCCTAGCGCCTGACCTTCGACATCGCGATTGAAGTCTTAAATCTGCGAGAGCAGGCTGCTCAGGCTGTTGTTGCTGCTGCCGCCCTGGCCCGACACGATCGACTGGATATTGGCGACGGCATTGTTCGGATCGTTGCCCATCAGGGACAGAGCTAGATTATAATTGGCCAGCTGCGCTGTGGTCGTTGCAGACGCAGCACCGCTGGTGTTGCCCGGCGTGGCGGCGGCCGGCGGCGGCGCGTTGGATTTCTGATAGGTGCTCTGGAGGCTGGATAGCACGCCCAAAAGCTGCGAGCGCGCCAGATTCGCGCCTGAGCGTGTCGAGATATCGAGCGTTCCGGAGAAGCCCAATCCGTAAGTGGGTTCCACTTTGCTGTTTTTGGCGCTGGTGGTGGTGGCGGCAGCCGCGCCCGCTTTGCTGGCGGTTGCGGGCGCAGTCAGCACGCCGGCGCTGATGCCCAGCCGTCCCAGCGCATCGGAATCCTTGGGGCCCGCGACCAGTTCGATGGTGTTGCCCGGATTGACCGTCAGCTTAATGCCTTCGGCGCCGCCGGTATAATTGGCGGTTGCCTTGCCGATCGCGCCCAACTGGGCGTTGATCTTGGTGTTGAGCGAGTTGATGGTCTCGCCCTTGCCGATGGTGATGGTGGTGGTGCGGCTTGCGATGCCGTCGATCTTGATCTTGAAAGTATCGCCCGCCCGCAAAGTCGTCATCGATGTCAAATCGACCGACTGATTGAGGTTGATGGTGCCGCGCGGCAACCCCAACGCGTCCAGCACGCTGGCGCCTTGCGGATCGATCGCCACACTGGCGCCGGTGGACTGACCGTCGGCACCGCCATATTGCTGTGTCCATTGCACGCTGCCATTGGCGTTGAGCGCGGTGGCGAAAGCATTGTTGACGTTCTGGATATTGCGCTGCTGTCCCCCAAACGTGCCCAGGGTCGTGCCGGTCAGATAGATGGTGCCGTCCGGACCCACCGTAACCGCACCACCCTGATCGCTTGCAGACGTGCCGACATAGGAAACATGATCGGCGCTGACACTGCTGCCATTGTCGGTCAGCGCAAACACGAAAGCATCGGTGCCGCCGGTAGAGGCCGCGGCAACGCTGGCTTGTCCGCCCGCCGTGAGATTGCCGTTGGAAGTGGTGCCGGAGACATAGACCTGGCCGCCCGAAACCGTGAGGCCGCCGATCCCGCCGCCCGCCTGCAATGCGCCCAGGCTCTGGCTCCAGATTGGCGCCGATGTGATGTCGCCATTGGCGTATTTGTTGATGATGGCCGCACCGTTTTGCACGCTGGCGACATAGAGACTGCCGTCCGTGCCGGTGGCGGTGGCGGCGACCTGGTCGTCGCCGCTGGTGCCGAACTGATTCTCGGACAACAGATTGCCCTTTGAATCGAATTTGGCGAGATAGGCATCGACGCCGCCCTGTGCGGTCTGATGCGCGCCGATCACGCCGCCCGGAATGGTGTTCTGGCCGTTGACAGGATTGGCCACCGGATAGCCCGACACCGAACCACCGATATAGATATTGCCGCTGGCGTCCACACTCACCGCATTGGAGCGGTTGTTGGCCAGGGTCTGGATCTGCTTGATCCACATCTGGTTGCCATTGGTGTCGTATCGCGAGACGAAGGAATCTTCGTTGCCATTGGCGATGGAGCTCGGCATCAGATCGGCGGTCGAGCTGCCGGTGACGACCACGCCGCCGGACGGATCCAGCGCCAGGCCATAGCCATTTGCGGTGCCGGCGCTGCCCAGCAATTTCTGCCACACCACACTGCCGGCGGAATCATATTTGGTGAGATAGGAATCCTGGGCGCCCTGGTTGAGCTGGCTGCCGAAATTGCCGGTGGCGTTGCCGATGACATAGATATTGCCGCTGCCATCGACCACGGTATCCGCCGCCGTGGTGGTGCCGGTCGTGGCCTTCTGCGTGGACGTGGCCACAGCGGTGGGCGTGCCGGAAATATTCGACAGCTTGATCAGACGGCCTGTCTGGTCGGCCGCCGTGGTCGTGGTGTTGGTGGCGCCTGCCTTGCCGGCGGTGCTGGTGTTGGTTTCGCTGGCGGTGCCGGAATTTCCCACCATGTACAGTGACGGCGTGGAAGCCGCGGAAAGTGAAATCGACTCGGTGCCGCCGGGCGTGATCTGCAGACCAAAGGTAGCGCCCGTGTTCGACGTGCTGGTGCCGCCCTTCTGGACTTTCTGGAAGCGGGTGGAAAAGCCGTCGGCCGAAAGCTGCGAATTGATATAGCTGACCACATTGCCCAGGGTCAGCGGCCCCGACACCTGGCTGAGATCGATAGCGACATCAGTGGTCGTGCTGCCCTTCTTCACCGAAATGGTGAAGCTGCTGGAAGATGAAAGCCCAGGTATCGGATTGTCGATGTTGGAATTGGTGACGAGCTGACGCGTTGCATAGGTGAATCCGCCCAGCGTGATATTCGCGGTCGAGCTTGTGGCGGCGGCGGGCGTCGCGGCCTGCAGATTGAAATTGTTGAAGCTGGTCGATTTCAAATATTGCTGGACTTGCGCCAGACCGGCCTGGAATCGCGTGTTGAGACCGGCAAGCTGGCCGGGCGTTTCCGTCGCGCCCTGCGCCAGCTTGGTGAGATAGGCCAGGCTGTTGACCGCGCTGTAAAGCGAGAAAAGTTTCTGGTTGTCCTGCTCCATCTTGGCGTCGCTGGTGGCGCCCGTCGTCAACGGCACATTCGACGTGTTGAGGAAGTTGGTGGTGGAGAGGATCTTGGCAGTTTGCGCACTGGCGGAGAGCTGTGGCGCCTGCCACGGCGGCGCATCCTTCGCGGTGGCGCTGTTTGCCTTGGTTGATGTTTGCGGATTGATCGCGTTGCGCGCCGCGACCGCAGACGCGGACGAGTTCAACTGAGTTTGATAGAAACTCAGCAGGACCGAGGAATCCAGACCAGGAAAACCGAAACCTGACATGGTCCGAAAGTCGCATTTTCGGCGTTAAGAGCGGGATAATGCCGACCCTGAAATCCCAGCAATTCGCTGGCGAAAACACGCTTAACGCGACCTTAAGGCGGGACGGCAAAACTGATGCGATGTATGCCGCCCCGCACGCCTATGACCAAGGCCTGAAATTGTCGTCCCTGGGACGGCATCTGGAAGCGATTTCCTGCTTTGAGAAAGCCCTGGCCGAGCGGCCGGATGATGTCCGAACACTGTTCGCGCTAGGAAATACCGCCCGCGCTTTGGGCCTTGCCCAGCCTGCCGCCGAATTCTTCCGCAAGGTCCTGGCCCAGGAGCCCGAACGGCTGGAAGCCCTGGTCAATCTCGCCAATTTGCTGCGGACCCAGGGCCAGTTCGAGGCCGCCCGCGCCCTGCTGGAACCGGCGGTGGCGCGCAACCCGCAAAGCCCCGAGCTGTTGCTGACCTTGGGCTCGGCCTGGCGGGAGTCCGGCGACAATGCACGCGCCACGGAATTTTATCGCGCGGCATTGGCCGTCAGTCCCGACTATCCCGCCGCCCTGTCCAACCTGGCCGATCTGTTGTCGGACGATGGCGCATTCGAAGAGGCGCGCGGCCTGTATGACCGGGCGATCAAGGCCGATCCCCACAACGCGCAAGCGCGGCTCAATCGGGCGGTGTTGCATCTGCTGACCGGCAATCTCAAGGATGGCTGGCGCGACTATGCCGCCCGCAGCGACCTCACCAGCAAGGTGCCGGCCGCAAAATTGGGTCTTGCCGAATGGCGGGGCGGGCCGTTGAAACGCACCCGCCTTCTGGTGCGCGCCGAGCAGGGCGTCGGCGACCAGATCATGTTCATGAGCGTGATGCCCGATCTTCTGGACCGCGCCGCGAGCGACGGCGGCACGGTCATTCTGGAATGCGAACCACGCCTGGTTTCGCTGATGGCGCGGTCTTTTCCCACCGCGACCGTGAAGCCGCAATCGTTGACGACCGTGAACGGCATCGTCACCGCCGATTATGGCTGGCTGAAAGCGGCGGGCGGCGCCAATGCCCTCACCTTGATGGGATCGCTGCCGCGCTGGCTGCGGCCGGACCTGGAAACATTTCCCAAAGAGAACGCCTTCCTGATCCCGGATGCGGCGGAACAGGCACATTGGAAGAATATTTTTTCTGGCTTGGAGGCGTCGCCCCTGATCGGGATCTGCTGGCGCAGCGGTAAATCCGGCGGCCATCGTTCCGTTCAATATGCGCTGCTGGAAGAATGGGGCGCGTTCCTGCGCACCCTTCCCGGCAATCTGATCAGCTGCCAGTATGATGCGACACAGGACGAAATCGCCGCGCTGGAGAAATTGTGTGGCCGGAAAATCTTCGTTCCGCCCGCTCTGGATCAAAAGAACGAACTCGACCGCACTGCCGCGATGTTGTCGGCACTGGACATATTGGTCAGCGCGCCGACTGCCGTTTCCTGGCTGGGCGCCGGTACGGGAACGCGCACGTTGAAACTACTGTACGATACAAGCTGGACTGCGTTCGGCCAGGCCCATGAACCGCTGGCGCCGTCATGCCAATGCGTGATGCCCGATACGCGCGGCGACTGGGCGCAAGTATTTGCGAAGGCCGCTGCGATTATCGCGACGCTCTGACCGGCGCTTTTTCTTCCTTCAGGGCCGCTGCCAGATCGGCAGCGATGCGCGCCGCGCCGTTGCCGTCCAGGATTGCAAATCCGGCATTGCGCATCTCGCGCCGCCGGACCGCATCATTCATCAGCGCCTTCACGGCGGCCAGGATGTCATCGTCTTCGACTTGCGACGCCACGCCGAGCGACTGGCCCATGCCGGCCGCCTCAAAGGCGCTGGCTGAGTGGGCATGGTCTTGCGTCAATCCCAGATATATCGCCGGCACGCCGAATGCGGCCAATTCATACGCCGTGACACCGAAGGCGCAGAGCGCTAGATCCGCCGACGCATACTCGGTGGCAAGATCGTCTGCGCCTTCGATTGTTTCGTAATTGCTTTTCAGGGCCACGACATTGGCCGCGACCTTGGCCGCGTCCGCCACGCCGGTGCCGATGACAAAGCGGATGCGGAAGGTGGAATCCAGCGGCGCCAGCGCCTTGGCTGCTCGCAAGGTGAGGCTTTGCGGATCACTGCCGCCCATCGCCACCAACAAGGTCGGACGTAGCGACATCGCGTTGACCGGCGTCAGATGCGGATTGAGTCCCAGCAGCGACCATTCCCAGCCAATCCGGGCCACGGTGCGGGCACCGGTCCAGTCGAGTGCCTTTGCCTGCGGCACCGGCGGATAATAGGCGAAGTCGGCGGCCAAGCGGGTATCGGAGCCATCGTCGATCATGGCAACCACGGGAATATCGCGGCGCAGCTTTTCCAATTCACCGCGCGACGGCCCTTCGCGGCCGTCCAGTACCAGCAGATCGGGCGTGTTTTCCTGAATCAACGCGGCCAGGTCATCATGGCTGTCGATCATCACCGCTTCAAATCCGGCACGCCGGATGGGAATGGCGGCATCCGTCGTGCCATGCAGCGCGAACAACACGCCGATGCTTTCGCTGTCCCGCAGCGCCCGGGCCAATGCCACCATCCGCTTGACATGGCCATAGCCGAATTTGCCACCGCCATCGCAGCGGATCAGCGCCAGTCCGCCGGCGGGAAGAATGGGTTTCTGCTTCACATGGCCATTGATGGCGCGCAATTCCGGCTCGCGATCCAGCAACAGCAGAAGATCGGACAGCGATGCTTCGCCCGCTTTCGCATGAAGCCTGGCATGGACCGCTTCCACAAAGGCCAAATCGTCCGGGGTATCGATGGTCAGCCGTCCGCCTTCGCGCGCCAGCAACGGATAAGCCGGCGCACGCGCGATCCGCACGAATTTGGGATGCAGCTTGAAATAGCCAGTGACATGCTCGCGGGCCACCGGGTCGTCGCTCGCGTGCAACATCAACTTGTCCAGGGCGCGGCGGGTCAAAGGATCGACCCCTTCATGGGCGCAAGGAGCACCCTCTTCCATCAGGACATACTCGCCGCCCTGTTCGATCATGCTGGTGACCAGATGATCGATGAAACGCGCATCCAGGAAGGGCGCATCGGATGAAACGCGTACGATGATGTCGGCATCCAACATTTGCGCCGCCCGGGCGAAGCGCGCCAGCACATCGTCTTCCGGCCCACGGATTACGGCGATGCCATGGGCGGCGCCGAATTCCACAATGGCTTCATCCGACGGATTGACGGTGGTGGCGATGGCAATCTCATCGATCAGGCTCGAAGCCTTGAGACGATGGACAATGTGCCAGAGCAGCGGTTTGCCGGCGATCGGGCGCAGCACTTTGCCCGGCAGCCGCGTCGAACCCATCCGCGCCTGAATAACGGCCACAATACGGGGATACTTTCTAGCAATCATCTGTCGATCCACTTACGGGCCCGCCTCCCCTGCGCGCGCGGTAGCGCGCTGGCGGGGGAGGTGGTCGTAGCTGGCTCTCGAGCCAGCGCAGACCGGAGGGGGAAAAACATGCTCATGCGGCTTCACCCTTGTAAGCCAGTCTCACATGTTTCAGCGGCCGCATGCCGTCGGCGGGATCGGCGCGCCATTCGCGGTCGGAGACCTCGGACGGTTGCGGTCCCTTGAAGCCGCTGCCGTCGGCGACAAGGCTTTCACGGATGCGCGCGATCACCGGCGCAATTTCTTCCGGCAACCAGCAATGCCCGGCGGCATATTCGGCGCCCTGACCATCGAGATCGAGATGGAATTCAACGACGCGCGCGCCCCAGCGATGCACAGCGCGCTCGATCACCGCGGGGCGGCGCGTGTGATCGGACCAGCCCACAGGCAACCTGGTCGCCACGCGGATCGTGTCGATGGCCGAAAGATTGGCTTCAGTGGCGGGGGTGGGGTAGGCGGAAACACAATGCAGCAAGGTCACGTCATTGGCACCGGCATCGCGCAGGCATCGCGACGCGGCCATGATCTCGTCTAACGTGGCCATGCCGGTGGACAGCACCACAGGTTTGCCGGTCCGGGCACAGGCTTTCAGCAGATCCGCGACCAGAAGCTCGTAAGACGCGATCTTGTAGAAATCGACGAAGGGCGCCAGCTCGGCCACCGCTTCCAGATAGAAGGGGGTGCAGGAAAACTGGATTTTTCGGGCCGCACAGTGTTCGGCCAGCCGGGGAAGATGGGACAGCGGCAGCTCCCATTCGGCGCGTGCTCGATGCTTGGGGCTCTGTGCCAGGATTTCCGGGGCGAACATGCGGTCGATCTTGAAGAGCTGGAATTTGACCGCATCGCAGCCCGCATCCACCGCCGCATCCACGAACGCCTTGGCGCGGGACAGATCGCGGCCATGGTTGCTGGACGCTTCGGCGATAAAGACCGGGGCGGCATGGTGTGCTTCCATTTAACTATTTCTAAAGAGCGTATGGCTAAGAAGCGGTTAACAACCGCTGCGAGACTGCGCACTGCATGAGCCACGCCGCCGCACAAGATTTTCTCCAGGACGGTCTGCACAAAGGCCGGCGTGTGGCGGCTCGGCCGGGGCATGACATCATCGAATGCGAATCTTGCGGCTTCAAGCATGCGTTGCCGTTGCCGCGCGCCGAAGACATGGAGCGCGCCTATCGCGAGGATTATTACGCCAGCGAGAAACCCACTTTTCTGGCGCGCGCGGGCGAGGACCAGGCCTGGGCGCTGCTGGCGCAGACCGACCGGTTGGAAATTTTTGAATCACTGCTGCCACCGGATCGTCGTCGCCTGCTGGATATCGGATGCGGTCCCGGCTTCTTTTTAGAGACGGCGATGCAACGCGGCTGGCTTGCGCACGGCATCGAGCCGTCGCGCCAGGCGGCGGCGCATGCGCGCGAATTGGGCGCGCAGATCACGGAAGGTTTTTTCAACCGCGCGAGCGCCCCGGCGCTGGGCGCATTCGATGTCATCCATCTCAACAATGTGCTGGAGCACATTCCCGATCCCGCGCATCTGATCGCATTGGCGCATGGTCTGGTGGAACCAGGCGGCGTCATTTGCATCAATGTTCCCAACGATTTCTCGCCACTGCAGATCGCGGGCATGACCGCGGCGCAGACCAATGACTGGTGGGTGGCGCCGCCGCATCATCTGAACTATTTCGATTTCGAGTCGCTCTCAAATCTGCTGAAGCGATTGGGCTTTGCGCCCACCGCCCGCACCACCAGCTTTCCCATGGAAGCGTTCTTGATGATGGGCGAGAATTATGTCGGCGACGATGTGTTGGGCCGCGCCTGCCACAACCGGCGCAAGAAATTCGACCTCGCCTTTGAAGCCGCTGGCCTGAAAGAAACACGGCGCGCCTTTTATCGCGCGCTGGCGCAAGCTGGCCTCGGCCGCGAAGCCGTCGTCATCGCGGTCAAGTCATGATCGCGCGGCCGTTCTTCATCGTCTCGTCGGGACGTTCGGGCACGGCCATGCTGCACAAGGCTCTGTCTGCCGTCGCGGGCGTGGAGATGCATCACGAATATATGGTGCAGATCACCCAACCGTTGGCGGTGCGGCGCTATCTGGGTCTGGTCGGATCGCAAGACGCTGCACGCCTGATCGGCGAAACTTATGGCGGCGCGCTCCGCTACAGCGGCGCCACGCATTGGGGCGACTCCTCCAACAAATTGTCCTGGCTGATTCCCGATCTGGCCGCCGCTTTTCCCAAGGCCCGTTTCGTTCATCTGGTGCGCGATGGGCGCAAGGTGGCGAGTTCGTATTTTCACAAGCTGGGCGACGAATGCTACGACGATGCCTCCACCCGAATCCTGCAAGCGCATTACGATGACGGGCTGCCCGCGCCGCCGCCGGAAAAGAAATTTTGGTGGCCCTTGCCCCGCCGCGGCAGCATCGACGCCAGCCGGTTCCGGTCGTTTTCGCAGTTCGAACGCATCTGCTGGCATTGGGCGGAGCTGAACCGTCTGGTGCTGGAGGAATTATCCAGACTTCCGGCTGAACGAACACTGTTCGTAAGACTGGAAGAACTCCGCTCTTCGCCGTCCGAAGTGCGGGGGCTCTATCAATTCCTCGATCTGCCCTATCGCGACGAAGCCTATGGCGTGTTCGCCAAACCGCACAATGTGAACCGGCCGGAAGATCGCCTGCTGGATGGCGCGCAACGGGTGCAGTTCGAGACCATCGCGGGCGATATGCAGGCCCGCCTGGGCTACGCCGACAGGCCCGAATACCTGGTCAATTATTAGAATCTTAACGCTGCTCGGCGGATCATGGTTACCGGATTCTTCACCGGGCCATTTGCATGCACGCCGAGCTGCCTCATTGCGATTTCTGCAGCAGGGATTCCCTCAAATTCAACTACCAGCCTGAAGGCTCCACCCGGGGTCTGAAAGTCTATCTTTGCGGTCATTGCGGCCTGGTGCAGAGCGCGCCGCGCATCGACCGAACCGAGAAGCGCCATGAAGCGGCGGTATCGGGCGGCGCGGACTGGGGCAATGTGCGTTACGGCAAGGGCTTTCGCACCCAAGCCGCGATGGATGCCCTGGCGCGGCATTGCCGCTTCGACGATGCGATGACGATGCTGGATGTCGGCTCCAATCGCGGACGCTTCACCACCGCGTTCCTGGAAGCTGCGCCGAATGCGCAAGTGACGGCTGTCGAGCCCGACGAACGCTATGCCGATTCCTGTGCAGGCCTCGCGCGTACCAAACTGATGCTGTCGCGCATTGAAGCCGCCGAGCTGGCAGATGCCAGTTTCGACATCGTTCATTCCTGCCACACCATCGAGCATCTGGCCCATCCCTTTGCCAGCCTGAAAGATCATGCGCGGGTGTTGAAGCCGGGCGGATTGCTGGTACTGGACGCGCCCAACATCGCCCTGATCGGCGGCGACGACATTCTGGAAGAATGGTTCATCGACAAGCATCTCTATCATTTCTCGAAAACCACTTTGGGCCGGATGATCGAGGCGGCAGGCTTCACCATCATCGAACGTCCCGATCCCAAGGACCGCATCAATCTTCTTTTCGTGGCGCGCAAGAATGGCGGGCCGGTAACCGACATCGCCGCCGATCCAGCCGAAGTGATGAACGCGGTCCGTTTGCTGACGTCCTATGTCGCGACGCGCGCTGCCAATTGCGCCGCCCTCTCGTCCGCCGCGCATGAACTGGAAAGTCTGAAGCCGCAACGCGTGGCGTTGTGGGGCGCGGGTCGGTTGTTCGATTCGCTGGTGCGGACGGGCGGCTTCGATCCAGCTGATCTCGCGCTTCTGATCGACGCGCATCTGATTGCGCATATGGATAGCCGTCATGGCGTCCGCCTGAGCCCGCCGCATGCGCTGTCAGGCGCCCTGGTGGATGTGGTCGTGGTGATGTCGCGTGGCTTCGCCGATGAAATCGTGGCGGAGGCGCGGCGCCTGGCACCCAAGGCCCGTATCATTCTTTACGCCGATCTTTTGGCGCGTGCGCGCCTAGCCAAGGCCGCCTGATCCATGAACCATCAATTCCGCGCCGTATCCACAAAATCCAACGCATCGCCCGACGCTTTGGCGAAAAAGCTTGCCGAGGCGGCGCGCTTCATTCGCTGCCATTCGGTGGCCTCCATCTTCCATGCCGGCTCCGGCCATCCGGGCGGCGCGCTGTCATCGGCCGATCTGTTCGCCTGTCTTTACGGGGCGGAAATGAATGTCTGGCCCAACGCGATCAACGAACCCACCCGCGACCGCTTCGTCCTGTCCAAAGGCCACGCTGCGCCGGCATTGTATGCCACCGGCGCGCATTACGGTTTCTGCGATCCCAAGGCCGCGCTCACGCTGCGCAAATTGAACAGTCCGTTTCAGGGCCATCCGCATGTGCTGGACCTGCCTTGGGTGGAAACCTCTACCGGTTCGCTGGGCCAGGGCATGTCGGTCGCGGTCGGCATGGCCATCGGCCTGCGGCTGCAGAAAATTCCTGCCCGCGTCTACACCATGCTGGGCGACGGCGAATTGCAGGAAGGCGAAGTGTGGGAAGCGGCGATGTCGTCGGCGCATCACAAGCTGGACAATCTTTGCGCCGTGATCGACTACAACAAGCTGCAAAGCGACAATTGCAACGACGCCATCATGCGGCTGGAGCCGTTGGCGGACAAATGGCGCGCCTTCGGCTGGTCGGTGGCCGAAATCGACGGCCACAATATTCCCGAAATCCTCAATCATTTGCGCCTCGCCGGTGCCACCCGTGAAAAGCCATCCGTCTTGATCGCCCATACCATCAAGGGCAAAGGCGTGCCGTACATGGAAAACATCCCCGCCTGGCATGGCAGCGTAAAGCTCACCCGTGCCCAGACCGAGGAAGCGCTGACCGCGCTGGGCGCCGACGCCAACGAGATAAAGGGTTTCCTTGATGTCATTTAGTTCGCCTACCGCTTCGCTGCTTGAGGCGGGCGCCCCTGCTCTAATCGCCAACAGCGATTCCCTGCGCGAAGCCTTCGGCAAGACCCTGTCTGCGCTGGGCGATGAATTTCCCAAGCTGGTGGTGCTGGATGCCGACATTGCCGGCGGCACCGGTGTCCATCATTTCCGCAAAAGCCATCCCGACCGCCTGATCCAGTTCGGCATCGCCGAACAGAATATGATGGCGGCAGCGGGCGGCATGGCGGCGGTGGGATTGATCCCCGTCGTCACCACATTCGCCGTCTTCTGCCTGCGCGCCATCGAGCAGGCGCGGCTGTCGCTGTGCTATGCCCGCCGCAACGCCAAGATCGTGGCCAGCCATCCGGGACTGGATGTCGGTCCCGACGGCGGGTCGGCCCAGGCGCTGGAAGATCTGGCGGCGTTCCGCGCCATTCCCGGCATGACCGTGATCTCGCCCGCCGATCCCACCGAGATGGCATTGGCGACGCGCGCGATGCTGGAATATGACGGCCCGGTCTATATGCGCACCGGCCGCAGCCCTTGCCCTCGCCTGTTCGGCGACGATTACATATTCGAGATCGGCAAAGGCCGGATCATACGCGATGGCGACGACGTCACCATCGTCGCCTGCGGCGCGGAAGTCGCCCGGGCGCTGGTTGCCGCCGAGGCGCTGGCGGCGGAAGGCGTTTCGGCCCGGGTGGTGAACATGGCCACCATCAAGCCCATCGACAGCAAGCTGCTGTCGCGGTGCGCGATCGAGACCGGCGCAATGGTCACGGCCGAGGATCACAACATTCACGGCGGTCTTGGCGGCGCGGTGGCCGAAGCCCTGGCCGCCACCACGCCCTGCCCCATCGAGTTTGTGGGCGTGCAGGATACGTTTGGTGCATCCGGTGAACCGGAAGAGCTGGCGCATCATTTCGGCATCTCTGCGCCCTTCATCGCCGACGCGGCCAGGCGCGCGATTCAGCGTAAGCGCGCCTTCGGCGCGACCAGCGCACACAGATGAGCCGCTTCTCGCTCGCCGGAAAATGCGCCGTCGTCACCGGCGGCAGCCGCGGCATCGGCCGCGCCATTGCACTGGGCCTTGCGGACGCGGGGGCCGATGTCCTTCTCACCTATCGCGAGAAATCCGTCGAAGCCGACGCCGTGGTCAAAGCCATCGAAGCCAAAGGTCGGCGCGCCAAGGCCATACGCATGGATGTGACGGACCGGGCCAGTGTCGATGCGGCGGTGCAGGCCGCCGACGCCTTCGGCGCCATCTCGATCCTGGTCAACAATGCCGGGATCAACAAGCCCACCGATTTCGACCAGATCAGCGATGCCGACTGGGACAATATCCTGGCCACGAATTTGAAAGGCCCCTTCATGGCGGCCCAGGCGTTCCTGCCGTTGCTCAGACACGCGGGCGGCGGCGCGATGGTGCATATCGGTTCGGTCAGCGGTCAGTATGGCGGGCCACGCACGGCGCATTATGCCGCTTCCAAAGCGGGGTTGATTTCGCTGGCCCAAGTGATCGCGCGCTTCGGCGCCGCGCATAATATCCGTTCCAACGTGGTGTCGGCGGGCATGATCGCATCCGACATGGCGGCCGGCGGGCTTCAGGCGGCAAGCGTGCAGAAAGCGGCCGAGAATATCCTGCTGAAGCGCATGGGCAGTCCGGACGAAGTCGCGGACGCGGTGGTGTTCCTGGCCAGCGATGCGGCCTCCTACATCACGGCACAGACCCTCAACGTCAATGGCGGCCTATACTTCTGATGAACAGCGGAAAGACATTGCTGATCGTATCCGGCGGCATAGAAGCGGCCGACGCGGCCAAGCGCGCCAAGGAAATGGGCCATACGGTCGTGGTGTCGGATATCGACGCCGAAGCACCCGGATTTGCGTTCGCCGATTCCTGCCTGATCGCGGATGTCTATGGCCCGGCGGAAACCGCCGCCGCCGCCGAACGCTATAACCGCAAGATCCGCAAGATTGATGGCGTGTTGTGCGTCGCCGCCGACGCGCCGATCACTGTTGCCACCGTGGCGCAGCGCCTGCGCCTGCCCGGACTTCCGGTGCATGTGGCCGAACTGGCCTGCGACAAGCTGGCGATGAAGAAATGCTTCCGCTCTGCAGGCGTGGCGGTGCCGTGGTTCGCGGAAGTCTCGACTCCGCAGGAATTGCAACGTATCGCCGTCGAACGCGGCCGCGATCTGGTGATCAAGCCTGTCGACAGCCGCGGCAGCCGGGGCGTGCAGCGCGTCGCCCAGGTCCAGGATCTCGCCAAGGCTTTCATGCTGGCGCGGTCCTATTCGCCCAGCGAACGGGTGATGGTGGAACAATATCTGCCGGGGCCGCAGGTCTCGACCGAATCGCTGATCACAGGCGGGCGTTGCTACACGGTCGGCTTTTCCGACCGCAATTACGAATTCCTGGAGCGCTATGCGCCTTTCTTCATTGAGAATGGCGGCGATCTGCCCAGCCAATTGCCGCCGGAAACGCAGGACAAAGTCCGTGCGCTGGTCGCCCGCGCGGCGTCCGCGATGGGCGTCACCGATGGTACCGTCAAGGGCGACATCGTCATTCACAATGGCGAACCTTATGTGATCGAATTGGCGGCGCGCCTGTCGGGCGGATTTTTCTGCACCCGGGAAATTCCCTTAAATACGGGTGTGGATTTCATCGGCGCCGCGATCAAGGTCGCGCTGGGGGAAAGCGTCAGCGAAGCCGACATGACGCCCACCCAATCCGTGCCGGTGGTGCAGCGCTATGTCTTTCCCGCGCCGGGCAAAGTGGTTGGGATTCACGGCGCGGAAGACGCGCGCAAAGTCGCAGGCGTGGCCGAACTGATCGTGACCGCGCGGCTTGGCGATGTCATCCCGCCCGCCGGAGACAAGCGCCCTTCCGGCGCCATGGTGCTGGCCACCGGTGCAACCCGCGACATCGCGCTCAGGGCCGCGAATGACGCGCTAGCCCTGATCCGGATCGAAACCGCATGAACGCGCCGCTGCGCGCCCCGGGTGTCCAGGCCGCGAGCGGGCTGCGGGTTTTCGCATTCTTTCATCTCAACCTCGCCTTTTCCTCCATCGAGGAAGAGCGTCGCGGCGAAGTGATCGCGCGCTGCTATTGGCCGCTTTTGCGGCTGGCGGAACGCGCCGGGCCCATCGGAATAGAGGTTTCCGGCTATACGTTGGAAGAAATCGCCAGCCGCGATCCCGAATGGATCGGCCGCGCCAAAAGCCTGATCGCCCAAGGCCGGATCGAATTGATCGGTTCGGGCTACAGCCAGATGATCGGCCCGCTGGTGCCGGCGCGCGTGACGGCAGAAAATCTGCGGCTGGGGCATGAAATTTATGAGCGGCTGCTGGATGTGCGCCCGCGCGTGGCCCTGATCAATGAGCAGGCCTATGCGGCGGGTTTGGTCGGGCTTTACCGCGACGGCGGTTATGATGCCATCATCATGGACTGGGAAAATCCGGCCGCGGGTCATCCCGAATGGAAACCTGAAACCCAATATCTGCCGCAGCGGGCGCTGGGCGCCGATGGCCGCGATATCGCGCTGATCTGGAGCAACACCACTCTGTTCCAGCAATTGCAGCGCTTCGCCCATGGCGATATCGATCTGGAAAATTACCTGCGCTTTGTGCGGGGCCGCATGGGCGAGGGCCCGCGCGCCTTGTGCCTGTATGCCAGCGATGCGGAGATTTTCGATTTTCGTCCTGGCCGCTTCCGGACCGAAGAAAGCCTTTCCGACGAAAGCGAATGGATGCGGCTGGAACAGGCGCTCTGTGCCGTGGCGGTGGACGCCGCCATGACCGCGCCTTCCAGCGCCCTTGCCTTGTTGGACAGACCTGGCGCGGGCCAGATCCTGTCGCTGGAAAGCGCCGCCTGTCCGGTGCCGGTGAAAAAGCAGCGCAAGTATAATTTGGCCCGCTGGGCGGTGACCGGCCGTGACAATCTGGCGATCAATGCGGCATGTCAGCGGATTTATGAGGGCATGCTGGAAAGCGGTGCGCCCGATTGGAAAGAGCTTTGCTATTTGTGGGCCAGTGACTTTCGCACCCACCTGACCGAGAGGCGTTGGGCTGCTTATTGCGAGCGATTGCGCAATGCCGAAGCGCAATGGAGCAAATCGAATGTTGCGGGACCAACATCGCGCGGCACAATCGCGACGGAACGATATATCCGGATCGAAACACCTTCGCTCACCGCGACTCTAGACCGGCGGCGCGGGTTGGCCATCGCGCGGCTGCAATTTTCCGGTCAGAAGAAACCCGCTTTGGGCGGCCTGCCGCATGGATTTTTCGACGACATCGCGCTGGCTGCCGACTGGTATACCGGTGACAGCGTTTTCGAAGCACCGGGTGAGCATAAGCTGACCGACCTGGAATGGTGCGAGGCGCGCATCACGCAAGATGCCAATGGCGATGTCATGGCTTTCGCGCGGATCGAAACGCCCAAAGGGCCTATCGAAAAAATTCTTCGCTTCTGCGCCGCCGCACCGCGGGTGGAATTCGACCTCAGCTTCGATTGGAACGATTGGGGCAAGGGCGTGTTGCGCCTGGGTCATTTCACCCTGCTGCCGGACGCGTTCGATACAAAAAAACTGACCTTGTCCACCACCAATGGCGGTGGACGAGAGAACTTCTCTCTGGTCGGCCAGACCATCGATCACGGCGCGCCGGTCTCGTTCCTGGTTTCATCCAGCCACGGTTTCGGTATGACCGAAGGCTGGGCGGAGATCGGCGACAGCGCGACAAGGCTGCGGATCGAAGTCGATCGCGCCACCGCGCCGTTGTTGGGCATGCTGACCCATCGCCAGGCGGGCGAAAAAATGTTCTGCCAGATTCAGCTTTCGGCTTTGGAGTTGGACGACACCAGAAAGCCCAACACCTATCGGCCAGGCCCACGGCATTTCCGCTTTTCGGTCGGCGCCGCACACTAGGCGCACGGTACAAAAACAAACGGACGACGCCCCCCGGCATCGCCCGCTTGTCATTCCCACCGACGAAGAGTCCCCTACACCTCGGGGCGGATGCTGCCTTCTGGCAGTCATCCGAATATTCAAAAAACCAGGAAACCGGCGGACGCGGATGACCCCGCGTCCGCCATTTTTCCTTAAGGCGTATCAACCGCCCTGGAACAAGCCCAGGATGGTCTGCGGCGCCTGGTTGGCAATCGACAGCGCCTGAATGCCGAGCTGCTGCTTGACCTGCAGCGACTGCAGCGAAGCGCTTTCCTGCGCCAGATTGGCGTCCACCAGATGGCCAATACCGATGGTCAGTGTATCGGACAGGTTCTGGGCGAACGTCGCCTGAATCGAGAACTTCGCGGCACCGGCGGACAACTTGGCGAGAGCCGAGTTGACGTTGGTGAGCGAGGACTGGATGGTGGCGACCAAGGTCGAAGCCTTGGCTTGGGTCGAGATGGTGGCCGTGGACTTCAAGGTCACGATCGAGCCCGACAGCTTCAAGTTCTGGGCCTGCGTGGTGATTCGACGCGAACCGTCAGCAGACGCCAAAGCCGTGATCTGGTTTGTGGAGCCGTCAACCAGGTTGAAGCCGTTGAACACCGCGTTCTTCACGATCGTGCTGATTTGATCGCGCAGAGCGGTGAAGTCGGAGTTCAGCGCCTGACGGCTGGCGGTGTCGAGCGAAGCGTCGGCCGCGGACAGGGCCTTCTGCTTCAACTGGATCAGCAAATCCGAGATCGACTGACCGGCAGACAGAGCAACGTCGACCGAAGACGTGGCGTTGTTGATCGAGCTGATGACGGACGCATAACCGGCAACCGCACCGCGTTGATTCTGCGCGATGGCATAGATGGCACCGTTATCGCGGGCCGAAGAAACCTTCAAACCGCTGTTGATCGCATTCTGGGTCTTGGCCAACTGGCCCTGCGTGGCTGTGAGGTACTGCAACGCGGTCAGCGCGCTGGCGTTGGTATTGACACTAAAAGCCATTGGTCTCTCCGTTCTGGTATTGAGCGCTAAGGCTCATTAGGCGTTTTGCCCGGAAGACCAATAGGCAAGCGCCGTGCCGCGCCCGATTCAGAATCGCTTAAACATCGATTTTCTGCGGGCCCGGCAAAAGCGATCTAGCGAGAATTTTCCGTGCGCTTTCGTACTGGGCAACAATTGCCGGGAGTGGGAAGAATCTGCCGGGTCAACGCGGCAATTATTTCCACTTTGACGAAAAGGCGTGGCGGTTTTGTTGGAAAAATTTGGGTGAAGAGACATGCTTAGCAAAACGTTGCGCTGCCCGGCGCGCAAAAAAAGAGCGGCGCTCGCGCGCCGCTCTTTTCCGTTCGTTCGAGAAAGATACCGTCAGCCGCCGCCCTGGAACAGAGACAGGATAGTCTGCGGCGCCTGGTTGGCGATCGACAGGGCTTGTACGCCCAACTGCTGCTTGACCTGCAGCGACTGGAGGCTGGCGCTTTCGTCGGCCATATTGGCATCCACCAGATGTCCGAGACCCGCCGTCAATGTGTCGGCCAGTTTCTGAGTGAAAGTTGCCTGGATCGAGAATTTCGCCGCGCCGGCCGACAATTTGGCCAAGGCCGCATTGACGTTGGTGAGCGAGGTCTGAATCGTGCCGATCAGGGCCGAAGCCTTGGCTTGGGTCGACACGGTCGCCGTGGATTTCAAAGTCACGATGCTGCCGCTGAGACTCATGTTCTGCGCCAAGGTGGTAATACGGCGGGAACCGTCGGCGGACGCCAAGGCCTGAACCTTGGTGGTCGAGCCATCGACCAGATTGAAATTGTTGAAGACGGCATTCTTGACGATCGTGCTGATCTGATCGCGAAGCGCTGTGAAGTCAGAATTCAATGCCTGACGGCTCGCGGTGTCGAGCGAGGGGTCGGCGGCTGAAAGCGCCTTCTGCTTCAACTGGATCATAAGGTCCGAAATCGACTGGCCCGCGGAAAGCGCAACCTCGATCGCGGAAGAGCCGTTGCTCAGGCTGCTGGAGACCGACTGGAAGCCTGCGATCGCGCCGCGCTGGTTCTGAGCAATGGCGTAGATGGCACCATCGTCTTTAGCCGACGCAACCTTCAACCCGGAATTGATGGCATTCTGGGTCCGGCTGAGCTGACCCTGCGTTTCATTCAAATATTGCAGCGCCGTCATCGCGCCGGTGTTGGTGTTGACGCTAAAAGACATGGGATTTCTCCATTACTTCAATTCGGTGGGGTGGCGCGCTTCTGCGGTGCCTGGGCAATTGACCCATCCCCACTTTTGCAACAGCTGTGCCAGAATGGTTTCCGCTCTTAACGAAATAAGCTATTGATTTTGCTTGTATATTTTTCGAAGCTGCCGGCCCCGGTTAGGCATGATTTGCCGGAGTGGAAGAAACTGCCCTGCTGAAAAGGACCGCGCGCCTTGGTCATGGCCCGCCTCCCCCGCGTGCGAAGCACTAGCGGGGGGATGCCCGTAGCAGCGCTCGCGATGCGAAGGGCAGAGGGGGAATTAAAAACAAAAAAAGCCGGCGCGTTTCCGCACCGGCTTTTGGAAGCCCCTGAAGCTTGGCACTTCGGCTAGTGTTACCCGACTATCATTATCCGACTCTGGCCTGCAGCCCCTGCATGATGGTGCGATTGATTTCGATCAGCGGATCGAGCGGCGCCTTCTCGCGCGTCACCCGGCGCGAATATTTCGACACCCAGAGAGACAAAGAAACGATCTTGGCGCGCAGATCCACCGTCAAGGCATTGCGATCATCCATGCAGTCGGCCGCCAAAGTGCGCCACATGCGCCGATTCCAGTCGATGGCTTCGACCAGCGGCGCGCCTTGCGCGTTGGAGCTTTTGGCGTCGAGCAGCGCGCCCGTTACCTGACCGAATAGGCGGTATTCCGTCGTGCGGGAATCTTCAACTACGCGCTGAACGTTTTGATACGCTTGAAGGGTCATAATTCAGTCGCTCCTGTTCGTAGTCGAATAGCTTGCGGCAGGCGATCAGCGCTTTGTAGTAAGCGCCCTGGCTGACATCCCGGCTGATTTCCACACAGGCCGCTAGGATGGTGTGGTTCTGGATGGCGCCCATGAATTGGCTCATGCGCAGCGCGAATTCGTCATAGGGTTCTTCGCGACCTTCGCCTTCGAGATACATCATCATGATGGCGAGATAGACCAGCCGCGCCGGGGTTTTGGCGTCCTTAGGCTGCATGATGTCTTTTTCGCGCAGAACGCAGGCCTTATTCTGAATGACAAGGCTGGTGCGCTTATCGCCATTGGCGAGCACCGCACCGTTGAGCACGAATTTCTCGCCTGGTTTCAGCGACAGTTTCAGCGGCATGCGGGGGGTCCTTGCCTAGCTATAGACTGTGACCATATCGCGGCAGAGTTAACAAAAGCCTGATGGTTTGCGGCTTATCGTTCATGACCGGTTAAACATAAGGCGCTTTGATGTGCGCCGATTTCTAAGCTGGAAGATTTGAGCGATGGCCATTGCCGCAGCCTTGAAAAGCATCGAGTCGTTAAGCGGCGTGGACGCCCGGATGGAGGCGTTGGACCGGTTAGAACGGCTCACCGACGAGGCTGCCGCCGAAATTGTCCGGCACCGGTCTAACCTGCTTTTGAAACGCGGCATCAAGGCCTGGCGCCGTGGCGAAATCGTCCGCGCGGGCCAGTGGGCGTTGAAATCGTCGGAGATGGATCCCACCAACGCCAAGTCTTTTCACGTTCTCGCCATGGCGCTGGAGCGGATGGGTCATCTCCACAAGGCGCTGGTGACATATGAGCGTGCCTTTGAATTGGATCCGGAAGATCCGGAGCTGCTGATAAATCTTGGCCTGACGGCTTGGAACCTGAAGTTGACCGAAGGCGCGGCTAGGATGTTCCAGCTTTACGTCACGGCCTGTCCCGACTCGCCGCTCGGTTACAACAATCTGGGCAGCGT
>JBEPVO010000039.1:0-20356 GCA_041690975.1 Alphaproteobacteria bacterium
GGCCAGGGCAGCCACGGTATCGCCGCCCCCCGCCACGGACAAAAGGTTCCCGGACCGGGTCGCCTCGGCCACGGCCTGGGCCGCCGCCACGGTCCCGGCGTCGAACGGCCGGGTCTCGAAGGCGCCGAAGGGGCCGTTCCACACCAAGGTCTTGGTGGTCACCAGCCGGTTCTTGAAAGCCTGGATGCTGGCGGGGCCGACATCCAGCACCATTTCGTCGGCGGCGATCTGATCCACCGGCACGGTGCGGTTGGCGGCGTCGACCTTGAATTCCTTGGCGACCACGACATCGGTGGGCAGCAGGATGACGGCGCCGCTTTGCGTCGCCATATGGACGACCTTGCGGGCGGTCTCCAGATGATCGGGCTCGTAAAGCGATTTACCGATGGCAATGCCTTGCGCGGCCAGGAAGGTGTTGGCCATGGCGCCGCCGATCACCAGCACTTCGACCCGACCAACCAGATTCTGCAACAGTTCGATCTTGGTGGAGACTTTCGCGCCGCCAACAACAGCCAGCAACGGCCGCGCCGGATTGCCCAGCGCCTTTTGCAGGTGGCTCAATTCCTGTTGCATCGAGCGACCCGCCGCCGATGGCATCAGATAAGCCAGACCGGTGGTGGTGGCGTGAGCGCGGTGCGCGGCCGAGAAGGCGTCATTGACGAAGATGTCGCCCAGTGCCGCGATCTGTTTTGTGAAATCGGGGTCGTTTTTTTCTTCGCCGGCATGGAAGCGGGTATTTTCCAGCAACAGAACGTCGCCGTCCTTCATGGCGTTGACGGCAGCTTGGGCTTTCTCGCCCACGCAATCTTCGGCAAACGCCACATCGCGGCCCACGGCCTTGGCGAGTGGTGCGACCACCGGCTTCAGCGACATGGATGGAACGACCTTGCCCTTGGGCCGGTCGAAGTGGGACAGCACGATCACTTTGGCGCCATTGTCCGCGAGTTCGCGGATAGTGGGCGCCTGACGGTCGATGCGGGTGGCATCGGTGATAACGCCATCCTTCAGCGGCACATTGAGGTCGGCGCGCACCAGGACGCGCTTTCCCGTTACCGCCAGGTCATCGAGCGTATTGTACTCCATGGCTTTTCCTATGGCCTACCGCTGCGCTGCTTGAGACTTAGATTGGCCTATCGCTGCGCTATTTGAGGCCTAGAGCAACTTGCCCATCGCAACGGCGGTGTCGCCCATGCGGTTGGAGAAGCCCCATTCATTGTCATACCAGGTCATGATCGAGACGAAATTTCCGTCCATCACTTTGGTCTGGTCGAGCGCGAAGCTGGACGAA
The DNA here is from genome assembly GCA_041690975.1 of Alphaproteobacteria bacterium. Lineage (GTDB taxonomy): Bacteria > Pseudomonadota > Alphaproteobacteria > Micropepsales > Micropepsaceae > Rhizomicrobium. The sequence continues at coordinate 1,289 of JBEPVO010000039.1, forward strand.
GCAGGCTGGTGATTGAAATCCACCGATACCAGCTTGTCGTGCACCACTTCCAGAATACCCTTCAACGGCGCGCTGGCGGCCGCGGCGATCATGGCGTTGTTGATCTCTTCGATCGTGGTGTTGCGCTTGGCGAGGAATTTCAGATCCACCAGCGAGACATTGGGCGTGGGGACGCGCACCGAGATGCCGTCCAGCTTGCCTTTCAATTCCGGCAGCACCAGGCCGACGGCCTTGGCCGCACCGGTCGAAGTCGGGATGATGGACAGTGCGGCGGCGCGGCCCCGGTACAGATCCTTGTGCATCTGGTCCAGCGACGGCTGATCGTTGGTGTAGGAATGCACCGTCGTCATCATGCCCTTTTCGATGCCGACCAGCTCGTTGAGTATCTTGGCCACCGGCACCAAGCAGTTGGTGGTGCAGGAGGCGTTGGAAACGATGATGTGATCCTTGGTCAACTGGTCGTGATTGACGCCATAGACCACGGTAATGTCGGCGCCTTCGGCCGGTGCGGAGACCAGCACGCGCTTGGCACCGGCTTCCAGATGCAGTGCCGCCTTGTCGCGGGCGGTGAAGATGCCGGTGCATTCCAGCGCAATATCCACGCCCAGTTCCTTGTGCGGAAGCTTGCCGGGTTCGCGGACGGCGGTGACTTTGATCTTGTGACCGGCGGCGGTCATGATGTCGCCATCCACTGTCACCGTGGCGGGGAAACGGCCATGCACGCTGTCATAGCGCAGCAGATGGGCGTTGGTATCGATCGGGCCCAGATCGTTGACGGCCACGATCTCGATATCGCGGCGGCCGCTTTCGACAATCGCTCTGAGAACCAGCCGGCCAATGCGGCCAAAGCCGTTGATAGCAACCCGAACCATCTTAAACTCCCCTAACTCTTGCTCAGCGCCTTCTTAGCCGCTTCCACCGCGGCTTCGGGCGAGATGTGGAAATGACGGTAAACGTCCTTGGCCGGCCCGCTGGAACCGAAAGAGTGCATGCCGACAAAGGCGCCAGCGGCGCCGATGTAACGGTCCCAGCCCTGCTGGATGGCGGCTTCGATGGCGATCTTCACAGTGCCGGGGCCCAGAACCTTCTTACGATATTGCTCGTCCTGTTCCTCGAACAAGGCCCAACAGGGCATGGAGACTATGCGCGCGGCGATGCCCTCCTTGGCCAGCATGTCGCGGGCTTGGACAGCCATGCCGACTTCCGAGCCGGTGGCCAGGAACGTGACTTTGGCATTGGCGTCGCCGATGAGTTCATAGGCGCCCTTCGCTGACAGATTTTCAGCGGTGTGGGTGGTGCGGACGGTGGGCACATCCTGGCGCGAGAAAGCCAGCAGGCTGGGGCGATGCGCGTGCTCAAGCGCGATCTGCCAGCATTCGGCTGTCTCCACGCCGTCGGCGGGACGCATCACCATCAGATTGGGGATGGCGCGCAGGGCCGCCAAATGCTCGACCGGCTGGTGGGTCGGTCCGTCTTCGCCCACGCCGATGGAATCATGCGTCATCACGAAGATGCTGCGCACACCCATCAGGGCGGCGAGGCGGATCGAGGGGCGGGCGTAATCGGAGAACACCATGAAAGTGCCGCCATACGGAATGACGCCGCCATGCAGCGCCATGCCGTTCATCGCTGCCGCCATGCCGTGCTCGCGGATGCCGTAATGAATGTAGCGGCCGGCGAAATCGCCCGGCGCTATCGCTTCGATATTCTTGGTCTTGGTGTTGTTGGACGGTGTCAGGTCGGCCGAACCGCCGATGGTGAGCGGCGTGGCGCCGTTGATGATTTCCAGCGCTTTTTCGGAATGCTTGCGGGTGCCTGCGACCGGCTTCTCCGCGCTCATCTTTTCTTTCAGCGCGACCAGGCCCTGTGCAACTTCCGGGGGAAGCGCGTCGGCATTGGTGGCGTCGAATTCATGCGCCTTGGCATGCGCATTCTTGCGCCGCATCCAGTCTTCCCAGACCGTCTTGCCGGTATTGCCGATAGCGCGCCATTGGTTGAACAGATCGTCCGGCACCACGAAAGGCGCGTAATTCCAGCCCAACTCCTTGCGCGTCGCGGCGACTTCGTCGGCGCCGGGCGCGTCGGAATGGGCTTTTTGCGTGCCCTGGCGGTTCGGCATGCCGAAGCCGATTATGGTACGGCAGGCGATCAGGACCGGCGCGTCGGAAGTCTGCGCTGCGCTCAGTGCGCGGAAGACATCCGCCGCTTCATGGCCGTTGCAGCTGTCCGTGGTCCAGCCCGCCGCCTTGAAGCGTTCGATCATGTCGGTGGATTCCGACAGCGAGGTCGCGCCGTCGATAGTGATGTTGTTGTGGTCCCACAGCACGATCAGCTTTTTCAGTTTCAGATGGCCAGCCAGCGAGATCGCTTCATGGCTGATGCCTTCTTCCAAATCGCCGTCGCTGGCGATGACATAGGTCTTGTGATCGACCAGTTCGCCGCCGAAGCGGGTATTGAGATGGGCTTCGGCCAGCGCCATGCCGACGGCATTGCCGATGCCCTGGCCCAGAGGACCGGTGGTGGTCTCGATTCCAGGGGCGTGGCCGTATTCGGGGTGACCAGCGGTGCGGCTGCCGACCTGACGGAAATTCTTCAGCTCATCCAGAGTCATTTCCGGATAGCCGGTCAGATAGAGCAGGGAATAGAGCAGCATCGAGCCATGGCCGGCCGACAGCACGAAACGGTCCCGGTCGGGCCAATGGGGATTGGCCGGGTCGAATTTCAGGAAGCGGGAGAACAGCACCGTGGCGACGTCGGCCATGCCCATGGGCAGGCCGGGATGGCCGGACTTGGCCTTCTCCACCGCATCGACGGACAGCATGCGGATGACGTTGGCAAGGCTGCGGATTTGGGCCTGCTCTGGCAGAGCGGAAGTGCTGGTCATGTTCAGTTCCCGGGAGGGTGGTGAGGCCTTAGCGAGGGGGGTCAGCCGCCGTCAAGAGGCCGTCATAATGGAGTAACGCGTATGGTTGACGGAGTTTCAACGGAAACCCTTTTGGATGCTGGCTTATTTTGGCTTTCCCTGGGATGTCCCGCGCACTAAGGTCACAGCGAGACTCAAGTGATGGCATGGCAATGAGCCGGCTGGAATTGGCCCAGAAACGCCTCGTCCAGGCGTTGGAAAGCCTGGAAAAGGCTGCGGAACTGTCCGTAAAGCGGAGCAAAGCCGCGTCTGTGGCGGAAGCGCGGATCAATGCCCTGACTGGGGAACGCGAACGGCTGCAGGCCCGGATCGCCCATCTGGAAGACGAGTTGGCGGCGCTGTCCAGCATCACCCAGGACGTCGAAGGCCGGCTTGACGGCGCAATCGGCGAAATTCGTGCCGCTTTGGCACGGCAATAAAGGGAATCCCGATGCCCCTGGTCAATGTCATGGTGAACAGTAGGGCTTACACCATCGCCTGTGACGATGGCGAAGAAGACCATTTGCGGGAACTGGCCGCCACCGTGGACGCCAAGACCCGCGAAGTCCTTAGTTCTGTGGGCCAGGTCGGCGACACCAGGCTTTTGCTGATGGCGGCACTGCTGATCGCTGACGAACATCATGACGGCAAGACCAACAACCACGATCACCATGCTGAGCATCAGGCACTGCGCGCCGAACTGGAAGCGCAGGCCAAACTGGCTGAAGAAGAAAGCGCCGCGGCGCTGGACAAATCGTCAGCACGGTTGGAACAGCTGGCTGCGGAACTGTCAGCCGCGTAATTTCGGGGCTGTTTTTGCTCCCAAATCAAAACCACTTCTTTTCTGGAAATGCTCTATACTGGCGACGGACGGATACTGCCTCGTGCGTCAGGTTCGCGATGCCCAGGGGCCTTAATGTTACTCATCGGGAGCTGTCCCTGCCCAGGACCCTGGTCTTGGGCATATGGCGCCCACCTGCAAAGCAGGCCCATGAGGATCCACACACCAACGGCGAACGCGGTACCGTCCACCTTGCCCTCTAAAGCGGACATCAGAGACCTGGCCCGCCGCCGCCGCGCGGATCTGCGGACGGACGGATTTGCTGCCGCCATCGCTGCCCATGCCGGACTTCTGAAAATTGCAGCCGGCACGATCGTCGCGGGCTATCACGCGCATCACGATGAAGCCGATCCAGCGTTGCTGTTGCAGGCCCTGGCGCAAACCGGCGCGCACATCGCTTTTCCCCGTGTTGTCGCGAAAGACGCGGCGTTGGAATTCCATCGCATTCCCGACGGCGAAATCATGAACCCCGGCGCCCATGGGATTCACGAACCGCTGGCGCATTGGCCGCGCGTGGTTCCGGCCATTCTCCTGGTGCCGCTGCTGGCTTATGACGATGACGGTTATCGCCTAGGCTATGGCGGTGGTTATTATGATCGCACGCTTGCGGCACTGCCCGGCGCGCGCGCCATCGGCATTGCGTATGCGGGGCAGCGCATGGACTTTCTGCCGCGTGACGCGCATGACTACCCGCTCAACGCCATCCTCACACAAACGGGCCTGACGGTATTTCCGCGATGAAGATTCTTTTTCTGGGAGACATCATCGGCAAGCCGGGCCGCGATGCGGTGGCGGCGGAATTACCGGCGCTGAAGACGCGGTTGGCGCCCGATCTGGTGATCGCCAATGGCGAGAATGCCGCCCATGGTTTCGGCCTTACCCGCGTCATTGCCGAAGAGTTTTTCGGCATGGGCATCGACGTGATTTCCACCGGCAATCACTGGGCCGACCAGAAGGAAATTCTCACTTACATCGACAAAGAAGACCGTATCCTGCGGCCGCAAAATTATCCGCGCGGCACGCCGGGGCGCGGCTCCAATCTCTACCAGACCCCGGCCGGCAGCGTGCTGGTGATCAATGTGATGGGACGCGTCTATATGGACGCGCTGGACGATCCCTTCGCGGCGGTCGATGGCGAATTGTCCGCCTGCCCGTTGGGCGAAGCCGCCGATGCGATCGTGGTGGACATGCATGCCGAAACCACGTCGGAGAAAATGGCGATGGGCCATTTCTGCGATGGCCGCGCCAGTCTGGTAGTCGGCACCCATACCCATGTGCCAACAGCGGATGCGCAGATCCTGCCGGGCGGCACCGCCTATCAAAGCGATGCCGGTGCCTGCTGCGATTATGATTCCGTCATCGGCATGGACAAGGCCGAACCGCTGCAGCGCTTTGTCCGCAAGATTTCCAGTTCCCGCTTTTCGCCCGCCACCGGACCGGCGACGGTCTGCGGTGTTTTTATCGAAACAGGGGCAAAAGGACTGGCCACCAGGATTGATCCGGTGCGGGTCGGTGGGCGGCTCAGCCAGGCTTTGCCCGAATTCAAATAAGGCTCAGGGCGGATCGGCGCGATTGGCTGCGGATTTTCCGGGATGCGCCTTGTGCCATTCGGCGTAAGCCTGCTCGATCTTGTAGAAATCTTCGGGCGCCAATTGTTGGGTCTCGTAAACCGGCCAGGTCTTCGGATCGCCAAAATCCGACAATGAACCGTCTGCCATTTTGAGAAGCATGCACATCACGTCGAGCCCGCCCAGGCATGGCATCAAGGCGGGCGAATGGGCGCGCGCCAGTTCTGCCCGCCAGATGGCCTGGTTTTTCACACGCGATGGCGCACCCATCAGATTGGGTTCTCGGGACGGGATCGCCGCCATGTCCCGTGTGCGGCTGGCGCAGGCCTCGCGCTGTTCCGGCGGCAGCGTGGCATAGGTTTCTGGCGCGCAGCCATTGAGCGCCCGGCCAAAGCCCTGAATGGCGGATGTCGGTGGAGAATTCGGAGCAGTGAAAGATAATGAGGGGATTCCAAACATTGGTTTGGTCGGTGCCGTGACGACAGCGCGTGGCGCTTCGTGAACCGGTCTTGTCGTGGCGGCTGGCGGACGCGGCAGTTGCAGGATCAATTCACCAACGACGGTCGGCTTTTTTATGAAAACTGGCCGGGACCAAATCAGGATCGCGACAAATCCCGCCTGCAACAGCAACGCCAGACAGAAACTCGTCAGCCTCGCTTGTGCGTTCGTCATGCCGTCAGCGGGTAGAAAGATCCTGCCGCCAGCGCCAGCCCCAGTAGAGCAAGGCAGGCGTAATGATCAGAAGCGACCCGGCCAGCCATCGCGACAAGCTGATTCCATCCTGACCACCCGGAAACGACAAGCCGATTCCAAGCGATCCGCCATGCAGATGTGGCGCCGGAAAGCGCGCCTGCATGTGAAATCCGATCACCACCAGCACGATGCTGGCCAGCAACGGCCAGTGTGCTGGTAGCCTTTGGCGCGATGCGAGAGCGGTAAACAGACTTGCGGTCAGCGGTGGCAGCAACCAGTTGCCCAGAAATACGGCGCTCAGGGTCAGGTCCCGGAACCAGGACGGCGCAGCGGGTGATCCGCCCGCATGCGCATGCAGGCTGGCAACGGCCGCCAGAATCCCAACCGGCACGGCGCACAGTGCGGCAAGGGAGACGAGTGGGAAGAAGCCAAAAATCAACCAGGGCGCGCGGGCCGGCAGCGAGCGCAGGGCCGGGCGGTCCAGCATGGCCGTGGTCAGGTCGTCATCTTCGCCCAGTCTGGCGCGGGCCCGGATTACGGCGTCTTGCGCGCCATATCCCGCGTCGCGTTGGGCTTGCGTGAGGTCGTCCAGATGGTCGCCAAGCTCAGCGAGATAGCGCCGCACGTGCCGGGGCGCGATCCCGCTCGTCAGCAATCTTTCGCGCAATTCTTCAAATGGCATGGAGCGGCCCCTTGAGGACGTGTTGAATGACCCGGGTCATGCGGGTCCAGTCATCGGTGAGATCGAACAGTCGCCGAACCCCCTTGGATGTCAGCGTGTAATAGACACGGGTGCGGCCCCCGGCCGGGCGGCGCTGCGCCCGCAACAATCCTTCTTTCTCCAGGTCATGGAGCAGGGGGTAGATCACCCCTTCTTTCGGGGCGACCACCTGGCCGGTCACGGCGGCAATGGCCGCAACGATTTCGTAGCCATACATCTCCCGGTCCTGCAGCAGCCGCAGGACCAGAAGTTCAGGGACGCCGGACATGAAGGAAGGATTTGCGCTCATGGCAAATCCATATACCTATCTATAATAGGTATCAAGTACCTATTGTTGATAGGTATCTATAAAATATCAGAATTTCAAAGGCTTGAATTGCCGCCAGGCAATCCACCCGCCTATGACCAACACCACCAGAACCACGATCTGGGTCACCAGGAACACCGGTCCACTGGGTGGAATGCCGGGCGCGAGTGCGTGCAGTTGGGGGATTTTCTGAAAGGACTGGACCACCAGGACGAAGCAATTCAGGTACAGCGCGATGGTGGATGTCACGACATAGACACCCCGCCAGGGCCCCGCCACCGCCCGCCCGTACAGGGCATAAATCGCCAGAACCAGAGCGATCAGGGAAATGACGCCGGTGATCTGGGCCGGGGTGACGTGTTCGATAGGAAAGAAGACGAAGCCGGTAACGCTGGTCAGGAGCGTGGAGGTCAAAAACCACGCGGCCCAGTTTGCCGGATTGCGGCCGCCCATCAGGGCCAGCAGGAGCACCAGGCCGGTGCCGATGCCGACCAGGCTAATCAGCACATGAGCCAGGGTGAGCCAATCCATGCCAAGGATCATGACGTCCTCCTTGAGAAATCAGGTTGGAAATATGGGCTGCTGCAATCGGTGGAATATGAGGGCATCCTGCGCCTCGGAACCGGCGATGCACAAGCAACCGGGGCTTGAAAGACAGTGGGCGGGGCGGCTATTTGGCCGGCCTGGACCGCGTCAGGCGCGACTATTCCCGTCCTGCGGCGCGACCCATCCGAAAAGCGGTGACAAATGGCCGGCCATAGTCAGTTCAAGAACATCATGTTCCGCAAGGGGCGTCAGGATAAGGAGCGCTCCAAGCTCTTCTCCAAGCTCGCCCGTGAAATCACCGTTGCCGCCAAGGCGGGCCTGCCCGATCCGGCCCTCAACGCCCGCTTGCGCACGGCGATCATCGCCGCCAAGGCGGAATCCATGCCCAAGGACAATATCGAGCGCGCCATCAAGAAGGCAGGCGGCAGCGACGCGGAGAATTACGACGAGATCCGTTATGAGGGCCGGGGGCCCGGCGGCGTCGCCATCATCGTCGAAGCGATGACCGACAACCGCAACCGCACCTCGGCGGATGTACGCTCCACCTTCTCGAAATATGGCGGCGCAATGGCCGAGACGGGATCGGTCTCCTTCATGTTCGATCATGTGGGAGTCATCTCGTATCCCAGCGAAAAGGGCAGCGAAGACCAGATGCTGGAAGTGGCGCTGGAAGCGGGCGCCGACGAATGCGTCACCACCGCCGATGGCCACGAATTCCTCGCCAGCATCGATGGATTCGCCCAGGTGCGCGATGCGCTGGAAGCCAAGCTGGGGGCACCCGCCTCCGCCGCTATTACCTGGCGGCCCAAGAACATCGTCGCGGTCCCGGACGATGCGGGTGAGACCCTGATGAAGTTGATCGAAATCCTGGACGACCATGACGATATCCAGAACGTCTATGGCAATTACGAATTGTCCGACGCTTTGATGTCTAAACTAGCCGGATAGGCCGCGGTTCTTTTGGGTCTTGGGCGCGTCGCGCGTGCTCACGGGCTTTACGCCCGCTCCGCGCGTCGCTCCTGCCCAACCCCCAAAATTCCTCGCGGCTCATTGATGCGAAGTGCCTCGATTCCGCATTGAAGCGTGCGAACAGAACGGGCACAAAGGCCGTCATGGCTGTCACCGCGATTCGCATTCTTGGCCTTGATCCCGGCCTCAGCGCGATGGGCTGGGGCGTGATTTCGCTCGATGGCACTCGGCTTTCCCATATCGAGCATGGCGTCATCGCCACCAAGCCTGCCCTTGGACTGGGGCTTCGGCTGCTGGCCCTGCACCGAGAACTGACCACCGTGATCGCGCGGTTGGCGCCGCAGGCCATCGCGGTCGAACTGGCATTCGTGGCACGCGATCCATCCGCCGCACTGAAACTTGGCCATGCCCGCGCCGTGGCGTTGCTGGCGGCAGCGGAGGCGGGGCTGGAGATCGCGGAATATTCCCCCAACCACATCAAGAAATGCGTGGTGGGCGCAGGGCACGCCAGCAAGGACCAGGTGCAGTTCATGGTCAAGCGCCTGCTGCCCACATGCGGCGTCAAACAGGCCGATGCCGCCGATGCGCTGGCGGCGGCGATCACCCATGCGCATCTGTCGGGCACGCGTGCACGCATCTTTGATTCGATGCGCGCCTCCGCGCGCGGGGCATCGCGATGATCGGCAAGCTCACCGGCGTGGTGGATTCCATCGCTGAAGATGCAGTGATCCTGGATGTCGGCGGCGTCGGCTATCTGGTGCAATGCCCATCTTCCACTTTGTCGCGGCTGGCGGCGGGCGCACACGCGTCATTGATGATCGAAATGAAAGTCAGCGACGACGCGATCCGGCTTTACGGTTTCGCCAGTGCCGAGGAACGCGAATGGTTCCGCTTGTTGCAGACGGTGCAGAATGTGGGTTCCAAGGTGGCGCTGTCGGTGTTGTCGACTTTGTCGCCGCGCGAATTGCAGCGCGCCCTGGCGCTGTCGGACAAGGCGATGATCGGGCGCGCTTCCGGCGTCGGGCCCAAGCTGGCGCTGCGCATCGCCACCGAGTTGAAGGACAAGGCGGCGTCTTTGATGGCAGGCGGGATGATGCTGCGGGGTGATGACGACATGCATGCGCCGGTTGCCGCGCCGCGCGGTCCCGCCGCCGATGCAGTCTCGGCGCTGTTGAAGCTGGGTTATTCCGAAGGCCAGGCCGCCGAAGCGGTGGCGCGGGCCTCGAACGATCTGGGCGACAATGCCGAAGCCAGCGGCTTGATCCGTGAAGCGCTCAGAGGCATGGGGCGCTAATGGCAAAGGCACTAAAAGGCGAAGCCAAAGCAGATGCCCGGATGACCACGCCGGAACGCACCGAGGATGACTCGCTGGAATCGTCGCTGCGTCCCAAAACCCTGTCCGATTTCGTGGGCCAGCAACAGGCGCGCGAAAATCTGAAAGTCTTTATCGAAGCAGCCAAGGCGCGCGGCGAAGCGCTGGACCATGTGATGTTTTCCGGCCCACCGGGCTTGGGCAAGACCACTTTGGCGCAGATCGTGGCGCGCGAACTGGGCGTCAATTTCCGTTCGACCTCTGGCCCGGTACTGGCCAAGGCGGGCGATCTGGCCGCCATCCTCACCAACCTCGAACCGCGCGATGTTCTATTCATCGACGAAATCCATCGCCTCAATCCGGCGGTGGAGGAAATTCTCTATCCCGCGATGGAGGATTTCGAGCTCGACCTAGTGATCGGCGAAGGGCCATCGGCGCGGTCGGTGAAGATCCAATTGGCGCCCTTCACGCTGGTCGGCGCCACCACCCGTTCGGGCCTGATCACCACGCCGCTGCGCGACCGGTTCGGCATTCCGGTGCGGCTGAATTTCTACACCACCGACGAACTCTGCTCGATCGTGGCGCGCGGCGCCCGCGTGCTGGGCTTCGATCTGACCGGTGAAGGCGCGCGTGAGATCGCGGGCCGGGCCCGGGGCACGCCGCGCATCGCCGGGCGGCTGCTCAAGCGAGTGCGCGACTTTGCTTCGGTGGGCAAGCATCCCACCGTCGATGCCCGCATCGCCGACGCGGCGCTGACGCGCCTGGAGGTCGATCATCGGGGCCTGGACGGCTTCGACAAGCGCTATCTGACTCTGATTGCAGAGAATTTCGGTGGCGGCCCGGTGGGGATCGAAACCATTGCCGCAGCGCTGGGCGAGGCGCGTGACGCCATCGAGGAGATCGTCGAGCCGTATCTGATGCAGCAGGGTTTCGTGCAGCGCACCCCGCGCGGTCGGCTGCTGACCGGCCAGGCCTATGGCCATCTGGGTCTTGCCGCTCCGCCGCGCGATCCATCTCAGGCCGGTCTGTTTTCCGACGAAGGCGGCACATGAGCGTATCGGGTCTGGGGCATTTCGACGGCAAGGTCCATGTTCTGCCGCTGCGCGTCTATTACGAGGATACCGACCTGTCGGGTGTGGTTTATCACGCCAATTACCTGCGCTATATGGAACGGGCCCGCACCGAATTCTTCCGCCTGGCGGGCGTGACCAAGATGGCCGACCTCGACAGCGCCGAACCCACCGCCTGGGCGATCCGTGAAGTCCGGGCCAGCTATCTTCGCCCCGCGCGGGTGGACGACACGCTCACGGTCCGCACCACGCTTGCCGCCATCTCCGGGGCGCGCATCGAAGCGGTGCAGAAGATTTACGCGGGCGAGAATTTGCTGATGGATGGATGGATCGAAGCCTGCATCATCACGTTAACGGGACGGCCGCGACGGTTGCCGAAATCGTTGCGTGATTTGTTGACACCTTTTCTAGTAGAAACAGATACTTGAGATTGATTCGGCGTAAGACCGCCCTACTTCGGCCAATTTTGAATGCGCATCTGCGACGCGCGCTTTGCCTGGCGCGAACAAGGTTGTTCCCATGACATTTAAGCGCGTACTCGCTTCTGTATTTTTTGTCATATTCGCGTGCCTTGCGCTGCCCGCAATGGCGCAGCGCGGACCGATTGCCGCGCCCACGGGCGAGCCCGCCACCACGCAGGAACTGGGCGCGCCGTCCGCGGCTCCCACAACCATCGTCGATGCCGGCGGCCTGTCGCAGCTCGGCGGCGGCGGCGGCAATTTCTCCATTGTGGACAGTTTTCTGCGCGCAGGCATCATCGTCAAAACCGTGATGGTGCTGCTGCTGCTGTCCTCGCTCTGGTCCTGGGCGATCATCATCAACAAGGGCATCGCGCTCAGCGGGTTGAAGCGCAAGGCAGCGAAATTCGAGAAAGTTTTCTGGTCGGGCCAGTCGCTGGACGAGCTTTATCAGCAATTCTCCGCCCATAACGATCACCCTATGGCGGCGATGTTCGTGGCGGCGCTGCGCGAATGGCGCCGCGCCTTTGAAGGCGGTGCGCCGCGCGAAAGCCAGATCACCGGCGTCAAGGAACGCATCGACAAGGCGATGAGCGTCACCATTCTGCGCGAGACCGACGGCATCGAACGCCAGTTGGGCTTTCTGGCCACGGTGGGCGCGGTGGCGCCCTTCATCGGCCTGTTCGGCACGGTCTGGGGCATCATGAATTCCTTTACCGCCATCGCGGCGCGCCACGACACCACCTTGGCGGTGGTGGCGCCCGGCATCGCAGAAGCCTTGTTCGCCACGGCGCTCGGCCTGTTCGCGGCGATACCGGCGGTGATTTTCTACAACCGCTTCATCAACGAGATCGGCCGTTACGCCAATCGGCTCGATGCCTTCGCCGATGAATTCTCCGCCATCCTGTCGCGGCAGCTGGAAGAAAAGGTGGGTCGCTGATGGCGGCGACCATCCAGCACGGTTCGTCTCGCGGGCGGCGCAACCGCCGCCGTGCCATGGCGGAAATCAACGTCACGCCTTTCGTGGACGTGATGCTGGTGCTGCTGATCGTCTTCATGGTGACGGCGCCGTTGCTGACGGTCGGCGTGCCGGTGGATCTGCCCAAGACCCGCGCCCCGTCGCTGGGCCAGGACAAGGAGCCGCTGTCCATCACCGTGTCTAAGGACGGCAAGATTTATCTGCAGAAGGAAGTCGTCACGGCGGACGCCCTGGTGCCGAAGCTGCAGGCGATTTCGCAGAATGGTTATGACCAGCGCATTTTCGTACGCGGCGACAAGACCGTGGCTTATGACCGGGTGATGGTGGTGATGGGCCTGCTGGCAAGCGCAGGCTTCACTCATATCGGACTGGTAACCGATGTCGCAAAGCCGAAGCCAGAACAGCACTAGACGGCTGTTGCCGCAACGCCCACCGCGCCCCACCACGGCGCGTGGCCCGCGTGCGGGCGTGGCGTTGTCGCTGCTGCTGCATGCCGCGATGATCGGCGCGACTTATTTCACCTGGGCGCGGATGATTGATCCTTCGCAGGAGACCCATTCCGTGCCGGTCGATCTGATTACCGTGACGGAAAAGACCAATGTCGCGGCGATGGCGCCGCCGCCGCCGCCCACCCCGCCCAAGGTTGAAATTCCGCAGCCGACCATGGAAGCGCCGCCGCTGCCGCAATTCCAAGATGTTGAGCCCGCGCCGGTGCCCCCGATGCCGGACATCAAGATCAAGCCGGAGCCCAAGAAGGTCGAGGACACGCCCAAGCCGCCAGACACGCCGCCGAAGAAGCAAAGCAGCCAGGATTTCGCCGCGCTGCTCAACAAGTTGACCGCCACGCCCAAGACACCGCCGAACGCCAAGGTGGGGCCGCGCGTGGTGCAAGGCATCGGCGCCGCCAACGCGATGACGGCGGATATTGCCGATGCACTCAAGAGCCAGATCTATCGATGCTGGAGCCCGCCGGTGGGCGCCCCTAATGCTGCGGATCTGGTGGTCGATTTCGACCTGACTTTGAATCAAGATGGTACGCCGGCGCGCGCCACATCCGACGCATTGACCTCGTCCAACGCCTATACCCGTGCCGCAGCCGAGGCGGCGCGCCGCGCCATCGCGCAGTGCCAGCCTTACAGACTGCCGGCGGATCGTTATGAGCAATGGCGCGAGATCAATCCATTGCGTTTCGATCCGCGTCAGATGATGAATCAGTGACGCTCAAAAAACGCCCGCTTCGGGAACCAGTTTGCGTCAATTGTCTTTGGAGAATGGCATGAAGAAATTTCTTCTGATCTGCGCCCTGTCCCTGGCCGCACTGGCGCCGCTTCCGGCAGCCGCTGCGCTGTCGGTGGACGTCACCCAGGGAAACGCGCAGCCCTTGCCCATCGCTATTCCCGACATGATTTCCACCGATCCCACCCAGGCGCAAATGGGCGCCAATATCGCCGGCGTGGTGCGGGCCGATCTCAATCGTTCGGGTCTTTTCAAATCGATCGATCCGCGCGCTTTTGTCGAGCACATCACCAACATCAATGTCGCGCCCACTTTCGCCAGTTGGCGCGCGATCAGCGCACAGGGGCTGGTGGCGGGGCAGGTGACGGTCCAGCCCGACGGTCGCCTGAAAGTCGAATTCCGCTTGTGGGACGTGTATGGCGAAAGCCAGATGCTGGGGCAGCAATTCTTCACCCAGCCGGAAAACTGGCGGCGCGTGGCGCATCTGGTTTCCGATGCGATCTATGAACGCATCACCGGCGAGAAAGGGTATTTCGACACCCGCATCGTGTTCGTTTCGGAATCCGGCCCCGCACTCAAGCGCGTCAAGCGTCTGGCGGTGATGGACGAGGATGGCGCCAATCCCATCTTCCTCACCCGCGGCGACTACATGGTGCTGACACCGCGCTTCAATCCCACGGCGCAGATGATCGCCTACATGTCCTATATCGCCACAAAGCCGCACATCTATCTGTTCGACCTGGAAACGGGCCGCCAGGAAGAGCTGGGCAATTTCCCCAACATGACGTTCTCGCCGCGCTTTTCGCCGGATGGCAATCGCGTCGCGCTGGTTCTGGAGAATGGCGGCAATTCCGACGTCTATGTGATGGATCTGCGTTCGCGCGCCGTGCTGCGGCTGACCAACGATCCGGCCATCGACAGCGCGCCTTCTTTTTCGCCCGATGGCCGCCAGATCACGTTTGAATCCGACCGCGGCGGCTCCAAGCAGATCTATGTGATGAATGCGGACGGCACGGGCCAGCACCGCATCAGCTTCGGCGCGGGCGAGAACGGCACCCCGGTCTGGAGCCCGCGCGGCGACCTGATCGCCTTTACCAAGCAGCAGGGTTCGCACTTCACCATCGGAGTGATGCGGTCCGACGGTTCGGGCGAGCGCATGATCACCAACGCCTATCATGACGAAGGGCCGACCTGGGCCCCCAATGGCCGGGTGCTGATGTTCACCCGGGAAGCGTCAAACAACCGCGGCTCGCAAATCTGGTCCGTGGACGTGACCGGCCGCAACGAACAACGGGTGATGACCCCGGGCGATGCTTCGGACCCGGCTTGGTCGCCATTGATCCAGTAAGTGTCTATACTGCCTACGTGTTTATGGTAGAAACATTTGGGATTGCTGGTTAGGGACATGCGAAATTTGTGCAAAATTTCCGGTCTCTATCGGCTCTGGCATTGGCAAAGCCCGAGGGAACCTTACACTTCACATTAGTGATTCGAGGGCCATATCCGCCAAAATTTTGGCTCTTTTTGCCGCTTTGTACGTTTTGCCTTCGGGTGCGTATTTTTAGGAACTCAGGCGCCACCTGCCGCCGCCTTCACTTTCTCGGGAGACCCATTGCTATGAAGACATTTTCCAGCACGTTGAAATTCGCCGCATTGGCGGGCGCGTTGCTGCTCGGCGCCTGCACCCACAAACAGGAAGCCGTCAACACTGCACCGCCGCCGGCCGCACCGCCGCCGCCGCCGATGGCCGCCCCTGTCCAGTCCGGCATCATGGCGGGCAGCGCCCAAGACTTTAAGGTCAATGTCGGCGACACCGTCCATTTCGGCCTCAACCAGTACAACATCGAAGACGGCGACAAGGGCACCTTGTCCAAGCAAGCCGCTTGGCTCACCCGCTATCCGTCCGTCCGCTTGACTGTCGAAGGTCATGCCGACGAACGCGGCACGCGCGAATTCAATCTCGCGCTGGGCGCCCGTCGCGCCAACGCCGTCAAGGAATTCCTGGTTGCGCAGGGCATCGCTGCCGGCCGCCTGGAAACTGTCTCCTACGGCAAGGAACGTCCGGTCTGCTCGGAATCCGGCGAAGATTGCTGGTCGCAGAATCGCCGCGGCGTCAGCGTCATCACTGGTGGCGCGAACTCGTGATCGCCGGTTTAAAGTAATAAAAGGGCGCGGGTGGTCGCACGCGCGCCCTTTTTCTTTGTCACTTTCGGTTTGCCAACTTAGTTCTGTCAGTCTTGAGGACAGGCCATGAATACGCGTGCAGCCTTTTTTACACTCGGCCTGATGCTGTCGGGCGCGGTGATCACGGCGCTTCCGGCCCATGCCCAGCTCTTCGGCGAAAGCGACGAAGACAAAGCGGCACGCCAGGCCCATGAAAATGGCCAGGACAACCAGATCAGCCAGATCTCCGGCCGGGTCCAGCAATTGGAAGACCGGGTGAGAGGTCTCACCCAGAGCCTGTCCAATGCCACCGGCGCCAATGAAGAATTGGCGCACCAGATTCAGGAGCTGCGCCAGAAGATCGACGCGCAGCAGAAAGATTTTGCTTATCGTCTTTGCATGGTGTCGGCGCAGCAATTGGGCGCGGACGGCAATGAGCAGGGTCTCAATTGCGGCGCTGTCGGCGCGGCCCCTGCCGCTAGCATGCCGCCCTCGGGCGGTGGCTTCGCGCCCGGCACCCCGCTGCCGCCGATCAGTGGTGGCGATCAGGGCTTCAATGGTCCTCCGTCATCAGGCGGCCCGCAGCAGTTGGGCCGTCCACCTGGCACCTTGGGCACCTTGCCAATGAACAGCGGCCCCGGCGGCGCACCCATGAGCAACGGGGCAATCAACGCCGCGCCGCCGCGCACGGCGACGCCGGTCGGGCCTTCTGGCGCGAGCGGCACCGCCCAGTATGACCGCGCCATGAATTATCTGGCCAAGGCGCAATATACCGAAGCCAGCGCCGCGTTCCGCGGTTATGCCGACGCCAATCCCAGCGACACCGATCTGTCGGCCCAGTCGATCTACTGGATCGGCAACATCGCTTATGTGCAGCATGATTATCCCAATGCGACGCGCGCCTTTGCCGAGCAGATCAAGAAATATCCCGACAGTATCCGCAGCCCGGACAGTATGCTGAAGCTGGGTCAGGCGCTGATCGCGCAAGGCCAGACTCCCGGAGGATGCACCACCCTTGCCGCGCTCAAGACCAAATATCCCAAAGCGGCCCCCGCCACGCTCGCAGCCGCAGCCGGCGCGCGCAAAGCAGCCTGCCGCTAAGCGTCCGGACGCGGGACAAAAAAAGCAGGCCGCACTTCGTCTTGCGTTTGCCAACGCTATGAAAGAGATCGGCGCGCCCTGGCCGGCCGCGGTGGCTGTATCCGGCGGCGGCGATTCGCTCGCCCTGATGCATCTGCTGGCCGGGTGGGCCGAGGCGCAAAATGTGACGCCGCCCGTCGTGTTGATCGTGGATCACGCCTTGCGCAAGGAATCGGCAGGCGAAGCGCGCAAGGCTGCGGTCTTTGCCCGCAAGGCAGGCCTGGCCGCGCATATCCTCACCCGCAAAGGCGCGGCGCCCCAGTCGGGCATCGAGGCGGCAGCGCGCGACGCCCGCTATGGCTTGATGGGTGGCTGGCTGCGCAAACACCGCATCGCCACGCTTTATGTGGGCCACACCTTGGACGATCAGGCTGAAACCTTTCTCCTGCGCCTGGGACGCGGCAGCGGGTTGGATGGATTATCGGCCATGCGCGCTCTTGCGCCCTTTCCAGTTTCCGACTTTGCCGATCTCAATCTGGCCCGGCCGTTGCTGGGCTTTTCGCGGGCCGGTCTGCGCGATTTTCTCAAACGGCTGGATCAGGCCTGGCTGGAAGATCCCATGAATGCCGAAACGCGCTTCGCCAGAAGCCGCATCCGGGGACTGATGCCGGCACTGGAAGCGGCCGGATTGTCGTCCGCGCGTATCGCCGCCGCCGCCGCCCATCTGGCGCGCGCCCGCACGGCACTCGAACTGGCGACCGAGGCGGTTCTGGCGCGGGCCGCCCGTGCCGACGGCGCGCGCGTGCTGCTGGATGCGGGCGCCCTGATGGCGGCGCCGCGCGAAGTGGGATTGCGTGCCCTGGCGGCGCTGCTGATGACGGTATCGGGTGACGCCTATCGGCCCCGGTTCGAAGCCCTGGAGCGGCTTTTTGACAGTATCGGGTCTGGGAAATTGGGCCGGGGCGCCACCTTGCATGGCTGCCGCCTGTTTCCCGCACCGCGCGCGGGCCAGGTATTCGGGGCAAAAACACTAGTCCTAGTGCGGGAAAGTTCCCGGAACGGACAAAGCGCCCGTTAACCGGGTCATGCGGCGTGCATTGCGAAAGGCGCTCGAAACTCTTAACGTTTTGATGGCTGGCAATACGCTAGAAACGCCCTATCTAATAAGCTGGCTGGGGCGTCGGCGTGCATGCACGGTGCCGTCCCTTTGCGGTAGACTGAACGTTGAGTTGACCAGCCGAAAGGCTGAATGAGTTGAAAGGACTTAGGTCTTGAACAATTTGCGCAATCTCGGTTTGTGGATCTTGATCGCGGTCCTGCTGGTGTTCCTGTTCAATCTGTTCCAGGGCACGGGCACGCATGCGACGGCCAGCGCGCTCAGCTATTCCAAATTCAACGAACAGGTCGTGCAGAACCAGGTTCGCAAAGTCACCTTCCAAGGTGAGCAGGTCAAAGGCGAGCTGATCTCCGGCCAGGCCTTCACTACCACCGTGCCCGCCAACGACACCACGTTGTGGCCGATGCTGAAGGCGCACAATGTCGATACCGCCGTGACAGCCGCCGAAGACGGCATGCCCTCGCTGGTCGGGATCTTCGTCAACTGGTTCCCCATGCTGCTGCTGATCGGCGTCTGGGTGTTCTTCCTGCGCCAGATGCAGTCGGGCGGCGGCAAGGCGATGGGCTTCGGCAAATCGCGCGCCAAGCTGCTGACCGAGCGCCAAGGCCGGGTCACGTTTGAAGACGTGGCCGGCGTGGACGAGGCCAAGGATGACCTGAAAGAAATCGTGGACTTCCTGCGCGACCCGCAGAAATTCCAACGCCTGGGTGGCCGCATCCCCAAGGGCGTGCTGCTGGTCGGCCCGCCGGGCACCGGCAAGACCCTGTTGGCACGCGCCATCGCGGGTGAAGCCAATGTGCCCTTCTTCACCATTTCCGGTTCGGACTTTGTCGAAATGTTTGTGGGCGTCGGCGCCAGCCGTGTGCGCGACATGTTCGAGCAGGCCAAGAAGAATTCGCCTTGCATCGTCTTCATCGATGAAATCGATGCGGTCGGCCGTCATCGCGGCGCCGGCCTGGGCGGCGGCAATGACGAACGCGAGCAGACCCTCAACCAGTTGCTGGTGGAGATGGACGGCTTTGAAGCCAATGAAAGCGTCATCCTGATCGCGGCCACCAACCGTCCCGACGTGCTGGACCCGGCGCTGCTGCGTCCCGGCCGTTTCG